>CAYMYI010000040.1:0-26082 GCA_964394585.1 uncultured Roseobacteraceae bacterium
ACTTCGGGTACGCCCATCACCTCTACCGCATTTCCCATAAACGCTGGTTTGTATAGATAGATATGCTCTTCCACCAGTTGACCGTAGTCTTTATCGGGGGTCATCATAAAGACTTCAAAGCCTTCTTTTGCTGCTTTTTTTGCCAAGGTTCCAATGATATCGTCGGCTTCAAACCCATCTTTTTCCAACACAGGAATTTGGAAAGCCCGCACTACATCTTTAATAATAGGGATGGAAATCTGGATTTCTTCGGGCTGTTCTTGGCGGTTTGCCTTGTACTCGGCAAACTGATTGTGCCGAAAGGTAGGTGCCGAAGTATCGAATGCCACACCCAAATGCGTTGGTTTTTCTTTACTGATGATTTCCCAAAGTGCATTTACAAAGCCCAACGTTGCCCCGGTATTCAAGCCTTTGGAGTTAATTCTAGGGTTTTTGCTAAAAGCAAAATGGGCGCGGTAAATCAGCGCCATAGCATCGAGTAAGAACAGTTTCGGTTTAGCCATAAAAAGAAAAATCTGTATGTAAAGATTTATACCGATAAAGATAGTAAGATTTGAGAAGCGTAGCGGATGCACAAAGACGTTAAGTTAGAAGTATGCACGTTGCAGTAAAAGCAGTTATTATCCTACAAAGTTGTATACTGTAACTATTCTTTGGTTATCCTCACACTTTTGTACATGGCTGATACACGTCCCCTTGTTTCGGTGATAGCACTGTGCTACAACCATGCTGTTTTTGTAGAAGATGCGCTCCGATCGGTTCTACAGCAAACCTATGAAAAGGTAGAACTGATTGTAGTGGACGATGCTAGCACCGATGGCAGTGCAGAAAAAATTCAGGCGTTTGCCCAACAACACCCTGCCGTGCAGTGCCTTTTGCTAGAAACGAATCAAGGGAATTGTAAGGCGTTCAACCGAGGGCTCGCCCTTGCCCAAGGAACATATGTGGTCGATTTTGCTACAGACGACCTGATGTACCCGCACCGCATTGCACAGCAAGTAGAATTGCTCGAAACCAAAGGGCTTGCCTATGGAGTTGCCTTCTCCGATGCCGATTTAATCGACGAACAAGGAGAGCATATACGCACGTATTACCCTCGCACGCCCAGTGGTAAATTTGCTCAAAAAATCCCATCAGGGGAGGTATATGCCCATTTAGTGAAGTGGCAATTCATCTGCACGCCCACCATGATGATGCGCAAAACTACTTTCTATCTCCTCATTCTATCGCTTTTGGGGTTAACTGGCTGCTTAAACTACGGCAATTATCGAGTAGAGTCGGACTATAGTTACGCCGGTAATTTCAACGATTACAAATCGTTTAACTTTTTCGATGAGCTCCTCGAAGATACCTCTCAGCGTAACGTGATTCTCGCCAACGCCATTCGCTCTCGTCTTAACTTGCAGGGCTATAAACTCACTGCCGTAATCCAAACTTGCTGGTGTCGTACAAAATTTTCTTTGGCGATATGCAGTTTAAAGGCTATGAACAGCCCGATATCGTCTATTGGGTTAAAAATGGTGAGCGAGATGAAGAATATGATGCCGTAAAATATAAGCTCCGAGAAGGAACGCTGCTCATTTCGTTGTATGACCGCGACGGCGAAACTGTAGTGTGGCAGGGGTATGCTTCAGGTGTTTTTGGGATGGGGGAAATCAACGCCTCTGACGAACGCTACCTGAAACGACTTGTTCGCTCTATTTTTGACCAGTTCAAGTTTGTAGCCAACGATTTTATCCCTTTGGAGGAACGCCGAAAATCGGGCGATTGATTATGCAAGATAAGTACGGTCTCCAAAAACTAATTACCACACATTTTTGCAGCAGACTAGCTTGCCTTGTTATTGAACGTTCAACAGGGAATCTAGGTGTGTTTTTAATACTTTAGACTCTTCCACAACGAGCTCATAGCTGCTGATTTTCTGTGCCAGCAAGCTCTCATATATCATGATTTTGTTATTAAGTACAGTCAAATTTGCGTCATTGCTTATTTCCATCGTTGTTAAATCAGCATTGTTAGTAAACCAATCCAGTAAATCGTTTGTAAAGTAATCTACCTGAAACTCTCCCTTTCGATTGCTTTCGAGCGCCTGTCCGTCATAAAAGTCTGTTAACTTTTTTTGAAGAGTTAAGTCATCAAGTAATCGTATTTTACCTGATACCTTCATAGAACTATACGTTGAAGTGGTGGGGACATAATTTTCAACCTGAAAAATAGTTGGTAATTGTGTGTTGATTGCCGCTAAATTATTGCTAGCTAGCGAGGCTAATAGCGTATCTATATTTGCCTGATATTGCCGATTTAGTGGAATTTGGTATTCTTCGTATGTGGAAATATCGCCGGAAAGGTCGTTAATCAACGACTGAATCAAGATGCGCCTTTCCTGTTTTTCTGCCTTAATTTTTGCTCGTTCATTGATATAAAATGCGAGATATACGCCTAGAATTACCGCAATAAAATTGAAAAGGTGATCGAGCCAGTGGTATTTTCTTGTCATGACATAAAAGTTATATAGAGCATATCTCAAATATAAGATTTTAACATGTCATCTTTTCCACTTGTTTCAGTCATAGCATTGTGCCATAACCACGCTTCGTTTGTAGAAGAAGCGCTTCAATCAGTCATGCAGCAGACCTACCCAAATGTAGAGCTGATTGTAGTCGACGATGCTAGTACCGACGGAAGTACCTCAAAAATTCGGGCGTTTACAAAGCAACATCCTCTAGTGCAATGTATTTTCCTAGAAACCAATCAAGGGAACTGTAAAGCGTTCAATCGAGGGTTGGTGCAAGCAAAAGGAGTCTATATAATTGATTTTGCTACCGATGACGTAATGTATCCGCAGCGTATCGAGAAACAGGTGGGACTTTTGGAAGCAAAGGGGGACTCGTACGGGGTTGCTTTTTCCGATGCCGACCTCATCGACGAGCGAGGGCAACTAATACGCTCCTACTATGCACGCACAGTAAATGGCAAACTCAAAAATGCAATCCCTTCAGGAGCGGTTTACCCCCATTTGGTAAAGAGGCAATTCATTTGTACCCCCACCATGATGATGCGAAAAGCGCTACTCGATGCGCTCGGCGGTTATGATGAATCGCTCAGTTACGAAGACTACGATTTTTGGGTGCGTTCCGGGCAAATTACAAAGTATGCGTTTTCAGCAGAAATTTTGACGGCAAAACGAGAGGTTCGTTACTCTCATGGGAAAACGTTTTTTAGCAAGCAAGCAGGCAATCATTTAGTTTCTACGCTGTTGATATGCCAAAAAGCAAAAATACTCAACCGAACCCAAGAAGACGATGCCGCTTTAGCAGTTTCGGTGCGTTATCATCGGAGGCTTTCAGTACTTACCGAGCATTTTGAGCTTGCCCAGCAATTTTTTGATGTACTGAAAAGCATTGATAGTATCCGCCTATCTGATAGGCTTTGGGGGGTACTAGCAGCCCGACGTATTCGGCTGCATCGCCTATACCAAAAGTGGTTACAATGGCGGTACGGTCTCCGCATGAGGAAGTAGCTCGGAGATTTTCATGCGCAGCAATCAACAAAAAGCCACTCCCAACAACTGAGAGTGGCTAGTTTGTATAAAACAGTATGCTTGATTGGTAGCGTACTGTTTACGCAAGTTCAAAGCGGTCGAGGTTCATCACTTTATCCCATGAGGCTACAAAATCTTTCACAAATTTCTCTTGCGAATCTTCACAAGCGTATACTTCTGCAATAGCGCGAAGTTCTGAGTTTGAACCGAAGATAAGATCCACGCGCAAGCCTGTCCATTTTACTTCACCGGTTTTGCGGTCGCGGCCTTCAAATAGTTCATCTTCTTCAGAAACTGCACTCCAGGTAACCCCAAAGTCGAGCAGGTTCACAAAGAAATCGTTTGTTAATTGCCCAGGGCGGCTGGTGAATACGCCATGCTTCGATTTATCAAAATTTGTATCCAATACACGCATACCGCCAATAAGTGCAGTCATTTCAGGAGCGGTTAGGGTCATCAACTGTGCGCGGTCTACTAACATTTCTTCGCCAGAAACCACGTGCGTTTTTTTCTTATAGTTGCGGAAACCATCGGCTAACGGCTCCAATACTTCAAACGACTCTACATCGGTTTGTTCTTGCGAGGCATCGGTACGGCCTGGGTTAAATGGCACAGTGATATCGTGTCCGGCATCTTTCGCTGCTTTTTCGATAGCTGCGCATCCGCCTAATACGATGAGATCAGCCATAGACACTTTTTTGTTGCCGGCTTGTGCTCCGTTAAAATCGCTTTGAACTTTTTCTAGTACCTCCAACACTTTCGCTAATTCAGCTGGGTTGTTGGCTTCCCAATCTTTCTGAGGCGCCAAGCGCAGACGTCCTCCATTGGCACCACCCCGCTTATCGGAACCACGGAACGTAGAAGCAGATGCCCATGCCGTAGTTACTAGTTGCGATACAGACAGTCCTGTTGCCAAGATTTCTTCTTTCAAACCTGCAATGTCTTTCTCGTCGATAAGTTCGTGGTCTACCGCAGGGATAGGATCTTGCCAGATAAGCTCTTCCGCTGGTACTTCAGGGCCTAAGTAGCGAGAACGAGGGCCCATGTCGCGGTGGGTTAACTTAAACCAAGCACGTGCAAAGGCATCGGCAAACTGATCGGGGTTTTCGTGGAAACGGCGTGAAATTTTCTCGTATTCAGGATCCATCCGAAGCGATAAGTCGGTAGTTAGCATGAAAGGAGCATGCTTTTTCTCAGGGTCGTGAGCATCAGGGATAGTTCCTTCGCCTGCGCCATCTTTTGGTTTCCACTGGTAAGCACCGGCAGGGCTTTTGGTAAGTTCCCACTCGTAGCCAAACAGGTGGTCGAAGTAATCGTTGCTCCACTTGGTAGGTGTTTTAGTCCAAGCTCCTTCTAAGCCACTAGTAATGGTATCGTTGCCTACGCCTGTGCCATAGTTATTTTTCCATCCTAAGCCTTGCATTTCGATAGGAGCGCCTGCTGGCTCTGCTTCGAGGTACTCAGCGTCGGGTGCTGCTCCGTGCGTTTTGCCGAAGGTGTGTCCGCCGGCAATCAGCGCTACGGTTTCTTCATCGTTCATCGCCATACGGCCAAATGTTTCGCGGATGTCGTGTGCTGCTGCAACCGGGTCAGGTTTACCATCAGGACCTTCAGGGTTTACGTAAATTAAGCCCATGTGCGAAGCTGCCAACGGGTTTTCCAACTCGCGCTCGCCGGTATAGCGTTCAACGCCTAGCATTTCTTTTTCAGAACCCCAATATACATCCTCTTCTGGCTCCCAAATATCTTCGCGGCCTCCGCCAAATCCGAAGGTTTTAAAGCCCATCGATTCAAGAGCACAGTTACCGGCTAAAATCATCAAATCGGCCCAAGAGATTTTCTTTCCATATTTCTTTTTGATAGGCCACAACAACAAACGTGCTTTATCGAGGTTTGTGTTATCAGGCCAGCTATTCAGAGGGGCAAAACGCTGCGCACCCGCACCACCGCCTCCGCGGCCATCTTGGATACGATACGTTCCGGCACTGTGCCAAGCCATGCGGATAAACAACGGGCCATAGTGTCCGTAGTCAGCCGGCCACCAATCTTGTGAGTCGGTCATCAGTGCATAAAGATCTTTCTTTACCGCTTCTAAATCGAGTTTTTTGAACTCTTCTGCATAGTTAAAGCCCTCTTCCATAGGGTTAGAGAGCGCAGAGTGCTGGCGCAAAATGTTCAGCTTCAATTGGTTAGGCCACCAATCTCGGTTAGAAGTCCCGCCACCGGCACTTTGCTTTACTTGCCCGCCGTGGAAAGGACATTTGCTCATTCCATTCGTAGCTTCTGCTGATGCGTTTGATTTTGTGTGATCTGCCATTTTGTTGATGAATATAGTTAGGTGAATAAAATTGTACTCAGTATCAAATGTACGATTATCAATAGATAATCAGTATTTATATTTTTTATTTAATTATAAGTTATAGTTATAGATTTTTGTTTTGCACGCTACCGAAAAAAATAGCGGCTATGAGAAGAGCACGAGAATGCCCTTTACCAAAAAATGCTTCATAGTAAGAACATGGGCAACTCTGGTTTGTTCAGGGTTTTACCGATTATCTGTCCGGGAAATAAAACCGTAAACTATACGGAGCTATGCACAGAGGTAACGCCTGCCTTAGCCTAGTTTCTGAATAACATCGGAGAGATAAATTTGGACGCCTTCGCTACTACGCTGGCTCATTAATCGCATTGCTTTGGCTACCACTTTCGCTTCAATTCCTTTGTATGCTGAGGGAATCAACGGATTGAGCCATTTGTTTACCACTTTTCCCACATCTTCGCCCAGGCGTTTTTCGGAGCGATTGCCCAGGAGTAACGAGGGGCGGAAAATATGCACCGAGCGAAACCCCAACTGCTTTACGGCATCTTCGGCTTCGCCTTTTACTCGGTTGTAAAACAGAAGCGAATCGGCTTTAGCTCCCATAGCCGATACGAGCAAAAAATCGGTAGCGCCTTGGGCAAGGGTACACTCGGCGAACTGTACTACGTAATCGAAGTCCACTTTGCGAAATGCTGCCTGCGAGCCTGCTTTTTTGATGGTGGTCCCTAAGCAACAAAAGGCACAATCGGCATTAAACTGCGATTGAAAGTCAACAAGCCTATCAAAGTTGACTTGGATTGGTTCAAGCTTAGGATGTTCAAAAGAGAGCGGTTGGCGTACCAATGCTTTCACTTTTTCAAAAGCATCGTCATCAAGAAGTTGTTGCAAGAGCTGTTGCCCTACCAGCCCGGTAGCACCGGCGATAATCGCAGTTTTTTGCATACGTGTTAGGCTAAAAAGTGTCGTAAATCAAAATAAACGAGCATATAGGTTTCTCTTTCCTCGTTATCGAGTACCCGTAGCAAACCTTTATTCCCTACCGGAAACGAGAAGCGCAGGGTGTAGTCTTGTTTGGGTTGCAGGGTTTTAATATTTACGAACTGATGGTTTTGCGTTACAATATTTTGTTTATAATCGAAGTGATAATTGATTTGCCGTAAAATGTGGCGGTTCGATACCTTTTTAGGGTTAAAATCTTCGGATTCGAGCACCGTTTTGATGTTGAAGTTATCGAATACCGACTTGGTAAGCATAGCGTTGATGTGGATTGTATTGCTGGTATGGTGTAGCGTGAAGCCTTTTCGGGTCCAAGCGCGTTGTACAGTCAAATTTTCAATTTGAGTTGTTACCTGCATCACTTCCTTTTCCTTCGCTTTACCATAGTTTTTCGCATACCGCATAATATCTTGGAAGATGCCACCGCCTCGCTCAGAAGGTTTCACACCGTATAAAATTCCTTTAATCTTGAATTCGCTTTCGAGGTTAAACGTGGCAAAGGCAACTACTTCACCTTTTCGTTTTACGAGCCAGCAGATGCGGGTAGGGTCGTTCTCGGCATAGCTCCGCACCCAATCTTGGTAGCCTTCGGTTACGTTCTCGTTATCAAAGAACGGGTTCATGCGGTAGTGGTTCACATAGCTAACGAAGGTTTCGCGCACAATATGATTGAGAGTTGCATGGTCGCTAGGCTGCGCTACAACGAACTCTAAGTCGTCATTTTGTAGGGCGGTAGGTTCGTAACTGAGCAAATCGTACTCGTAATATGCTAAGGTATCGGTAATCATGAAGGGCATGGCAATTTTCTCCAACTTATGAATTTGGGTAAGTTGCGTGGTAGGAATTCGGATAATTGCCGTATCAATATTGTGTTCTAAAATTTGCGATAAAATCAGCTGGGCATCAATTTCTTCCATGCGAGCGCGGTAGATGACTAGCCCAAAGCGGTTACTATCTAGTTTAGAATATTTCAGTTCGTTCATTATTGTGTTGTAAATGAGTGGTCGATTCGTTACAAATAGGTTAACAAATTTATAAAATAGCTACTGGATTTTGAGCGATGGCTGTGTGCAATGCTAAAATTGGAGATAAGGTAGTAGCTTTTGCAAGGTGGCTTCTTCCAAAATACGGATTTTCCGTAAGTCGTTTGCTGAGGCGTAATTACCATGCTGCGAGCGGTAGTTTACTAAAACGCGGGCTAAGCCTTTGTGGATATACGGATGGTTGCCCAACTCTGCTTGCGTAGCAGTGTTGATGTTGATTTTCCGAATGCTGAGAGAATCGAGCGTGGCAACTTCGAGCAACCGAACACATACGGCGGTATCAAGTCCATAAACTTCGTACACCTGTACAGTGCTATGGAAACCCCCTAGTTTATCGCGAAAACTGATAATCCGCTCCGAAAGCGTTGTGCCAATCCCTCGAATTTGTTGTAGTTCTTCGGCTGTCGCACTGTTCAATTCGAAGGGGGTAATCGCCTTTTCAACTTTTGCAGGTGTAGGTTCTGCGTTGGGTGAAATATCTTCTGCAATCTCGGTGGATTCTCTCTTTTCTGCTGGTAGCTCTTGTTTGGCAGGCAACTGAATATAAGGATATAACACTCTGTACGTTGAGTCGGGAAAATCGTAAATTCGCTGCAAATCTTCTTTATACCGAAAAGCTCCTCCTTTAGTTCTGTAATTTTCAATGCGCTTGGCTATGAAAGATGGAATGCCCAATTCTTCTAACTGAGCCACTGTCGCCGTATTGGGGTTGAAGGGGAAGCGTCTTACCAACTTTGGGGGGAACACTTCTTTTTTTTCAGCTTTTGCTGGTTGATTTGCATATCTCCTTCTACTTTTTTCAACCTCTTCGCTCTGTTGAGCAAGTACAGCCACTAAACTATCTAGCGTAGCGGCATCGGTTTGGTTTTCCACCTTACTCGGTTCGTACAAACTCTTGAAAAACAAAGGCGCTAGCACGATAAGAAAAGTTAATATAAACACTACTAAGAAGCCATTTGCTTCGCGCCGTGTCATGCCAAAGTAATCTGATATAAATCGCTGTAGCCGATTCATCTGTTTGCCGTTATTTCCTTGTTAAAGGTAACGATAGCAGAAAAATAGCACAACGCTGCTTGGTAATTATTGATTTTTGTAACTTAAAGCAGAATGATTTTTTCGCAAAAACAAACAGCTATGAAAATTGATGCCAATACGCCCGACGAGTATGTTGCCCAACTTCCTGAAGAGCGGAAAGCCGCATTCCAAAAACTGAGGGCTTTGCTGCGCGAACATCTACCCAGTGGTTTTGAAGAATCGATGTCGTACGGAATGGTTGGCTACGTAGTGCCGCATAGCCTTTACCCAGCTGGGTACCATTGCAACCCCAAAGAACCCCTTCCGTTCATCAGCTTGGGTAACCAAAAAAACTACATTGCCCTGTACCACTCCGGAATGTACGCCGACCCCTCGCTCCTAACGTGGTTTACCGAAGCCTACCCTAAGTACTCGCCCACCAAACTTGATATGGGGAAAAGCTGCATCCGCTTTAAAAAAGTAGAAAATATTCCATACGATTTACTCGTAGAACTCGCTCAAAAAATGACTCCTTCTGAGTGGATTTCCTTATATGAAAAAGAAGTGAAGCGATAAAAAAGCCCCAATCTTGCAATTAGAATGGAGCTTTCTGTACAAATGAAGAAAATCTATAAAGGTTATAGCTGCTTGAGCAGCGCTTTCATAGAAGTGCGCTCAGCTAAGTAGCCATGCACTTGGCTAATGCTAATGCGCGTTTGTTCGGTAGTATCGCGGTCGCGGATGGTAACAGTATCATCTTCCAACGTCTGGTGATCTACCACTACGCAATAGGGAGTCCCAATTAGATCTTGGCGAGTATAGCGTTTTCCGATCGCAGTTTGTTCTTCGTAGATGATGTTGAAATCGAATTTCAATTCGTCGTAGAGTGCCATAGCTTTTTCAGGCAGCCCATCCTTTTTCACCAACGGAAGAATTGCCGCTTTTACCGGCGCAAACGCTGGGTTAAACTTAAGGAAAACCCGTGTTTTTTGCTTGTCGCCTTCGCCTACTTCTTGTTCGGTGTACGCCTCGGACAGTACCATGAGGAATAGGCGGTCGGCACCGATGGAGGTTTCAATCACATACGGCACGTAGTTTTGGTTAATTTCCGGATCAAAGAACTGTTGCTTTTTCTTCGAAAACTCTTGATGGCGTCTCAAATCGAAATCGGTGCGGGAATGGATGCCTTCCACTTCTTTAAATCCAAAGGGGAATTGGTATTCGATATCGCAGGCAGCATTGGCATAATGCGCTAACTTTTCGTGGTCGTGGAAACGATAGTTTTCTTGCTTTACCCCAAGCAATTGGTGCCATTTCATACGAGCTTCTTTCCAGGTTTCGTACCACTCTAGCTCTGTGCCGGGGCGTACAAAAAATTGCATTTCCATTTGTTCGAACTCGCGCATTCGGAAAATAAACTGTCGTGCGACAATTTCGTTACGAAACGCTTTCCCAATTTGTGCAATCCCAAACGGTATTTTTTGACGTGCCGATTTTTGCACATTTAAGAAGTTCACAAAAATGCCTTGTGCCGTTTCAGGGCGGAGGTAAATGGTATTAGCAGCTTCTGCAACAGAGCCGGTTTTGGTATCGAACATGAGGTTAAACTGGCGGACTTCAGTCCAGTTAGCTGTTCCGCTCAGTGGGCAAACGATGTTTTCTGCCACGATCAGATCGTGAACGCCCTGTAAGTCCTCGGCTTCAAGCAATTGGTTCATTCGGCTTACCAATGCCTTGGCTTTTTCCGGCTCGCCTGCTTTTTCATATTCTGAGGCGCAGTCTTCCAACAGCACATCGGCGCGGTAGCGCTTATTAGAGTCTTTGTTGTCGATCATCGGGTCGTTGAAACTATCCACGTGTCCCGAGGCTTTCCAAATGGTGGGGTGCATAAAAATTGCACTATCTAACCCTACAATGTTCGCATTGAGTTGGGTCATTGCTTTCCACCAGAACTGCTTGAGGTTGTTTTTAAGCTCTACGCCATTTTGCCCGTAGTCGTACACGGATTGCAGTCCGTCGTATATTTCGCTGGAAGGAAACACAAATCCGTATTCCTTCGCATGCGATACCACTTTTTGAAAAAGGGTGTTTTCTTGAGATTGTTCTTTTTTTGCCATGCGGCAAATATAAATAGCTTGGGGAAATGTACATGCCCGTTTTTCCTAACTTACATTTTGCGGCGAGGGCATCATTTAAAAAAACCAGCGCACAAACGTTTGCCCCCAAAGCATTAATAATATAATAGAAATGAGATTGAGCAATGTGCCGGCTTTTACCATTTGAGCTACTTTGATATGCCCACTGGCAAACACAATGGCATTCGGAGGGGTTGCCATGGGCAACATAAACGCACACGAGGAAGCGATGGTCATCGGGATGGCAACCCAAAGCATGGGCGTGTTTAACCCAGCGGCAATGCCAGCGACTACTGGCATAAAAACTGCGACGAGTGCCACGTTGCTCATCACTTCCGTCATAAATAAAACCAGTATGGTTAGCAATGCAATTACCGCAAATACTGAGAGCTGATTGCCCTCGGCTACTGCCTTTCCAATCAGATCAATCACACCGGTAGTGGAAAGTGCCGCGGCAAGGGAAAGCCCACCGCCAAAGAGCAACAAAATGCCCCAAGGAAGCTTTTGAGTATCTTCCCATTGCAAAAGAGCTGGCTTTTGCCACCCTTCTGAAGGGATAACGAACATCGAAATAGCACCCAACATTGCAACGACAGGGTCGCTAAGGCTAAAGGGTAAAAAGGGGTTGATGTAGCTTCTGGAAATCCAAAGTACTGCCGTAAGGGCAAATACAAGCAGCACTCGTTTTTCAGGAGTGCTCATAGCCCCCAGTGCTTTCAAGCGTTCTTCAATCAATTCGGCAGACCCTTCGATATGCCCCAACCGATTGGGATAGATTACTTTAATCAGTACTACATAAGTAATGGCTAGCATGGTGAGTGTAAAAGGAAAACCCATAAAAAACCATGCGGCAAAGTCTACTTCGTAGCCGTACGTAGAAGCAATAAACCCTGCCAATACCGAGTTGGGAGGAGTCCCTACTAAGGTAGCTACCCCACCAATGTTAGCTGCATAGGCAACGCCTAGCATAAGCGCAAGCGCAAAGTTTTTTTGCCCCTGTTGTGCTACATCGCCAATCAATAGCGCAATGACCGACGTGGCAATGGGCAACATCATCACGGTAGTGGCTGTATTGCTAATCCACATGCTCAAGGCTGTTGTTGCCAACATAAACCCTAAGATAATGCCGTTGGCATGTGTACCGGTAAGTTTTACAATGGAAAGCGCTATACGCAAATGTAGTTTCCATTTTTCCATGGCGAGAGCAATTACAAACCCGCCCATAAATAAATATACAATGGGACTACTATACGGAGCTGCGGCTTCTTGAATGGGAATAACGTTGGAAAGGGGCAGGAGCACCAAGGGCAGCAAGGCGGTTACCGGAAGGGAAACCGCTTCGGTTATCCACCAAATGAGCATCCACACAGCAACACCGATTACTTTTTGCGCCTCTGACGATAGTAGTACCGGGGTAGGCGCCCACCAAAGTACCAGAAGAGCCAGCGGCCCTGCCCAAATACCAATTTTCCGAATGCGGATTTGCGAAGTTTGTGCCATGGTTTGCTTAAATAACTTATCGCATTATTTAAAATCCATTCACGGTAAAGCCCCCATCGACTGCGAGGTGTTGCCCAGTGATAAAGCCCGCCCCTTTTGTGCACAAAAACGCAACGGTGGCTCCTACCTCAGCAGGCTGCCCTATGCGCTGTAACGGTGTACGCCCCAACACTTCGTTTCGGTAGGCAGCATTTTGCAATACTTGTTTTGCCAATGGGGTTTCGATATACCAAGGCGCTACTGCATTTACCCGGATACCATCGGTAGCCCACTCTACGGCTAAGTTGCGTGTCATTTGGTGCATGGCAGCTTTTGTCATCGCGTAAGGGACTCCTGTGCGCAGGTGAGTCATTCCCGCAACCGAAGACACATTCACGATGCTTGCTCCCTCAGCGGTTTTCAGCAGCGGATGGCATTCGACTGAAAGTTGGTATGCCGAGTGCAGATTGGTTTGGAAAACATGCTCAATTTCCTCTGTAGTATAAGCCAATGCCTCCTTGCGGATGTTTGTCCCTACGTTATTGATTAAGAAATGGAGTATCTCACATCGTTCTTCTATGAAGGCTACAAGCCGTTTACGGTCGGCAGCTACGGTAACATCGGCAGTTACTCCAAAAACCTTATCAGGGTAGGTAGTGCTCAAGGTTTCCACACAAGTTTGTACGGAGCGTTCCGTGCGCGCCGAAAGCACTACGGTGCTCCCGAGCGAAAGTAAGTTTTCGGTAATCGCATAGCCAATGCCTTTGGTACCACCGGTTACTAGGGCAACCGTGTTTTCTAAACTAAAAAGAGGAGGAAGCATCATACGTGTACCATGTTTTTTATAAGAGGATAATATGCAAGAAAACGGATTGCTTTAAAACCTTGTGCTTTTAAAGCGAATACAGTTATGGTTTGTAAACTTTTTCTCCAGCTAAAATGCGCGTGTCGAGGTAGTTTTCCGGTGGCGGAAAGGGGCACTCGTACACCTCGTTGTAGGCGCAGTAGGGGTTATAGGCAAGGTTAAAATCAATTTGTACGGTAGCTTGTTGTTCATTGACTTCGAGGTCGAGGTAGCGCCCGGCTCCGTAGGTTTCACGCCCGCTGGTGTCGTCGGTAAAGGGGAGGAAAATCATCTTAGGCGATTGCCCCGGCATAGGGCGGAGGGGTTTCAGCAAAATGAGTTCGTGAGGTTTCCCTTTCAGTTTGAATTTCGCCTTAGCATACTTGAGGTACTGCTGTGTTTCGCCAGTAGAAGTAGCAATTTGAACCGCTTCTTTCAACTCGAAACGTTCCAACAGGGCTTCTACCCGGTAAGTGATGTCGGGTGGATAGAAACGCAGCCCTGTAAAGGCATTTTTTTGCTCGGTTGAAAGGGGCGATTGGCTGTTCTTGCGGAAGAACGTATTTTTCTCTTCGCGTTGCGCTTCTATTTGAGCGATGTAATCTTGGCTAATGCTTTGGTCGGAAAAAGAATAAAACATAACTAACCCTACTACGACAATCACTCCGATAAAAAAAATGTATTTACTCTGCATACTACACTGGGTTTAAAGCATACCTTCGTCGGCAAAACTGTAATAGCCGTGGTTGGTAAAAATGAGGTGATCGAGCACAGGCAAATCGAGCATTTTCCCCCCTTCTACCATTTTGCGAGTCAGTCGTTTATCGGCTTCGGAGGGTTGCAAATTGCCTGAGGGGTGGTTATGTACTAAAATCAACGACGATGCCGAGCTCTCCAACGCCACTTTAAAAATGATTTTAGGATCGGCGACCGTGCCGGATACCCCGCCTTTGCTAATGGGTACTTTTTTAAGTACCATATTAGCCCGGTTCATTAAAATAACCCAAAATTCTTCGTGGGGCAAGTCGAGTAGCTCTGCCCGAATGCATTGGTAGGCATCTTGAGAAGAACGGATCTGTTCTCGTTTTAAGCTATCGGCTTCTTTACGCCGCCTGCCAAGTTCCAAAGCGCTCATGATGGTTACCGCCTTAGCCTCGCCAATGCCAGGGATTTTTTTTAAATCGTTAAGAGAGAAACGGGCTAGTTCGTTTAGGTTGTGGTTTGCGGCTTTAAGGAGTGCTTTGCCTACATCTACGGCACTCAACGAAGTAGTGCCCGAACCAATCAGGATAGCAATAAGCTCTGCATCGGAAAGAGCGGCTTTCCCTTTCATTAGCAATTTTTCACGAGGCCGGTCGGCTTCCGCCCAACTCAAAATGCCAGTATCGCGTTTGGGTCGTTTGCTTATCATGAGTTCTGTAAGTCAATCTTCCCTCTAATATAAGTGTTCTACTTATTTCTGTTGAAGTTCTTGAAGTTGTGCGGCAATTTTCTCGGCTTCTTCCATTTTAAGGGCATAGCCTTGTATATCGCCATTGCGTTGGAGTTGTGTAGCTTCTTCTAGCGTAGCTTTGTAGGCTTTTTCGAGCTTTTTAGCGGGGTCTTTTTTGAATAATCCGAACATGTTCTTTGGGATTAGGGGTGAACGATTATACCCCTTCAACCGATGCTCACAAAAGAATGTTTTTGAAACCGAAGAACATGCCTCACTTTTCTTCGATCCGTAGCTAAAGGCTAATACCTTAAAAATCAAGCAAATGCTTAAAACATGGAAAGTTAGGTTATATTTGCACCCGCATTGAGCAAAAGGGAATTTTTTAGCGAAATGTTAGGCGCATTCTTTTGCACAATTTAATCTTGAAAACAAAACGATATGGGAAATATAGTAGCGATTGTGGGGCGACCCAACGTGGGAAAATCCACCTTATTTAACCGACTGGTGGAATCGCGCGAGGCGATTATGCACGATGAGAGTGGGGTAACACGCGACCGGCACTACGGAGACGCCGAATGGAACGGAAAAAAATTTACCGTAATCGATACGGGTGGCTATGTGGTTGGGTCTGACGATGTTTTTGAAGGTGCCATCCGCGAGCAAGTCGCTTTGGCAATGGAAGAAGCCTCTGTGATTCTGTTTATGGTCGATTGTATCAGTGGATTAACTGCCCTTGACGAAGATTTTGCCAATATCTTACGCCAATCGAAAAAGCCCGTCTTACTCGTTGCCAACAAAGCGGATAATGCCGAAAAGCAGCAGATGGCAGCAGAGTTTTACCAACTTGGGCTCGATAGCGACTTGTTTGCCATTTCCTCGGCTAATGGCTCTGGCACCGGCGATTTGCTCGATGCCCTCGTGAAAGATATGCCCGAAACGATTGAAGAAGAAGTGTCAGAAATTCCGCGTATTGCCGTGGTAGGCCGCCCTAATGTAGGGAAATCGTCGTTTGTGAACTTGTTGCTCAACCAAGAGCGTAGCATTGTAACCGATATTGCCGGCACTACTCGCGATGCTATAGACGCCCACTACAAAGCTTTCGGAAAAGATTTTATTTTAACCGATACGGCAGGGATTCGGCGGAAATCGCGGGTGAAAGAAAATATTGAGTTTTACTCGGTACTGCGCGCCATTAAATCGATTGAAAAATCAGATGTATGTATACTGATTCTCGATGCAACGCGCGGAATTGAAGCGCAAGACCTCAACATCTTACACCTTGCCAACAAGAACCGCAAGGGCATCATGATTATGGTGAACAAGTGGGATCTGATCGAAAAAGACAGCAACACGGCGAAAGAGTTCGAAAAAGAAATTAGGGCGCGTATTCCCTTTGCCGAGTATGTACCCATCATTTTTGCGTCGGTGTTGGAAAAGCAACGCGTGATGAAAGTGATTGAAAAAGCAATGGATATTGTAGCTGAGCGCCAGAAAAAAGTACCTACCTCAGCATTAAACGAAGCGATTTTGCCTGAAATTGAGCGTACGCCGCCGCCATCGCATCGAGGGAAGTACATCAAGATTAAATACATCACGCAGTTGCCAACCTATACCCCTTCGTTTGCTTTTTTTTGCAACCATCCCAAGCACATCAAACCACCTTATATGCGGTTTTTAGAGGGGAAAGTTCGGCAACATTTTGGGTTCGAGGGCGTGCCACTCAATCTGTTTTTCCGAAAAAAGTGAAAATGTTTCTTGGAATTTTACCATAAAAATAATTCATTGCAAAGATTTTTTTAACAAATGCTCATTACCATGATTCTTCGAAAAGCTCTTATTCTCTTTGCGATTGCAGGTATGCTAGCGTTTGTAGCCCTAGATGCTGCCAGCCGAAGCGAAAAAAATCAGCCTTCGGAACCTACTCCACAAAAGGCTTCTACTCATAGTGCTACAGCAAATCCTCTTCGTTAACATATAAAAAAATCGGCGCATTTGCTTTCATGCTAATGCGCCGATTTTACGAGAGATTCATCGCATCTTATAAGCGATATTCGAACTCCATAGGGTCGGGGTGTTTCAGCGTATATCCTAGTTTTTGTTCCAATTTTGTCGAGTCTACAACTTTCCAGGGTCTGGAGGTATTTTCAGAAAACGTAGGAGGCTCAAACCCATATTCTTTCGCATTTTTTAGGTAAATCTCTTTACGGGTAGGATGCTTTCGCGCTACTACGTTAAATACCTTATTCCAAGCGTTCGAATCATTTTTCAGAATAATGTACTCGATGAGATAGACTACATCGTCGCGGTGAATGAAATTCACGGGAATATGGCCGGTATCCAGGTCTTTCATGCCGGCGAAGTACTTACCCGGAATGCGATCGTAGCCCATAAGCCCTCCACAACGCAAAATAGTGGCATCTAAGCGAGTATTAATCCGCAGTTCAGCCTCTGCGAGCAAAATGCGTTTTGCTTGCTTATCTTTAGCTGTATCGCTGTTTTCGTTTACCGTGCCGTTTACATCGGGGTATACCGAAGTAGAGCTAATGTAAATCACTTTGCTAATGGGCAAGTTTTCCACAGCATCTTTAATCACGGCAATTTGAGAGGCGTGTTTGGTTTCCATCTCGTCGGGCGAGTTGGCAGGGGGTATACTAATAATGAGCAAATCCGAATCGAGAAATTCTTTCAAGTCGTCGCCTTCAGGAGTGGGCAGCAAGCGAATATTATATGGGCGTATCCCCGCCGCCTCGAGCTTAGGCTTTTTGGCATCGTTGGTAACACTGCCTTTTACTGTAAATCCTTTCAAGTTTAAATATTCTCCCACTGCAAGTCCGAGCCATCCACAACCTAAGATGCTTACCGTTTTTATTTCAGGAAACTCCATTGTATTTAATTAGTTTTGTAATCAGAAATCTATACGTCGATTGAATCTAAAGGGTACACTCGGCAAAAATTGCACACGCTTTCTGTATCCGAGCATAATTTAGCAATTGACCTCAAATTTACACAATTGTCGCAGGGAAAATGCACGAAATCGAACCATTCTACCGATGGGAGAAATATTACCGCGCTATTGACGACGAGCACTCCCCTTTCTTTAGGTGTTACCCCAATTACCAAGCCTACACCAATGATATCTACGGATACTACATTCACCCGGATTGGCAGTACATTGGTTCGGAAACACTGTATGTAAAACTGATTTACTCAGAATATAACGTTGGAGTCGCCATTTTAGAAATGATGGGTGAGTGGAACGATACCCTGCATAACGATATCATGTTTTTAAAACGACAGGTGATTGATAAGCTCGTGAAAAAAGGCGTGAATAAATTTATTCTAATTGGCGAGAATGTGTTCAATTTCCATGGTTCAGACGACAGCTACTACGAAGAGTGGTTCGAAGATGTAGAAGATGGATGGGTCGCAGCGGTGAACTTTCGCGATTTTATTACAGAAGAATGGAAAAAGTACAACATCGATTGGTATATCAATTTCGGAGGAAACCTCGATACTGTGAACTGGCGTACGCTGAAGCCCCAAGTATTTGCCGCCCGCATTCAAGACCTGATTACCAAACGGATTGAATTACTGTAAGAACTCACTTGGCTCGCTACATTCGGGATAGAACCTGTAATTTTGCACGCGCTTTCAATTATTTGAACTTCTTACATCCGTTTTCATGAAACCGACCACACCACTCGTGCCCGATCAGATTTTACAATCGGCAAAAAAAGTATTTCAGCTCGAAGCACAGGCAGTTGCCGGACTTACCGAACGCCTTACCGACCACTTCCACCGCGTTGTGTCGCTGATTGAACAATGCCAAGGCAAAGTTGTCGTGTGCGGCATGGGCAAATCGGGGTTGATTGGTAAAAAGATAGCGGCAACGTTGGCAAGTACAGGAACCCCTTCCTTTTTTATGCATCCTGCTGAAGCTTTTCACGGCGATTTGGGGATGATTACTCCCTCTGATGTGTTTTTGGGTATTTCTAACTCTGGCGAAACCGAAGAACTTATCAAGCTCATCCCGGCGCTGAAACGAAACCAAAACCCCTTAGTTGCTATTTGCGGGAAAGGCAACTCTACGCTAGTGCGCAATGCGGATTACTGGCTCGATGTAAGCGTAGAACAAGAGGCATGTCCCCTACGGTTGGCGCCTACTTCTTCTACAACAGCAACCCTTGCCATGGGCGATGCACTTGCCGTTGCCTTAATGGAAGTACGAGGGTTTGAGCCTGAAGATTTCGCCCTATTTCACCCCGGTGGGAGCTTGGGCAGAAAGTTGCTCACCAAAGTTCGCGATGTAATGCGCACCGAAGCGCTGCCAACCATTGCCCCTTCCGCAGAGTTTCACGAGTTAGTTATCACTATGACGAAAGGACAGCTTGGGCTTGCCATCGTCATGGAAAACCAAATGATTGTGGGTGTAGTTACCGATGGTGACCTACGCCGCGCTTGGGAACAGCATGGCTCTCTTGCCGAAAAACAAGTAAAAGAGCTCATGACCCACAACCCCAAAACCATTTCGCCAGAGGCAATGCTCACCGATGCAGAAGCCCTGCTGATGCAATATCGGATTACCTCGCTGATTGTGGCCGAAAACAACCAGCCGCTAGGGGTGTTGCAACTATATACCATCGGACGCTGACAAAATTATGCTAAACTCTACCCTTACTGAACTTACCGACGCCACGGGTTATACCTATTCGCTAGGAAATCCACCCCAGCGCATCGTTTCTTTAGTGCCTTCGCAAACTGAATTTTTGTTTGCTTTAGGCTTGGAAAATCGTGTAGTTGGCTTTACCAAATTTTGTGTGCATCCGCCTTTGGCAAAAAAAGAAAAGAAAGTAGTAGGCGGCACAAAACAGATTCGCATGGAAGAATTGCATGCGCTACAACCCGATTTCATCTTGGCAAACAAAGAAGAAAACACACGGGAAATGGTAGAAAATCTGCGCCAAACCTACCCGGTTTGGGTAACCGATGTCCGCACCTTACCCGAAGCGTTTCAAATGATGACCGAAGTAGGCATACTCACCGAAAAACGCGCCGAAGCAGAACAGCTAGTAGGCAATATTGCCGCTGCCTTTGGGAAATTGGCAAACTTACCAATACAAAGGGTTTTGTACCTCATTTGGCGCAACCCCTACATGGCTGCCGGTACCGATACTTTCATCCACAGCTTATTGCAACAAGCCGGCTTCGAAAACGTAGTACGCCAACCTCGGTATCCTGAACTTTCCCCCGAAACCATGCTACAGCTTGCTCCCGAAGTAGTCCTGCTTTCTTCTGAACCGTTTCCTTTTAAAGAAAAGCACATAGCCGAACTAGTCGCTTGGCTTCCCGAAAGCCATATTGTATTAGCTAATGGCGAGTTGTTTTCTTGGTATGGGAGTCGTTTACTGCACTCTCCTGACTATTTTTTGGAACTTAAAAAACAGCTATTGCTTGCCAGGTGATGACATTTTTATCCTTCGCTTCTTACTTTGTACTTCCAATTCACACTCGCTTTTAAAAATTAGCATTCATGAAACTAGATATTTTAGCCATCGTAGCCCACCCCGACGATGCCGAACTTGGCTGTGCCGGCACGCTGATTTCCCATGCCAAACAAGGGTATAAAGTAGGCGTGGTCGACCTCACGCAAGGCGAACTAGGCACACGCGGAGATGTCCCCACACGCATGCAAGAAGCCGCAGCCGCTTCGGAAATCATGGGGCTATCAGCACGTGAAAACCTGCGATTCCGCGACGGTTTTTTTCAAAACGATGAAGCCCATCAGCGGAAAGTAATTGAGGTAATTCGGAAATATCAACCCGAAATTGTACTTGCCAATGCCATCCACGACCGCCACCCCGACCATGCCAAAGGCGCTCAGCTTACCGTAACAGCATCGTTTCTCAGCGGACTTAAAAAAATTGAAACTACCTACGAAGGGAATCCTCAAGAAGCATGGCGGCCTGCAAAGCTGTACCACATTATCCAAAGCCGATTAATTGAGCCAGATTTTTCGGTAGATATTTCAGCACATTGGGAAGAAAAAATGCAAGCCATTTACGCCTACCGTTCGCAGTTTTATACCTCCGATGCTTCGAGTGAGGGCGAACAGACCTTTATTTCCACCCCCGATTTTATGTTGTTTATCGAAGGGCGTGCACGCGAGTTTGGGAAAAACATAGGCGTTGCCTTCGCCGAAGGCTTCACTAAAGGGCAACCCCTTGGCGTTGCCAACCTGTTCGATTTAGTGCAATAGCCGGCAGCATCATTTTTTCTTGCGCATTTGCTTAGGACCATACCACAACCAAAAACCCGTAATTGTAAACACAACTAACGCAAGGCTCATCAGCGTAGTGTACACTAGTTTGAAGATGCCTTTATTGCCCAGCAAGGGATCAATTACTGAGCCATCGTGGAGGTTTTCTATAAAATCGGCATGGCGCTGCCCAATGGAAAGCACGGCTGCCGTGGCTCCGTCGAGTTGTACCTCCCAATTTCCCTCTTCAAATAAAAACTTGGCAACGCCTTTATCCGGTCGGATATCGATACGGCTCACAGTAGGGTTTCTGATAGGCGAGTTTTGCCGCAAATTGTACTGAGCCACTCGCTCTAAGCTATCGAGGGGAAGCCATGCTGCCAATTCCTGCGAACTCCCTGTAGCAGTTTTGGGTAAAATTACTCCTCCGGTATGCTTTTTCCACCCTAAAACACCCCCGGTTATTCCCATTAAAAAGAAAAAAACAAACAAGAAAACACCAGCAATTCGGTGGAGTTTCCTAGCTATTCGGATTACTTGCGCTTGTTGTTGGCGTTTAGAACGATGGACTTGAGGCATAAGGAAAATTTACACAGCGAAATGCGAATAAAAAAGCATTTAGGCACTGGTGTAGGTAATGTGAGGGAGTTGGTAGCGTTTAGGAACGGAAATTTCAATATCGTCCGTAGGAACGGCTTGGCAAGCTAGGCGTTCGTTAGGAAGCAGCCGGTTTGTACGTGCCATCCGTTCTTCTGCCAATGTACGTGCTTCAAAATGTGCTGCCCCCCTATGAACAATTGCCTTACACGTTGTACAACGGCCTTTCCCGCCACAAGCGTGCATCCAATCGATAGAGGCATTTTGCAATATTTTCAGTAGAGAATCGCCCTTGGCATCAGATTTCAAGGTAAGATTCTTCATATTTTTCACTTTTATCGTTATTTTTTCCATATTGTACACCTACGTACCGAGCTTTTTACGTAAAAAAACTAAGTTATTTATAAGAGTACGTCAACTTTGTGTTAGTTAACCTATACACTTATGAGTGAAAAACCCGATTTAATCCCTATACAAACCTATGCAAAGCAATATGCTTCGGCAGTGTGTGAGCAGTTTTTTCAAGATTTTGATGTAATTACCGGTCAGCAGATAGTTTCGTTGGCAAAAGTACATCAGGTCAACTTAATGGTGGTGAAAAATATATTCCAAGCGTGGCAACAAGAAACGCGTAAATTAGAAAGCCCCCTTTTCGATTACCAAGCCGCCGAAGTCCGCGAGGCACTCAATCAGTTCATGAATGTTCTTTCGCGGAATATCAGCATTGAGCGTGAGCACTTCCAAAAGCTTTTTGCGAAATCCACTGAAGAAACCCTGTTGTTGTTGTTCTATCCGGGCTACTACTTTAAAATCTTTTTTAAAGAGTTTGATAAGAAAATCCACATTGCAAACGAGCTATTACCCGCTCTTAAATATATCCGAATTCATACTCCTTTTGTAGAACAAATCAAGCAACATTTGGCAAAAGAAGGGGAAACCATAAAACGGAAAGATGCGATTGAACTCGTAGCAACACTAGCGGCACAACAAGATGATGCCCTGGAGACTCCTCATGCCATTTTGGAGCAATTCGATGAGGAAATGCCCATTGGATTGTTTGAGTTAGCCCCTTCGTGGGAGGCAGTTCCCGATGCTGAAGAAGAACCTATCGGTTTTGATGACGATGTGCTGCCCATTTCTCACATGGAAGAATTCCCATTCGACGAAGCCGAGGAAGATAAAATGCTAGAACAGGAAATTTCCGAAGAGTTTGAAAAGCCATTTTTTGAAGAAACCCCTTCTGCTGAAGCCGATGAAGATGAAGACGACGAAGAAGAAGATGAGGATGAAATTTATATAGCCGATCATCTTAAAAGCGATTTGGATCCTGTGAACGATAATGTATTCATCTCGAACCAAGAAGATATTTTGAATGCAGCAATCATCGACGATTTTGACTTTGAAGACAAGCCTACCGATACCTCAGTAGAAAATGAGGCTGAAGCACTAATGCCAAACATGTTTGCGGCAGACAATCCTTTCGCGAAAGTAACGAACGATTTATCGGACTTGGCTTCCCTTGCCGGCGATGATGACCTCCCGCTGCACTTTGAAGATGACGATGACCCTATGTACTCTGTAGAGGAAACCGAAAGCCCAACGGAGAATAACGTAGAAAACGAAGTTTCAGAAGACGACCTCGAAGTAGCAGAGCCTTCTTCACCTAAGCAAACAGAAATTCCGAAAGTCTCGGCATCTGTTCAAGAGCCTACCACTAAAGAGCCGACTTTCGATACACCTCCCCACGGCGATACGAAAAAAGACCTCGATGAGGAGGACGAATCGTTCAACGCTTTTTTAGCGAAACGAATGAACAAAGAAGAAAAAGAGCAGCCTACGGTGCTTGATAAACTCAAAGCAGGTTCTATAAAGAAATTACAGGGAAATATCCCGCTACATTTGAAATTTAAATTTCAGAACGACTTATTCGGAGGCGACCCTGAAGAGTTTAACCACGCGCTAGAACTGATTGACCAAGCGCCAGATTACCACGAAGCACTCGCTCTGATTAAGTCGAGGTACGTATTGAAGTACGACTGGGACTTTTCCGATGAAAGCACCTTAGAGTTTATCGGATTAGTGGAGGATAAATACGATTAGTCGTTTTCTATGCAAACTTTTGAAAGTCAATTACAAGGAGGGCATCCGAACTCGTTGGGCAATACAGTAGAAGTGGTGGAAACTGTTTTGCAAAACCCTGAACTTTTCGATGCCCTTTTTCAATGCTATTTCAGTGAAGACGAAGTAGTAAGGCTGCGCACTTCTAACGCCATGAAACGGATTTGTAAAGCGAATAAAGCCCTGCTACTGCCCTATCTCGATCGGTTTCTTTCGGAAATTGCCAACATCGACCAAGCTTCTACCCAATGGACGCTCGCACAGTTATTCGGCATGCTTACTGATGAACTTTCCGCAGAACAGCGCAACAAGGCCACTAAACTATTGCAACACAATCTGGCTACTCATACCGATTGGATTGTACTAAATACCACTATGGAAACATTGGCGCGTTGGGCAAAAGATCAGGAATCACTACGAGCATGGCTAATGCCTCACTTACAACGACTTGCTTCCGATTCGAGGAAATCCGTAGCCAGTAAAGCCCGAAAAATGCTTGAGATTATCACTTAAATTAGGCATTTACTCTTCGCCTTTCTTTTTGTATGTAATCCTTAGGAAGTTCTTTGAGCAATGTTTTCCGAAATAAGTGATAATCTACCGTAATAGTGTGCCGTGGGGTATCAATTTGCCGATAGTGTGGGTTTTTAAGTTCGCGTTCCACAGCCTTAGCCATTTGAGAGGGGCGTTGCCATTTGCCTGCGAGTTCTCTTGCCATAATTTTACTTTGCAGCTCAGCGCCCGGCCATATACACCCCAATGGCTGGAACAATCCGATAAAATACAAATTTCGGTAAGTGGGGTGGAGCATTTTAAGGTATAACGGAACTTTCCCCTCGCTGTAATCAACAAACGATTGATCAAAAAAAGGATGCGTGATTTTAAATCCTGTACATGCTATAATTGTATCAAATGTTTCGGAAGAGCCATCTTCAAAATGCACTGTGTTTCCTTCGAAATGAGAAATGTTGACTTTAGGGTGAATTTTCCCATGCCGAATTCGATAAATTAGTTCGTCGTTAATGGTAGGATGAGTTTGCCCAAACCGGCTTTCTGCCTTCTGGAGTCCTATCGCTTCGTTTTTACCCACTACAAGGGTGAGGAGTCTATCGGTAATGCGAGCACGAATGCCAATGGGAAGCCATTTAGTTCGTTCCGCAAATACATCGGAGGGTAACCCAAAGATGAACTTCGGAATAATTTTATACCCAAGGCGCCAACTAATACACGTTTTTGCGCTCACTCGGCTTGTTTCCACAGCTACATCGCATGCAGAGTTTCCCCCGCCAATCACCAAAATGCGCTTGTTTCGAAAGGGCTCTGCCTTTTTATACTGATGCGAATGCAGAAATTCCCCTGCAAACGTTCCCGAAAAAGTAGGTAAACGCGGGTTCCAATGGTGGCCATTGCACACTACTAAGTCGGTAAAAGTCTCTTGCCACTCCTGATGATTGCGCCGCAAGGTTATCTCCCATTGTGTTTCATCTACATATTTGCAATGCACCACCTCGGTATTGAACTGAATATGCGGATATAAATCAAAATGTTGGGCATAGGCTTGGAAATATCGCCGTAATTCATCGTGCGAAGGGTAATCGGCAACGTTAGGGTCAAAATCGTTGAACGTAAAATCTTCGTATTGTGAAAGTGTTTTCGAACTGATGATGTGCGTAGTTTCAAACACACTAGAGTGCGATTCATTTTCAGAGAAAATCCAATTACCCCCTACTTGGTCATTTTTATCGAATGCAACAGCCTCAATGCCTTCATCGCGTAGGTTTTTGAGTGCGGTAATCCCGGAAGGCCCTGTTCCGATTACGCAAACACGTTTCTTCTGTAGTTTCATACAGAAATTTACAAAGCCTAACAGAAAATGTCAGAGAAAAGAAATGATTATGGAAAGATTTTCCTCTAAATAATGCCAAGGGTTATTCGATTAGAAGGTTTCCGCTGACGTACTCACGTTAATTTACAAATACTCAAAGGTGCTAGCCTTCTAAAGTCAACCAAGTTTGAGTAGGCGGATTTTTTTTGCAAGAAAAGTAGAAAAACTTTAGAGGATAAAGTAGCTGTAGGGGAAGGAGTCGAACCTTCACGGGGTAGTTAGCCAACAAGCGTGTGATAAGCCTTGCTAGTCACTCACTTGTGGTTTGTCCCAAACTCCCCACCCTCGAGAACGGAGGGCGTGGCTGCCAATTTCACCACCCTACAGTGTGTTTCAGTATATCAACTCTGCCACGTTAGGCAAGAGTAGCTGTAGGGGAAGGAGTCGAACCTTCACGGGGTAGTTAGCCAACAAGCGTG
>CAYMYI010000040.1:26182-33271 GCA_964394585.1 uncultured Roseobacteraceae bacterium
CCCCACCCTCGAGAACGGAGGGCGTGGCTGCCAATTTCACCACCCTACAGTGTGTGTTTGTTGATACAATTTTAAAGCAAGCATCTTTTTAATGCAAATTTTATTAGTAAATAATCAAAATTATACGATATTTTAAATAAATACATCTTATACTTGAAAATATATCAAATAACAAAGTACGGTTAGTTCTTAGAAAATCATTTTTTAAATGGAATGCAAGAATATCCCCCTATAGTAGGTTAAAATCCGTATTTTTAGATTTTTCGTAAATGTCGTCTTATGCTGAGTCGTATGTTATTGTATCTTGGAGTCTGGACCTTTGTAGGGTCTTGCGCTTCCAACCCTGAAAAAGAATCTACCATGAACCACGAGCAATCGGATATACCTGAAGTACCCACATCGCAAGCCTCGTTAGTATATGATGCGAAAGCCTCTCTGGGCGAAGGCGCTTTATGGCATCGTTCTTCAGGGCAATTATATTGGGTTGATATTGAAGGCAAGCAGCTGCATCGATATAGCCCGGCTACTCAACAAAATGAAACATTTCCCATGCCATCGCGGATTGGTACGGTAGTGCTCGATAGCGATGGAAACGCGATTGTAGCCCTCCAGAATGGTATCCACCGCTACAACTTTGCCTCAGATTCGCTCGCGCTGTTGGTAAACCCGCTCGATACGTTGCCTAATGTTCGCTTCAACGACGGGAAGTGCGATCCTCAAGGTCGGCTATGGGTAGGCTCTATGCATTTAGAACAAACTCCTAAGGCCGCTTCGCTTTACAAAGTAGAAGGTAAGCAAGCGACGGTTATGTTAGAAGATATTACCATTTCGAATGGTATTGTATGGACTTCCGATCGGACAAAAATGTATTATATCGATACGCCTACGCTCACTATTATGGAGTATGCCTTCGATGCTTATGCAGGCACTCTAAGCAGCGCACGAGTAGCAGTGAAAGTCCCCGAAGCGGTAGGTTACCCCGATGGAATGAGTATTGATACTGAAGATAAATTATGGGTGGCACACTGGGGCGGCAATGCAGTAATTCGTTGGGATCCTATCACCGGAGAAATGCTCCACAAAGTTGAAGTACCGGCTCCTCATGTAACTTCTTGCGCGTTTGGAGGCGAAGACCTGACGACATTGTATATCACTACGGCGCGCGAAGGGTTAACTAACGAGCAGCTTAGTACGTTTCCGCAAAGTGGAGGGCTGTTTAAAACCGAGGTAAACGTGGCAGGGCAAGAGACGTATCTGTTTAACGACTCCCCAAGATGAAGTTAATTGTGAATACTGCCGATATTGAGCAGCTCACCAAGCAAGAGCCTATTTTTCAAATAATTTATGACACCTATGGTGCGCCTCCTTCTTGGCAGCGTCCACAGGGCTTTACCACTTTGGCAAGAATCATCATAGAACAGCAGCTCAGTTTGGCTTCTGCAAAAGCGCACTTTGAAAAATTATATGCCTACATGGGGGAGTTTACCCCCAACAATCTACTTGCCCTCACCGATGAGGAAATGCGGAATTGCCATATCAGCCGCCAAAAAACGAACTATTTACGCACCATAGCAGCAGCAACTTTAGCCGGTAAACTTCCTTTTGAACAATTTGTAAGTATGCCTGAAAGTAAAGTTCGCGAGCAGCTTACAGCGCTGAAAGGTATTGGGCAATGGACAGCCGACATGTATTTACTTTTTTGTTTGCAAAGCAAAGATATTTTACCGCTTGGAGACCTCGCCGTGGCAAATTCGTTAAAGGAACTACTACAAACCAGCTCAGTACAAGATATTGAAGCACACACAACACAATGGCAGCCACTGCGCTCATTAGCGACATTTTTTCTATGGCATTATTACTTAAAGCGCCGCAACCGAGAAGAAGCATACGACTGAGCCATGAAACTTGAAGAATCATAGCGTTAAATCCTGATAAATAATATGCCTTAAGCTGCGCAGATTCACGTTGAATGTATAATTTCGATTCAACTTAAATTTTTTAATGTTTTTTTGATTTGTAGGGTATAGGTGCGGTAGGAGTTTCGTGTGAACTCAAAAACTTTTTTTGCGCTATTTTGAGGTTATATTTTTTTATGAAATCATAACGCACTCACTTCTAAAATAAAATGGACAATGCTTGCCGAAGTGTTACCTAATTATTAAATTCTGACTACTAAATCACAGCAAACTTCGAATCCTTTGAGCGTACAAAGTTTCATCCATTACTTACAATTTGAGCGGCGATACAGCCCCCATACCATTACTGCATACTCACATGATTTGAAGCAGTTCACTAATTTTTTACAACACGATGGGGAAACCGTGCTGTTAGAACATGCTACGCATGAAGATGTCCGTGCCTTTTTGATTTTTCTGGTAACAGAATGTGCATACAACCAACAAACGGTAAATCGCAAAATTGCTGCGCTAAAGGCATTCTATAAATATTTACAGCGAGAAGGATTATGCGTAAACATTCCTACACAACGCATTAAAGCCCTTAAAAAAGCCAAACGCTTACCAGCTTTTGTAGCCCAAGCCGAAATTGAACAACTCCTTGACCCTTCGCTGTATAGTACTGAAACCGCAGAAGGGCTGCGCGACTACGTGATTGTATCGCTACTGTATGGAACAGGCTTGCGTTTAGCCGAGCTGATTTCGCTAGAAGTACAAGACTTTACCGATGATTTCCACTTGCTAAAAGTAGAAGGAAAACGGCGCAAGCAGCGCATTGTGCCTATCCACGAAGAACTACGACTACTACTCAAAAAATACACATCGGACAAAGCGGCAAATGAGCCGCTCATATGCACTCAAAAAGGCAACCCTGCATATCCCATGTTGGTGTACAGGGCAGTTCAAAAATATTTGTTGCTCGCAACACAAACCGAAAAACCAAGTCCGCATACGCTGCGGCATACCTTTGCAACGCACATGCTAGAAGCCGGTGCTAACTTACGAGCCGTACAAGAATTGTTAGGGCATAGTTCGTTAGCGGCCACTCAAGTATACACTCACACTTCGTTGGCACACATGAAAGCTATTTTCCAGAAAGCGCACCCTCGATCGTAAGGAGAGGGAACGAAGTGCTGATCCATTTTTTACATTATTAACCTTTAAATCGTTCAATCATGAAACTGCAAATGCATTCCATTCACTTTGATGCTGACCAGAAGTTGTTAGATTTCATCCAAAAAAAAGTGGATAAACTCGAAACATTCTACGATCGCTTTATAGATGGCGAAGTATTCCTAAAACTAGAAAAAGGGGAACATAGCCGTGAAAATAAGGCAGTAGAGATTAAACTAAATATACCGGGAGGTAATTTATTCGCGAAAGAAACATCAACTTCTTTTGAAGCAGGCACCGATGCAGCGGTGGAGTCGCTTCGTAGACAAATTAAAAAGCATAAAGAAAAGATGGTAGCTAAATAGCACCATAGCTTTATCACTTTTATACATAAAAAAAGCCCAAGTTTTTTGCTTGGGCTTTCTTGATTAATCAGAAAATACTAAGCTGCTGTGGCTTTCCGGCGATGCGTTGTTCGTGTTCGAGCAGCCATTTTTTGCGCCAAAGTCCGCCGGCATATCCGGTAAGGCTGCCATCTGACCCTACAATTCGGTGGCAAGGGATTACAATGAGCAGTTTGTTGAGCGCGCTGGCACTGCCGATGGCACGTACTGCTTTCGTATCGCCTAGCTCCGAGGCAAGGCTTTGGTAGGTTCGGGTTTCGCCGAGTGGTATAGAAGCAATAGCACGCCAAACACGCTGCTGAAAGGGAGTCCCTTCAAATGCAATAGGCAGCGAAAACTGCGATTTCCCTCCTTTAAAATAGCTTTTCAGTTGTGTTAGCACTTCTTCCAAAAAAGTAGGGGGCGAAGGATTCGGAGGAAGTTGAGGGGCGAAATCGTCGAGGAAAGCCACCGAAACAAGGTGTTGTTCAGTGGCTTCTATGGAAAGTAGCCCAATGGGCGAAAGCCAGCGAAGTTGGTGAGTTTCCATAGCATTGCGAGTTTCCTAAGAAACGCATCTTCTACCTTTTTATTCTTCTTTAAATAATTTGAATTTCTCTAAGCGTTCGTGGTTTAGGGTTACTTCTTCGTCGTTGGTGAAAAGATCCTCTATATCGGTAAAAACACCGTGGAATAGCAGCGCGCCATCTTCTACTTCTTCAGGGCGTGCGATTGTTGCCAACCATGTAATATTTCCATTTACCATAAACCTACCTTCCCATTGCCATAGTGTGAGGTCGGCTAAGGCACGATCTAACGTGTTGTGAAACGTGCCTAGATCTTCAGGATGGATAAGGTTGATGAGCGTTGCATCGCCTTTAAACTCCTCTTTGGGCATGCCAAATAGCTTTTTGATTCCCTCGCTTACATAAAGAAACTGCCGCATTCCGCTAGGGTGTACTTTCAGTTGGTATACCATGGCGGGTAGTTGCGCCAACAAACACTCTATTTTCTCTTTTTCGCGTATTGCGAAGGTTTCACGCTCTTCGAAGATTTTGACGCGTTGCTGCATTTCTGCCTCGTTGCGTTGCATTTCTTCTTGCGTTGCATGGAGTTCTTCCATGTTTTGCCGCATTTCTTCCTCTTGTGCGCGCATTTCTTCGGTACGGATTTGCGCTTCGGTAAGCAGCTTTTTCATTTGGTCGCTGCGTTTGGTCGCCTCTATTGTTGCCGTAATACTTGCCGCGAGTTTTTCAACAAATTCAATTTTATATGGCTCGAAAACATGGAAAGAGGCTAGTTCAATGACGCCTTCCACGCGGTCGTTGTACTTTAAAGGGACGATAAGTACTGAGGTAGGCGTTGCTTCTCCTAAACCTGAAGTGATGGAAACGTATCGGTCGGGGACGTCGGTAAGGTAGATTGTATCGCGTTCTAAAAACGCTTGCCCGAGTAATCCTTCGGCACGCCCATCGCGAAGTTTTATTTTTCGCTCAAAGAAGCGCTTTTTGCCGTAAGCGTAACATCCAATTTGCTCCAAATACTGCAAGTGATCGTCCTCGTCGTTGAGCATGAAAATACCACCTTGGTTCGCATTTACGTACTGCACTAGCTCAGAGATTACTTTATCGGCAAGGCTACGGAAGTCGGCAAAATCGGAACGGAGAATTTCGCTAAATTTTGCCAACCCTGACGTTGCCCACGAACGGCGGCGTTCTTCTTCAGTTACTTTTTTCAATTGCTGCCGCATGGAAAGTAACGCACCAAAGAGCGTATCTTCTCGGACTTTCTCTTCGTCGATAGTCGCCAGATGTGCATCGTAGTTCCCTTCCCCAATTTGTATAGTTAAGGTAGTGGCTTCGTGGAGGTTATCTTTTAAAATTTTGGTAGCTGTGGCAATTTCGCCAATTTCATCGTGTGAGTTGATATCGAGTTCTACATCCAGCTCACCGGAAGCAATCGCACGCGAGGTATTCGCTAATTTTTTTACCGGATATAAGATATAGCGCGAAATCACCGTGAGTACCGAAAGGATGGAAATCACGTTGATAATCATAAATACAATTTCTAAGATTTGTGCCGTACGAATATCAGCGCTGCTTTTTTGCTTAATTTCTTCAATGAGCACATCGCATTGGCGGATAAACCCTTGGCTAAGCCCTTCGATATTTAAGAGGCGTTCTTGGTTTTCTAGGTATCCTGCTAGGGTTTGGATTCGCTGCACCGAAATACTGTCTTTATACACGGTTCGTGAACGGTTCAATGCTTCGGACCGTACCAGCAGTTCTTCGAGCGAACGCTTATAGCTAGTCCACTGGTCTTCTACGTAGTTTAGTCCGGGCTTTAACGAAGTATATATAGGAGCAATGCTGCTGACTTTGCCTTCGCCTAAGCTGAGGTTTCCGCCAGATGCCAGGGCTTTCAACCGACTTTCTATTTGGAAAATAGCCGCTTGTAACTCGTTTAGGGTGTTTTCATCGGTGAAATCTCCTTTGCTGAGCAATTGCTCAATTTGCTGCGACTGCAACTGGTTACGAGCGATGGTGTTAATCCATTCGTCAGAATCGCTCTGCTGGTCTTTAAAATAAAAGCCAAGTAGATGATTGAACACCAGGATTAAGATGGCAATCGCAACGGGAATTCCAACTTTTGATTTGATGGGCAAATCGCGAAAGGAGCGAATCGGGCGATTAGAAAAGGCATGGAAGCCCCCCAATCCTATGTAGGAATGCTTTTTTTCCATAAAATGTGCGTTACAACTGAGTTGATAAGTGGGTAAGTGGTAACTCAATTTAACGAAAGTCTGCTAAAAACAAAAGCAATTCCCATTCTATAGAAATTGCCTTCGCAGCCGATAAGTCTCTAATAATTACTGTCTTGTGCTAAACCAAGTTAGCTCAATGGTAACGTTGATAGGAAATCCACCTTCTTCGATCTGTTCTGTTTCGGTGAGTTTAATGTTGAGGTTATTTGCCGAAAGCTCTAATACTTCAAAAGTAAGGGTTTCGCCGCCTTGCGAAAGCGTCAGGGTTTGCTGGTCGGCACTGAGGCTCCAAGTTCCTGTTGCCGAAGGTTCTCCCGACGCATTTAGCTGTAATACCCCACCCGATTCAAACGTGAGCGAACTTCCTTCGGGAATTTCTAGGTCGCTCAGGTCAATGCCAAAAGCATTAAGCTGTTCTTGCGAAATAGGGATACCATTCACTAGTACGTTAAGTTCTTGGCGTTGCAAAACCCATGTACCTTCAAGGGTTACGGGATCGTCATCGTCATCGCCACATGCAGTAAGGAATAGCAAGGGCACAAACAAGATAAACCAATACGCAAATTGCTTTTTCATGATGCTCTCTTTTTTTGATAAAAAAACCGTTTTCCAGTTGTCCGCATTACGCTAGTGCTCAAATGCGGACGTTTGAGTATTGTAGCAATTATATTGCGGTCAAGTTAATACTAAAGTTTATAATTCAGATTTGTATTTGAAAACATTTCGCTTTGCTGTTGTTGGGTACATTACAAATGCTCTCTTCTTGCATCCTCATGGCACATGAGGATGATAAGAGAAGGCCTAACTGTTTGATGCGGCGCAACAATACCTACCTTAAACCTAACCCATGTTTTGCCTACTCGCAAAAATTCTA
>CAYMYI010000041.1:0-18667 GCA_964394585.1 uncultured Roseobacteraceae bacterium
TTCCAACTTATTGAAAATAGAAGGAGTCGATAGCTTAGGGGGCACTACACACACCCTACTCCCCGATATGATTGAAATTGGCAGCTTCATAGGAATGGCCGCCATGACCCAATCGGAAATTACAATAAAAAATGCACGCATCGATCAGCTAGGGTTAATTCCTACTGTTTTTCAACGGCTGGGGATTCAACTCGAAATGCGCGACGATGATATTCATATCCCCGCCCAAGAAACTTATCGTATCGATCGGTTCATCGATGGTTCTATCCTCACCATTGCCGATGGCCCTTGGCCACTATTCACGCCAGACCTGCTCAGCATTGTGCTCGTAGTAGCTACTCAAGCAAAAGGAACTGTGCTCATTCATCAGAAAATGTTTGAAAGCCGTTTGTTCTTCGTCGATAAACTCATCGAAATGGGGGCTCAAATCATTCTGTGCGACCCACACCGCGCTACCGTAATTGGCCTAAACCGCCAAGTCCCTTTGCGGGGTATTAAAATGACATCTCCTGATATTCGTGCAGGCGTATCGTTGCTCATTGCTGCGCTTTCCGCAGAAGGTGAAAGCACGATTTTCAATATTGAGCAAATTGACCGAGGCTATCAGTTCATCGACCAGCGATTGCGGCAGTTGGGGGCAAAAATTGAGCGTGTTTAAATAAGCTCGGTTGGCAACAACCTGAAAAATACCTACTTTTGTATCTCAACAAGGTGGGTGAATAGAACGGGGGCATTAGCCCCCTTTTTTATGCTTCTGTGTTATATAATGTGATGGTGTTATGAAGGATATCCAACAACAAATTGAAGAAATTGTAATAGCCGCTCTCCCCGATGAGTCGCTATTTATCGTCGCGATTGATACCTCCCTAAAAGGAAAGCGACAATATGTAAAAATTAAAATAGATGGTGACCAGGGGGTAACTATCGACCAATGTGCGGAAATTAGCCGAAAGGTAGGCCGCCAGTTCGAAGAGCTCGATCTTATCGAAAATGCTTATAAATTAGAAGTATCGTCGCCAGGAGTGGATACTCCTTTACAGTTTCCACGGCAATATCCTCAACACATTGGCCGCGAACTACACCTCACCCTTACCGACGGGAAAGAGTTTACTGCAAAACTTGAAGGAGTACACGACGAAAAGCTGAGCCTCATACCTTTTAAAGAGGGGAAACGCAACCAAAAACACTACGAAGAACTTACTACTATCCCAATCGATTCTATAAAAGAAGCTAAAGTCTTAATTTCATTCTGAAAAATAAATGCCTTATGAACAATGCTGATTTAATTGGCAGCTTCGCCGAGTTTGCCAAACGAAAAAACATAGATCAACCTACGATGATACGCATCTTAGAAGATGTGTTCCGTACCATGATTCGCCGAAAATATACGCAAGACGAAAACTTCGATGTAATTATTAATGTAGATGAAGGCGACTTGGAAATATGGCACTATCGCGAAATCGTAGAAGATGACTACGATGATCCCGATTTCGACGAAAACCGACACATTCGACTTACAGCCGCACGCAAAATTGAAGAAGACTTTGAAGTAGGTGAAGAAGTGGCGGAAGAAGTAAAATTAGTCGATTTTGGCAGGCGAATCGTGCAAACTGCTCGGCAGACGCTCATACAAAAAGTCAAAGACCTCGAAAAAGATATCCTCTTCAATAAATACAAAGATTTAGTTGGGGAAATTATCTCGTGCGAAGTGTACCAAATCTTAAGCAAAGAACTCATCTTACGCGATGCTGAAGACAAGGAACTTTCACTACCGCGTGAAAATCAAATTTCCAAAGACCGTTTCCGCAAAGGAGAAACAGTCCGCGCCATTGTACAAAAAGTGATTATGGTGAATAACAATCCGCGTATTATTCTTTCGCGGACATCGCCCGAGTTCTTAGCCAAACTGTTTGAGCGTGAAGTCCCAGAAGTATTCGACGGGCTCATAACAATTAAAAAAGTAGTACGCGAGCCAGGAGAACGCGCCAAGGTTGCCGTAGAGTCGTACGATGATCGCATAGATCCGGTAGGTGCTTGTGTAGGGATGAAGGGATCACGGATTCATAGCATAGTGCGTGAATTACAAAACGAAAATATCGATGTAATTAATTATACCGATAACCTTGAATTGTATATAGCTCGTGCTTTAAGCCCTGCTAAAGTAAATAGCATTAAGATTGACGAGGAAAAGCGCCGAGTTTCCGTATTCTTAAACCGCGACCAGGTATCAATGGCTATTGGTAAAAACGGGCAGAACATCAAATTAGCCAGTCGATTAATTGACTTGGAAATTGATGTGTTCCGCGAATTAGGCGAATATGAAGACGATGAGGAGGATGTGGAATTGAGCGAGTTCCGCGATGAAATCGGGGAAGATTGGATGATAGACGAGTTCCGCCGCATAGGCCTCGACACCGCTAAAAGTGTACTCTCAGTAAGCCGCGACGATTTAATTCGGCGTACAGAGCTGGAAGAAGAATCCGTAGATTTTATTCTCGATATTCTCCGCAAAGAATTTGAAGATTAACCGAGCTCTTGTGCTTGCGTTATTAACCGAAGCTCTTTGTTTCGATAAAATTCATTCTTGCAATTTCACATAGCAAAGGGGCATAAAGCCCCTTTTTTTATGTAGCTTCCTCCTCCTCAGTGATTACCCCGCATACCGCATAAGGCCGTTGTTGTGCATCGAACAATGGAAACCTATTCACTTGTAATACTACTTGCTTATTGTTCACCATATAACTTTCGGTTCCTTTCATCATCTTGCGGGAAGAAAGCACTTCTTCATGGTGTTTTGTAAACAAGGTGGCAATATCGGCAGGCATAAAATCTTCCGTCTGTTTGCCAATTACATGTTCGCGGACTTGATCAAACAATGCTGTAAATTGCATATCAGCCAAAATATACTTGCCGTCCAAATCAACTACATAGATGGCAGCTTCATGGCCATCCAAAATATCCTGAAGCATTTTGTTAAGGTGCGCACTTTCTCGGCGTTCATTTTGGAGTTGTTCTTCTTTCTCTTTTGCTTCTGAAAGCAACCGTTCTAATTCGTTGCCTTTGCGTTTCATTTCTTCTTGAGTGGCGGCTAACTCCTCTACATTTTGCCGCATTTCTTCTTCTTGTGCACGCATTTCTTCGCCTTGCTCTTGCGATTCTTCGAGCAAGCGACGTGTACGTTCAGCATTTCGGTAATTGGCAATTGTAGCGGCGATGCTTTCTGCTAACTTTTCAACAAACTCTATTTGGTATGTCGGAAACTCTTTCAAAGAAGCGACCTCGAGAACTCCTTCGACCTTTTCATTGTAAATCAAAGGCACTAACAACAAACATTTAGGCGGGGCTTCTCCTAACCCTGAATTAATGCGTAGGTATCCTTTAGGAATTTCGGTAAGGTAAATGGTAGAAGCCTCAATAAATGCTTGCCCCACGAGGCCTTCAGCAAAATCGGGATATACTTTTATTTCGTGTTCAAGAAACTTCTTGCGATCGTAGGCATAGTACGAGGTTTGTTGCAGCACAGTTTCCGCATCTGTTTGCCGCTGAATTGTAAAAATAGTGCCCTGTTGCGCATTGAGGTATCGTACTAACATGGCGATAATACCGTCAGCAAGTTCTTCAATATCTACATCTGTATTGCGAAGGATATCTACAAATCGTGCTAATCCTTCTGTCACCCAATTTTGCTGGCGATCAGCTTCGGCTATTTCCATGAGCTGTTGCCGCATTTGTAGCAAAGCATTCCCCAAAATATCTTCTTCTGTAGCAGGCTGAAAATCGTAGGTAAAGTTTCCCTCTCCAATTTGGCGCGCAAATGTACTGGCTTCTTTCAGATGATACGCTAGTTTGTTACCTGCAAGGACAATTTCGCGCATTTCGTTTTCAACTTCGGGCACTTCGTCGGGAAGTTTTCCTTCGGAGAGCTGCACTATCTGCTGAGTAGGCTTGCGAATAGAGCTTCGAATAGTATTTACCACAGAGAGCCCCAATAATATGGCTAACACGATACAAGCAACTACTAGGATGTAAATTAGAAAATTAAACCGAATGAGTTCACTTTGAATCTGCACGATATCTTGTTGCAGAAGAAGTTCTTGTCGCTCGCTCAACATGGTAAGCATTACGATAAGCTGCTCTTGCGTTGGGATGAGCTTCTCTAAGTTATACTCTTTAATGTAGTTATTCACTACCTCGATGCGGCTATCCACTGCCGATCGTTCGAAGTAATCGGCTGTAGGATCTGAGTTTTCTATAAAATAGTTCTCGAGTTCGATTTGCATTTTCTCGTAGTCTTCCAACAGCCGTTGTAATGCTTTTATGTTGACTTCCTCGATACCAAACCGTTGGTCGAGTACCATGAGCGTATCAATCGAAGGATATATTTTGCGTTCCCATACTTTACGCCGCTCTTGCCGAAACGATTCGGTTTGGGTAAGAAAATAACCATTCTGCATGGTAGCGGCTCTATTCATCCCAATCAGAATTTCCGACGTGTGCAAGGTAGCCGGGCGGCGTAACGATACGATCTGCTCATTAATCGCTTTTACATTGTTATTGTAGTATACCGTAAAAAAAGAAAGGCCTGTGAGCGTACACACAAAAAAGACAATGAGAAGAAGGGTTCTACCTTGAAAGGTATGAATGCTTACCCCACGAATAATGCTGAGTGCAGTTCTTCGAAGAATCAAAAAAAGTTTCAATAAAAACTTAGGCATAGTGTGGTTCCCTCATTACAATTTTTCTAACACTAACATCATTTGCCCCTTCCCATTTACCAAAAATTGGAAATTTTGCTCGGTAATCATAATATCTGTTAGCGCGACCTCCATATTCTCAACGGAAATATTGAGTTTTTCTTTCAGTTTGCCTTTTTCAATCCCATCGCTAATTAACTGAGGGATACGGCTCACATGAGCATCTAAAGGTATTTTAAGCTTTTGTTTGATTTGCCCCTTAATTTCCTCATGCAATACTTGATCGGCAATGTTGACAAGCCACTCTTCGGTACTAACCCCAAAATCGAATTGTTCTATTTCCATCGTATTATCGCCTGCATTAAATTTAGGAGTGCCCTGTAAAGTGATTTTTCCTGTTAAAAACCCCTGAACATCAATATCGAAGAATAGCTGGTTATCTTCCCCACGAGCCTCAGCCCCTACTATTTTTAAAGTTTGCCCTTCGATGGTTAGCTCTTTTTCCACTAAAACTTCTTGAAGAATACGGTTGATTGAAGAGTACGATAACTTGCAAAGTATGTGTAAATCGAAGGCATCGGGGTGAGGTGCTAACAAGCGCAGTGGTGGCAGGGTACTATCTACCTCGTAATTAGGCGAATTGCCCGAAAGGGTCTGCACGTGGGTTTGCACTTTAAGTTGAATGTAGAGGTTTTCCCCTTTGGTGTTTAATGGAGCAGCAGCTACTGCGCTTGGCAAAAACTGAAGCCATAACTTTTCGCCTACTTTATTAATCAAAATTGGTTTTTGAAGGTCTGCCCACACTTTGGCAATTTTCGACTTCACATCGAGGCGTTCATGAACGGTTTCATCTATTTTCGATACTAAATCGCCTACTTTATTTTCCAACTCTTTTTCAACCAAGCCTGAAATATCAATTTTTAAGAAGGTTGCTTCCGGCTTATCTTTCCAACGAAGTCCCCTGTAGGTAGTTTGAGTTACTAACTTCCATGCCGAATCGATGGCAACTTGGCTATCAAAAAAAACAATGAGCGCAAACTCAACTCGGTTGCCCCGTTTAAAAAGCTCTTTACCAAGCAACTTTTTCTTACCTATGGTTTTCTTTTCTACTTCTACGCGTAGCGGTAAACTACAAGAAATCACATTTCCTTTTGCATCTATTTGAATACGCCCATCTTTTTCAATTTTCAGCTTTAGCTTGTCGTTGTCGTTATTTCGGAAGCTGTTATCGTTATAAATTGTCTTCTTTATTTTTTGGTTGATAAGCTCTTCCATTCGGTCGATCTGATATAAAATAGGAATGTCTACCTCCGATACTGCTGCGGAAAGATCTTTAGGGATGCTAAGTGGTTTTTCGTATTCAGATTCCGACTTTTTAGAAGACGTAGTGCAAGCTGTTAACAGTACAAGAGTTGCTATAAAACCTATGAAATAAGGGGCTAATGGGCGCATATTTTAAGGAGCATTTGAGGAATGAAATCAGCTATTTCTGTTCATTTAAATATACAGAAACGCTATCAATTCACTCAGATTTACCCTTAGAAAATGATAGCACTCCTAAAGAAAACGTTTTGCAGTTCCAAGAACCTCATTCTCCTTCCCTATTCTACGAACTGCGAATAGCGATTACCGGATCGAGCCGGGAGGCAGAAATAGCCGGAATGATCCCTGATAAGATGCCTATCACTGAGGAAACCCCCAGCCCAATGATGATATTTTTTGGCGTGAGTTGGATGATAAATGTATCGGTAGAAAGAAAGGCGAGTAACGATACTAAGGTGATGCCGGCCGCGCCTCCTATCACACTTAAAAATATAGATTCAAATAGAAACTGAAATAAGATAAAGTAGTTTTTGGCTCCTAACGACTTTTGAATGCCTATAAGATTGGTGCGCTCTTTTACCGAAACAAACATAATGTTGGCAATACCGAACCCTCCTACCAAAATAGCAAAACTACCTATACACCAACCGGCCACTGTGAGTGCTCCAATTACCGTTTCCATGAAATCGGCGGCAGCATCCGAACGGTTCAGCGCAAAGTTGTTTTCTTGTTTTGGTTTTAAGCGACGGTAGGCACGCATTAGCCCTTCGGTTTCAGCTTCTAGTTCGCGTAAATTTTCATCGTTTTCTTTTCCTTTCAAACAAATTGTTAGCGAAAGCCCCCTACTTTTAGAGGCAAACAGCTTGGCTAGGCTATTATACGGTATCATGCAGAGATCATCGTTATTCGGCGTAGGTAAAAAGTTATCGCCTTGCTTTTCAAACACGCCAATCACAGAGAATTTAAACCCTCCTAGTTTTACAACTTTCCCAATAGGGTTAGCACCTTTAAAAATTTCTTGTGCGATTGTATGCCCGATGATGGCTACATTAGCGCCCCTCTCTGCCTCTTGAAACGTAAAGTAGCGTCCTTCGGCAATAGAAAAGTCTGCAACTTGGTTGTGTTCAAATGAAACGCCCATGGTGTTCAACCCTCCTAAGCTATTGCTCTTGTATTTTACAGTAAGCCCTCCTTTTACATCAAAAGCGGAGACCGCATCAGCCCATGTAATCTTCTCTTTTAAAAAATCATATTCTTCTAGGCTGGGGTAAGGTCGTTTCATGTATTTCCACCATTGGTACTCTCCCCCTCCAAACCCCCAAGGCCATTTTTCCACATAAATTACGCGGTCTCCTAAGAATGCTAAGCTTTTTTTAATGCTTCGATCCAGAGTATCAACCACAGTTAGCACTGCAATAATGGCGAAAATCCCAACAGTAACTCCTAATAAAGAAAGTACTGTACGCAATAAGTTTTCACGTAGGGCATTAAAAGCAAAACGTAAACTTTCGAAAAGGAGCCGAATGAACAAGATCATAGTTGCAAGAGTTTAACAGGTGATAGGCAATAGGGCGATATCTAACCTTGTGAAAAAGAATAAACTACTAAAGGTATAATTTATATTTATCGAAATAAAGTTAGGAGCAATTTGTTAACTTTGCACCCCTAATTTCTGCATTCGGTCGAAATCTTGTCTGAATGTCATTCAATCTTTTACCCTTCAATTAAAAATCCAAAAGTATGTTGGAAGGAAACGCAAAGTCTACAATGGGCATCCGAACTAAAATGAAACTCTCAGCCTTTAAGTTCGATTTGCCCGAAGAGCGCATTGCGCGCTACCCTGCGGAAAATAGAGATGAGTCGCGGCTGATGGTCGTTCATAAAGACTCCGGAAAAATTGAACACAAAGTGTTTAAAGATATTATCGAGTATTACGGAGAAGGTGATACGTTCGTAGTGAACGACACGATGGTGTTCCCTGCACGATTATACGGACGAAAAGAAAAGACAGGTGCGGAAATCGAAGTTTTCTTACTGCGCGAACTTAACCAAGAAGCTCACTTGTGGGATGTACTGGTTGACCCTGCTCGAAAAATTCGTGTAGGCAATAAGCTTTACTTTGGCGATGGCGAACTAGTTGCTGAAGTGATTGATAATACTACCTCAAGAGGTAGAACCATTCGCTTCTTATTCGATGGAGAAGATGAAGATTTCTACCGTACCGTAGAGGCTTTAGGAGAAACGCCTCTTCCTAAAGATTTAGGTAGAAAGGCGGAACCTTCAGACCGAGAGCGCTTTCAAACTATCTTTGCCAAGCACAAGGGAGCTGTAGCTGCTCCTACGGCAGGGCTCCATTTTACCCCCCAATTAGTAAAACGTCTTGAAATAAAAGGCGTTGAGATTGTTCCCATTACGCTCCATGTAGGTTTGGGTACTTTCCGAGAAGTGGATGTGGAAGACCTCACCAAACACAAAATGGATTCGGAAAACTTTGAAGTGCTGCAGTCTACGGTGGATGTGGTAAACAAAGCCCTTTCTGAAAAACGAAATGTGTGCGCAGTAGGCACTACCGTGATGCGAGCCTTAGAGGCATCGGTTTCAGCTTCTAATATGCTTAAATCAAACGAAGGATGGACTGATAAATTCATCTTTCCACCTTATGAATTTAAAATTTGCAAATCGCTCATTACCAACTTCCATAAGCCGATGTCAACCTTATTGATGATGGGCGCCGCATTTTCAGGGTATGAACTAATGATGGAAGCATACGAAGTAGCCAAAAAAGAGAAATACAATTTCTTGAGCTACGGCGATGCTATGCTGATTGTATAAATTGCTATTACTTTACCCGCTAAAAAAGCCCTTTCGGAAATTTCTGAAAGGGCTTTTTCTGTAGCGAGTCAGCATTTTTTACTAGAACAGCTTGAAGATATCGTTACCAAATGCGAAGACCATCAAGCACAACAATACCACCATCCCAAACTTTTGGGCATTTTCTAAGAACTTTTCCGAAGGGGCACGCCCAGAGGCGATTTCGTATAAAAGGAATACTACATGCCCGCCATCTAGCGCAGGAATGGGTAGAAAGTTCATAAAGGCCAAAACCATAGAAAGCATGCCTGTAATAGTCCAGAACTTTAGCCAGTTCCAAGTGCCTCCAAAAATTTGAGCGATGCCTATCGGTCCACTCAGCGACTTAGATGCAGAAACCTCTCCACTAAAAATCTTTCCGAAAGCTTTGAGTTGTACGGTAATCACCCGAAAGGCCTCTACCGTACCAATAGGAATGGCTTCACCGATTGAATACGCTTGGGTTGCTGGTTCTAAGTCAATATTTACCCCAAAACCAAGAGTTCCTTGCTCACTTACTGTAGCGTTCAGCGTTTTTTGTGAGCCATTTCGCTCCACTACAACATTCACAGGGTTTCCTGCTTCAGCTTGAAGTTTTTTGCGCAGTTGTTGGAAGTAGGGAGTTTCGGTGCCGTTTACACTTACGATTACATCTCCGGGTTGTAAACCCGCTTTTTCAGCCTCACTACCTTCTTGGATGGTTTCTACGGAAAAAGGCTGCAGCGGAGAGATGAACTCTCCTGCCCGATCTTGGTCGCTTAGCCGTTCTATCAAGTCGCCAGGAATTGGAATATCTACCTCGTTGCCATTGCGCTCAACGGTATAATAACTTCCGTTTTCCAAAAAGAAGTTTGGATCGGTTACGTCGGAAAAGCTATCGTAGGGTAAACCGTTTAGTTTTACAATTTTATCACCGGTTTGCAGCCCTATTTCTTGTGCTATTTCGCCGGCATAAATACCGTGCTTGTTGACTTCGCTAGCGGGTAAGTAAACCTCGCCGATAGCATATTTTATGCAGATAAACACAAGAATACCTGTGAATACATTCACAATGATACCGCCCATCATCACGATGAGACGTTGCCAGGCTGGCTTCGAACGGTATTCCCACGGTTGCGGTTCGGTGCGCATTTGTTGCGTGTCGAGCGATTCATCAATCATTCCTGAGATTTTAACAAACCCTCCGATGGGGAGCGCTCCAAGCGAATATTCTGTTTCGCCATATTTAAAGCCAAAAATTTTGGGAGGAAACCCAATGGAGTATTTCTCGACGCGCATTCCAAACGCCTTGGCTGAGAGTAAGTGCCCTAGTTCGTGCAAGCCTACTAAAATTGAAAGTGCTAACAGCACTTGGGCAATCATCACTATTACTTCCATACAATCATTTTATATTTTATAGTTGTGCGTAGGGTTACTAACGCACTAAAAAAGGATTTATCAGTAAATTTTAAACGTAAATAAGGGTAAATATAAACACTATAGGGCAGAAAGAGAGTTCAGAGTGTTTGTGCCAATTTTCGTACAGTTTCATCAGTTGCTACGAAATCGTCGTAGGTCGGCTTAGGTACAAAAGGAGTTTTAGCCAAACAAGCAGCATTTATTTCGCCAATACCCAAAAAACTGATTTCATCGTTCAGAAAACGGGCTACTGCCACTTCGTTAGCGGCGTTAAGCGCACAAGGTAAATTTCCCGATTTTGCGAGCGCATCGAAAGCAAGTGCCAAATTTTGAAAGGTATCTGTATCAGGCATTTCAAATGTTAAAGAGGGGTAGTTCGAAAAGTTGAACCGCTCGAAAGTAGAGGGGGTGCGTTTGGCTAATCCCAATGCATATAAAATGGGTAGTTTCATGTCGGGGAGGCCCATTTGTGCTTTGATACTTCCATCATAAAACTGTACCATCGAATGAATGATAGATTGCGGATGTACAACAACTTCTATGTTTTCGGCAGAAACATCAAAAAGCCATTTAGCTTCAATAACTTCAAGACCTTTATTCATAAGACTTGCCGAGTCGATTGTAATTTTTGCTCCCATTGCCCAGTTGGGGTGCTTTAGCGCTTGGGCTTTCGATACGGCGGCAAGTTCTTCTCGAGTTTTGCCCCGGAAAGGCCCTCCTGAAGCTGTAAGAATCAGTTTTTCAATAGTTTGGTAATTTTCCCCTACGAGGCATTGGTAAATCGCTGAGTGTTCCGAATCGACCGGGTAAATGTGCACATTGTGCTGCTTGGCTTCTTCGGTAACCATTTCGCCTGCCACCACAAGCGTTTCTTTGTTGGCTAGGGCGATGTCTTTATGTGCACGAATGGCCGCCAATGTAGGCTTTAACCCCGCATAGCCTACCAAAGCTGTGAGTACTAAATCGAGTTCGGGGTACGTAACCACCTCACAAAGTGCTTCAGTGCCAGCATGGACCGTGCATGGCTCGTGCTGCAAGGCTGTTTTAAGGGTATGATAGTGCGCCTCGTTACCAATTACGACTGCCTTGGGTTTAAACTGCTTAGCCTGCTCGATGAGTAGTTCGTAGTTATTTCCGGCGGTAAGCACATCAACTGTAAAGTAGGCTGCGTTTTCAGCAATTACTTCGAGAGCCTGTGTGCCAATCGAGCCGGTGGAGCCTAAGATGGCAATATGTCTTGGTTTCATGGGCGAGATTAGGTTATCTTCAAAGAGTTTCTACAAAGCTACTATTTAGGAAAGAATGTTTAGTTTCGTAATCAATCGTGCTTCATAGAAGTAGAATCTATATTTTAACTAGTATAGCTGTAAGTTGTTGAAAAGATATGACTCTCTAGAGCAGATTTAGTTTTCGTAACTCACTCGTTTACCGTTGAACTCATGATTGCAAAAACGTATGGCTGCACTGTAATTGGTGTAGAAGCAAAGCTTATCACGCTGGAAGTAAATATTATTAGCGGCACAAAGTTTTTCATCGTAGGGCTTCCTGATAATGCCGTCAAGGAAAGTCAACATCGTGTAGAATCCGTGCTAAAACATTGTAAGTATAACATGCCTCGCAAGCGGGTTGTTATCAACCTGGCACCTGCTGATTTGCGCAAAGAGGGTTCTTCGTACGATTTACCCATTGCCCTTTGCGTACTACACGCTTCTAATCAGTTGGACACCGATTTACTCGATCAATATGTAATCTTGGGTGAACTTGCCTTAGACGGCACCTTACGCCCCATCAAAGGAGCCCTCCCTATGGCTATCGAAGCCCGAAACCGAGGTTTTAAAGGTTTTGTACTGCCCAAAGAAAATGCTTCGGAAGCCGCTATTGTTAACAAGCTCGATATCATTGGGGTAAACCATATTCAAGAAGCCATCGATTTTTTTGAAGGCAAGCAAACCATAACGCCTGAAGTAAAAGATACACGCGATATCTTTTTTAGTAACCTGAACGATTACGAAGCGGATTTTTCCAGTGTACAAGGACAAGAAAATATTAAAAGAGCTTTGGAAATAGCTGCGGCAGGTGGGCACAATGTGATTATGATAGGTCCTCCGGGTGCAGGAAAAACCATGCTAGCCAAACGGCTACCTTCCATCCTCCCGCCCCTAAGCCTACACGAAGCATTGGAAACCACCAAAATTCACTCAGTAGCAGGTAAATTGGGGATTAATACAAACCTAATTTCTACACGACCTTATCGAGCACCACACCATACCATTAGCGATGTAGCCTTGGTTGGCGGTGGTGGCGTTCCACAACCCGGGGAAATTTCTCTCGCGCATAATGGTGTATTATTCCTTGATGAACTACCAGAGTTTAAACGCTCTGTATTAGAAGTAATGCGCCAACCCCTCGAAGAACGGCGGGTTACCATATCGCGGGCAAAAGTATCGGTAGAGTTTCCTGCTAATTTTATGCTCATTGCCAGCATGAACCCCTGCCCATGTGGCTACTACAACCACCCTGAAAAAGAGTGTGTATGTTCACCCGGCACTGTGCAACGCTACCTGAATAAAATTAGTGGCCCTTTGCTCGATCGAATCGACTTACACGTGGAAGTAACCCCTGTTTCGTTCGACGAAATGACGGCAAACCGTAAAATGGAAAGTAGCGAAGAAATCCGTACTCGGGTAATTGCTGCACGCGATATCCAGACCGAGCGGTTTACAACTTCGCAAGGTATCCATTCAAATGCGATGATGCCCTCTTCTATGGTAAAAGAAGTATGTCAAATCAATGCGGCAGGTAAAAACTTACTGAAACGAGCTATGGAAAAGCTCGGGCTTTCTGCACGAGCATACGATCGAATTTTACGCGTTTCGCGCACTATTGCAGACCTTGCCCATTCCGAAGAAATTAAAATAGAACACCTCGCCGAGGCGATTCAGTATCGCTCGCTCGATCGGGAGAATTGGGCGGGGTAACCAGCGGGTATATCTCAATTTGTTCCGAACTAATTTGTTTACAAATCATTATATATAAAAATGTTGCAATTTATCTCAACTCCTTAGCACATGAGTCCTCAGTTCTCTGCCGAAGAAAAAGAACAATCTTCTCGTTTCAATTTGAAACATATTGAAGAGATGCATCCACACCAAACCCTGGTATACTTAGGTATCGTAGGGATTGTCATCATCTTTAGCTTTTTGCTATTAGCGTTTTGGTTTTCAGGAAACCACGAAATCACTCCCCAACAATTTCCAGTAGGTTTTGTAGCGAGTACTCTCGTGATTATAGGAAGTAGTTTCACGGTGCATCAAGCACTCGGAAAAGCTAAAAACGAAGAACTCTCAAGTTCCACACAATGGTGGCAAGCCTCTTTAGTTTTAGGAACTACCTTTGGATTAACCCAACTTGCCGGATGGGGTGAGTTATTCGCCCTAGGGGTTTTCCTTAAAAGTGGGGTTACAAGTGCCTATTTCTACCTACTTTCTGGGTTACATTTATTGCATATTATCGGAGGCATCATATTTATGAGCTTGCAAACCATTCGGATGGCAAATACAGTAAAAGATCCTGTAAAAAGCTTGGTGTTTGTAACCAACCCTTATGAAATGATGCGCTTAAAGTTGTTGGCAGTGTATTGGCACTTTATGGATGCCCTTTGGCTACTGATTTTCAGTTCTTTTGTTCTTTCAATTTGGATAGGATAGTGCAATAAAAAACACATTTTCACAGTAATAAATATAGAACACCACTTTAAACGGCTACGTACTAACTGTGTAGGATTACATTTATTTTCTAGTTAGCCATCATTCATGAAATTATCAGGAAAAGTACTTGTTGCAGAAACGAAAGATATTGACGCAGCCCATTTAAAACTTATGCTAGAGAAAAACGGCTGCAAGACTGAAATTGTAAAAAAAGGTTCGGATGTTTTACAAAAATTAGAACAGGAAGATTATGCCCTGTTGCTGCTCAATGAAACCTTGCCGGGTATCGATAGCACCGAAATTGTGAAGAAAATTCGTTCTGTTGAAAAAACTACAGGGAAGCATTTACCCATCATTGGAATTACTGCTTACTCACTCCCTTCAGAAAAGAAGCAATTTCAAGACGCCGGAATAGACTACTGCCTTAGCAAACCCGTGTATAAAAATCTGCTCTATGCCGTGTTGTCAGAGGTTACCCTACGTAAACCCTTCCCTCAGTAATAGTAAGGTTTTGCCTCTAACTCGATAACTTCGCCATTACATTATCAACGAATGTATCATGCGGAAATCTATTTTAATTACTGGAGGAGCCGGTTTCATTGGATCTAATTTCATTCCTTACTTCTTAAAAAAATATTCGGCATACACTGTAGTAAACCTTGATGTCCTCACATACGCAGCCGATTTGAGCTATCTCGCCGAGGTTACCGACAACCCCAACTATCATTTTGAAAAAGGAGATATACGCGACCAAGAAACGGTAAAGGCGCTATTCCAAAAGTACAACTTTCAAGGGGTGATTCATTTTGCTGCCGAATCGCATGTAGATAACTCCATTGCAGGCCCTGCGCCGTTTATACAAACTAACATAAACGGAACATTCACCCTCTTAGAAGCCGCCAGGCAGCATTGGATGGAAAAGCCTTTTTGCCACAAAAGTGGATATCATCATGCCCGATTCCATCATATTTCTACCGATGAAGTATACGGATCCTTAGGCGAAACAGGGCTTTTCACGGAACAAACTCCATATGCACCTAATAGCCCTTACAGTGCCTCAAAGGCTTCAAGCGATTTATTGGTTCGCAGCTATTACCATACTTATGGGCTTAATGTAGTAACCACCAACTGCTCTAACAATTACGGTCCAAAACAACACGACGAGAAACTCATCCCTACTATTATACGCAAAGCCTTGCAAGGAGACGCTATTCCAATTTATGGCGATGGAAAGAATGTACGCGATTGGCTCTATGTAACCGACCATTGCACCGGTATCGACTTGGCATTTCACCAAGGGAAACCCGGAGAAACCTATAATATTGGCGGAGGGAACGAACGCAAAAACATCGAAATAGCGCATCGGATTTGCCAAATTTTAGATAGCCAAGTACCTGCCACACACGGGCAATCGTATGCCGCTCAAATTACTTTTGTAGAAGACCGCGCCGGGCACGACCGCCGCTATGCAATTGATGCTTCTAAAATTGAAAACGAGCTGGGCTGGCGTGCTAAAGAAACGTTCGATTCAGGAATTGAAAAAACGGTGGCATGGTATTGCCATAAATATAAAAGCCTGTAAACAAAGTAGAAAGGGGTCATGCAAACGCCTATCATCCTTTATTCAGGAGAAAAAAGGATAGATTATTCCCCATAGAAAATGCCTATTTTGGCAAAAATAAACTGAAAAATGTAACGCTTAATTTCCGCATGTACAAAAGAGTTAATCACCTTTGGAACTGGCTCGAACTCATTCAACAAGCAGTACTACAACGCTTACACGAGCTCTCCCAAAGCGAGTAATCATTCATAATTATTACTATAAATTTCATTCAAATCAACCCATAAAAAGAAGCCTTATGAAAATTGCTGTAGTTGGCACCGGATACGTAGGTTTAGTTTCAGGAACTTGTTTTGCCGAAACCGGCAACGATGTAATTTGTGTTGACAATAACACAGAAAAAGTAAAGCGATTGCGTGCCGGAGAAATCACGATATACGAGCCCGGTTTGGAAGTTCTTTTCCATCGAAATACAGAAGATGGCAGACTGATTTTTACCACCGACCTTGAGGAAGCCGTACATGCATCGGATATTATCTTTTTAGCCTTACCCACCCCACCAGGCGAAGATGGTTCTGCCGATTTATCGTATGTATTAGGTGTAGCAGAGCAGATTGGTAAAATGATTCAATCGTACAAAGTAATTGTCGATAAAAGTACCGTTCCGGTAGGAACCGCAGAAAAAGTACATGCTGCAATCGCCCAGCACACCCAAGTACCGTTCGATGTAGTTTCAAACCCTGAGTTTTTGCGCGAAGGTGTGGCTGTAGAAGATTTCCTCAAGCCCGACCGAGTGGTAGTAGGCACTTCTTCAGAGCGAGCACGCAAACAAATGGAGCAATTATACGAGCCTTTTGTTCGGCAAGGAAACCCTATCTATTTTATGGATGAACGCTCGGCTGAAATGACCAAATATGCCGCCAACTCTTACCTTGCTACCCGTATCACATTTATGAATGAAATCGCCAATTTGTGCGAAAAAGTAGGTGCCAATGTAGACAACGTGCGCATTGGTATGGGGAGCGATCGGCGCATTGGCAAACGTTTTTTATTCCCCGGTGTAGGATACGGAGGCAGTTGTTTCCCAAAAGATGTGCAAGCCCTTGAAAAAACTGCGACCGATAACGGCTATCACTTCCAACTGCTCCGTTCGGTAATGCAGGTAAACAATCAGCAAAAATTAATACTTGCCGATAAAATCTTGAACCATTTTGGCGGCAACATAAAAGGAAAACGCATTGCTATATGGGGGCTGGCATTCAAACCCAATACCGATGATATCCGCGAAGCACCTGCTATTTACATTGTAAAGAAACTGATAGAAGCCGGGGCACACGTCGCTACGTTTGACCCGGAAGCCACCGACAACTTTAAAGGGCTATTCGGCGATTCAATAGAATACACCAAACATCGCTACGATGCCCTGAAAGATGCCGATGCCCTTGCCGTAGTTACTGAATGGAGCTTGTTTAGAACCCCTGATTTCAACTTTATGGCAGAGCTCATGCGCGAAAAAGCAATTTTCGATGGGCGCAATGTTTATAAAAAAGAGCAAGTAGAACCGTTTGGATTTTCGTATTACAGCATTGGTCGCACCGATGTAATCGACGGCAAAGAAGTTTCATTACCTACCCCTAAATAATGCTATAGTCATGAATTCCCCTTCTGAGCACTTCGAAACAAATGCAATCCGAACTCAGGTAAACCGCTCGGCAGAACGAGAACATGCCGTGCCGATTTTTGCAACTTCAAGCTTTGTATTTGAAGATGCAGAGCAAGCACGCGCCTTGTTTGCCAACGAACAAGAAGGCAATATTTACTCTCGTTTCTCCAACCCAAATAACGATGAGCTCATCCAAAAAATGTGTTTGCTCGAAGGTACTGAAGATGGAATGGCGACCGCTTCGGGAATGGCTGCCATGTTTCTGAGCATGGCATCTTTTCTTAAAGCTGGTGACCATCTGATTGCCTCGCGCTCGCTTTTTGGTTCTACCCATCAAATCATCACACAGATTTTTCCCCGCTGGGGCATTACACATACCTACGTAGATATCCACCAACCCGAAACTTGGGGAAAGGCAATTACTCCCCATACTAAATTACTATTTGTAGAAACTCCTTCGAACCCGGCACTCGACCTGATTGATCTTTCGTGGGCATCTGATTTTGCCCAACGGCATAATCTTATTTTCGTAGTAGATAACTGCTTTACCACTCCGTATTTGCAAAACCCTAAAGAATACGGAGCTGATATCGTTACACATTCCGCTACGAAATTTATCGATGGGCAAGGCCGTACCTTAGGCGGTATGGTTTTAGGAAGTAAAGAACTTATAAAAGAGGTGCGGTTCATGGCTAGGCACACCGGCCCTGCGCTTTCTCCTTTCCACGGGTGGATTCTTTCAAAAAGCCTAGAAACCCTGGCAGTTCGTATGGAAAAACATTGTCATAACGCCCATCGCCTCGCTGAATACCTTGAACAACACGCTGAAATTACTTTTGTAAAATATCCGTTCTTGCCTTCGCATCCACAATACGAATTGGCAAAAAAACAAATGCGCCTAGGCGGCGGTATGGTAAGTTTCGAAGTAAAAGGAGGACTGGAGCAAGGAAGAAAATTCTTGAATGCCTTACAAATGATTTCATTCACTGCAAACTTGGGCGATACACGCACCATTGCTACTCACCCTGCTTCTACAACACACTCTAAACTAACCGAAGAAGAAAGAGCCGCTGTAGGCATTACCAACGGTATGATTCGCGTTTCGGTTGGCTTAGAGCATCTCAACGACATTATAGCCGATATCGAACAAGCATTACATGCTGGCAACTAAATTAGTTAGCCACAAGTTGTCTGATTCTATGCACTGTTCAAGAAAATCAAATCAAGGTAATCCTCGAACAGATAAATCTTGGTATCATTGCATATGGCGGTTGGCTTTACATTCTTAAAGCAACTTAAATGACCATTGTTATTAACACTAATATTTGAAAGAGGATGACGTGTATTTCATGTGGACATGAACATGATGATGATGATAAGTTCTGCCCGAACTGTGGTGAAAGAAGTGGTATAGAAAGAATTACAATTTCCTCGATAACTAAAAGCACTTTTTCAACTATAACAAATATGG
>CAYMYI010000041.1:18677-32292 GCA_964394585.1 uncultured Roseobacteraceae bacterium
TTTTATTCAACTTAAAAGCCTTATTTTTCAATCCAAAAAGAGTTATAACCGACTACATCAATGGGAAAAGAAAACGAATTTTAAACCCTATTTCATATTTAATATTTTCAACTACCTTTTATTTAGTAGTAATCGAACTATTCAAAATTCCAAAAGAACCTGTAGATGTTCCTAAGATACACAAAATAGGATACGAAGTCGGAAAGTTTATTCGTGAATACATTAAATACTTCTGGATATTTTCAATCGTTCCGTTGGGGATTTCACTTAAATTAATTTTCAAGAAGTATAACTATCCCGAACACCTTACTGTAAGTTCTTTTATAATAGCTCAAGCAACACTTATAGGGATAATCAGCTACTTATTATTTCAATTCCCGTTGATTTTTGACCCCTTTGTTTATGGTTTTATATTCTTTTTAATCTTCAAAACCTATAAAGAAGGTAACACTGTTATAGAACCATTACTAATGACTTTAGCCGTTCTGATTTTATTTATACTTCAATGGTTTTTAATTCTTGTAACAATTGGATTACTAAAAGCATAAGCACATGCTCCTCTAAACATTGCCAGATATAAATCAGCGTAAACAGGACTTCTGCCTTCACGTTGAACTGCTACTCTAGCATATAAACCCAACAATTGGCTCCGGCAATTACTCTGCTGCCTCACTGTACCCAAACGCTCTGGGTAACTACTCCCTCGGTAGTAGTTACCTTCAACAGATACATTCCGCTAGGTAACGAAGGAAGCGCAATGGTATGCTGAGTGATTCCCTCTCTGAGTTTCCACTTGTCTACTAATTTACCATCGGGTTGCCACAAGGCCACTTCAGTGTCTTTTGAAGTTGCTTGTGGGAACGCAATTCGTATAGACTCGCTTGCAGGGTTAGGCCAAACTTGTAAGTGTTGCTGTTCTTTATTGTTATCTAAACTGGTTATTACATTCACAGGAATTTCCTGGGTAAACACTTCAGAGCGCCTGGCAATCGTTTGAAGTTCTTCTAAGGAATTTGCATACAATATCACCATGGCTACGGTAGTAGAATTTCCTTTGTAAAACGGACTGAGGTCAGCACCCACTATATGTGCCAAATTGCCTTCTTCTGCGAAATCAGCCGTTACACCCTGAGAAACCACTGTGTACTTTTCAGCATCGGTAAACCCATCGGTAATATCGACCCCTCCTGCCGATGCCTGCTCCATATTGATAACTTGGTGTATCGGTTGTGCATTCAAAATTTTAATACCTATATACCCGCCGCCTTCTTGGTAAAGATACCCCATGTTTAAGGCTGCATCCCATCCTGCTTTTTCTGGGGTAAGGTCAGGGAGGTTCCAATCGGCGAATAAAGTAAAATAACACTCCGGCAAAGTTGCCCCGCTCACATTGGTGATGTCGTATTGTACAATGATGTAATTCAAATCTTCGGTAGAGGCATACCCCCAAATCGTTTGGTCAATATCTAGCCCAACGGGATTTGGGTTTGCAGAATAATCTTCAAAACTCCCTTTTACAGAAAGTCGATTGCCTTCGTATTCATGTAATTGCATTCCCGACAGCTCTAAGCGTGGTATTGCGGTAAAATCATCATTAAGAACTTCGGGCGTATCGCCAGCAATGGCATCGGAAACCCGCTCTGGCGAAGCAGCAATTACCAATCCTGATGCGTTCATAATGTTAATTCCGCCCGTTGTGGATTCCCTAATGGGTTGGAGCCACCATCAAAATAGAACCCTGGCCCACGAGGATCGTTTGGCACGCCTGTGATTCCAATTCGACCATCGGAATCCATTCCCAAGCCCATCCGATTAAACTTAAACACAAGTGGATCGGGGCGTAGGGGCAGCACTAAAAAATGGTAATCAGTGTACGCTCCGTCAACAAAACCAAACCGCAACGGAAATTTTTCATTCACAGGCACATTTGGTGCTACCTTCACCGTAAACGTTGCCTTGCTTTCTTGGAGTGTTCCTACACTGCCTAAAACTACCTCTCCATTTTCTATGGTAATGTATGGCGAGTTTGTAGTGAGTATTACCCTGGCATTTTGCGTTGGTGCTAAATAATTGGTGAAAGATGCGGTAAGCGAAATCGTTTCGCCGGGCACTAATCGACTCCTTAGCGACGATTGAATAGCATAGCCTGTAAGCCGAAGAGCCGGTGTAGAGTCTTTTTCAGTCATTGCCCTCAGCATGTTTAAGCGCCCTTTGCCGAGTAAATCGCGATAATTTTGATTCGCCGCGACAGCGTACACATCATCGGCAGTCACCCGAATTAATTCAGCAATTTGCTTACCGCTTAGTTCGGGAAATTTCGATTTGAGCAAAGCAACTCCTCCTGCTACAAATGGCGCTGCATACGAAGAACCTGTAATGCTAAGGCGATAGCCGCTAGCACCCTGCGTAGTGGGAATTCCTACGCCTGGTGCCATGATATCAACCAACTCGTTATTGGTACTCGACCCAAACCGCTCATCTGAAGCATTCGAGTAGGTTACGGAAAGAACGTTTTCGTACGAAGCCGGATAGTACGCTCCATGGCTTGCCGTATTGCCTGCAGCTCCCACAAAAACAACATTTTTCTCGTTCACGCAGTAGTCTACAATTTCTTGTTCGTATCGCGAAGGAAATCCCTGCCTTCCCCACGAAAGGTTAATCACATCGGCGCCATTATCAGCAGCATATTTCACCGCCTCAAACGTATTTACATAGGCTCCATCGCTACTGCGCGCCACTTTTAAAGGCATTATTTTACAAAAAGGTGCCACCCCAAATACGCCTACTTGATTGTTTACTTTCGCGGCGATGATACCGGCTACTTGCATACCATGCTGATGGCGTGTTTCTTCTACATCGGCATCAAAATCGCCAAAATCGTATCCGTATACATCGTCGATATAGCCATTTTGGTCATCGTCTACGCCGGGAGTTGCATTGATTTCCCCTTGGTTTACATAAAACTGTTCGCTCAAATCGGGGTGTTGCATTCTAAAACCTGCATCCACCACGGCGACTACCACCTCGTGGCTACCCATCGTGTAGTCCCAAGCTTCGTATACTTTGGAGACAGAGTGCCCCCAATGCAAGGCAGCGTGTTCGTCGTTAGGAATATCTTCTAAAGGAAAATATATGTATGATGGCTCCGCATATTCTACCCAATCTGCCGCGGCTAGCATCTCAAGCACCTGTTCTACCGTGTTATGTTGTATAGAAAGTTCATATAACTGATCAAGTTGGTAGCGAGTTCTGCGTATTGTACTAGTGGTTCGTGGAAACAGTTGCCGCGTTTCAATTACTCCTAACGCTTTGAGTTGATGGCGAAATTCGGCATTACGGATGTTTCGTTTCTCGCCATTAGGCATCGTTTTCAGCTTTACAACGACTTTACCTGCCTCCCACAAAGTTTGGGCACTTCCTCGAGTATGAATTACCCCTAAAAACAAGAATAGTAAGAGAGCTAAGCGCAAAGAAAGTATCATGGAAACGGCTTTTTGTGAAAAGTTAAGTATCTTGAAAGATAGAAACTGAAATAATCACTCACTAATTAAAACGGACAAGGTAAATATGAAAATCGAACGCGTTTTTGATCTACTCTACTATCAGTTAGCTACCTATCCTAAAACGGATTGTTTGAATGCAAAAGTTGCAGGCGAGTGGAAACATTACAGCACTCAAGAGGTAGTCGAAATTGTAGAAAATGTAGCAATGGGGCTACGCGATATGGGCATTACCCCCGGCGATAAAATTGCAATTGTTGGCAAAAATCGCCCGGAGTGGAACTTCGTAGACTTAGGTATGCAGCTAATTGGTGCTACGAGCGTACCTATGTACCCTACCATCACTATTGAAGATTATGCCTATATTTTTAAGCATGCAGAAGTTAAGATGGTATTTGTAGAAGATGAAGACCTTCTTGGTAAAGTGCACGCTGCTACCCAAGAAAATCCTGTAGAGCATGTATTCTCGTTTGATGTACTAAATGGCTGCCAACATTGGGAAACCATTGCAGAAAGAGGTAAAACACTTGATAAAGCTCCTCTAGCCGAGACGAAAGCAGCCGTAAAACCCGAAGATCTTCTTACCATTATCTACACGTCGGGAACCACCGGTCGGCCCAAAGGGGTGATGTTATCGCACAAAAATATTATGAGCAATAGCATAGCCGTTGCCGAACGTACACCGGTAATTTTAGGCAGAAGCCGTGCAGTAAGTTTCTTGCCTCTGTGCCATATTTACGAGCGCACCGGGATTTACTTCTATCTATACGCTGGCATTTCGGTATATTATGCACAAAGCCTTGATACCATCGGCGATGATATCCGCGAGGTAAAACCACATTTGTTCAACACAGTACCGCGCTTACTAGAAAAAATCTATGACAAAATCGAAGCAAAAGGGAAAGAACTGACCGGCATTGCCCATACCCTATTCTTTTGGGCACTCGATTTAGCCAAACAATATGAGCCCCACAAACCCAATGGTTTTTTCTATAACCTCAAACTTGCTGTTGCCGACAAACTCATTTTTAGCAAATGGCGTGCGGCTTTAGGTGGCGAAATTATGGCTATCAATTCGGGAGCTGCCGCATTACAACCTCGGCTTGGACGTATCTTTTGGGCAGCAGGCGTGCGTATTTGCGAAGGCTATGGCCTTACTGAAACTTCGCCGGTTATCACTGCGAGCATTCCTGAACATCAAGATATGCGAATTGGCTGTGTAGGTACTCCAATCAGCGGGGTGGAAATTAAAATTGCTGAAGACGGTGAAATCCTCTGCAAAGGAGACAACGTAATGATGGGCTACTACAAAGAACCTGAGCTTACTGCCGAGGTACTCGAAGATGACGGCTGGTTCCATACCGGAGATATTGGCGAAATCCTGGAAGGAAAGTACCTGCGCATTACCGACCGTAAAAAAGAAATGTTCAAAACCTCGGGCGGGAAATATATTGCTCCACAACTGATGGAAAATAAATTCAAAGAAAGCTCTTTCATTGAGCAAATTGCCGTAATTGGCAATAATCGCAAGTTTCCTTCAGCTCTGATCGTTCCAAACTTTGAAGCCCTCACCCCATGGCTGAAAGAAAAAGGCATCTCTGCTTCAGCTCCCGATGAAATTATTGCACATAAAGAGGTGTATGAACTTTTCGCGAAAGAAGTGGAAACCTACAACCAAAATTTTGGGCAGTGGGAAAAGATTAAGAAATTCACGCTATTGCCGACCATTTGGGGGATTGATACCGGTGAACTTACGCCTACCTTAAAGCTAAAGCGCCGCATCATCGACCAGAAATACGCAAACCAAATAGAAGCCATGTACACCGACTAATTTTTTTGCTTCATTTCATAAATTTTGTTTAGCTCATGGAAATTTTGGAAACCTTTCAGGAAGAATTTGCCGGCCCTTTTGCCACGCTATTCCTCTACATTCTATTGTTTTTACTTGCTAAGTGGCTTAAAGGCACACTTTCTCCCTACAACCTTGATAAGCAACTTACACACCACGATAACCTCGCGATGGCTCTGAGTGCTTCTGGCTATTTCTTAGGGATGACAGCAATTTTTGTAGGGGCTATGTTGGGACCTTCGCAAAGTTTACTGGTAGACCTAGGAAATATCGCAGCATATTCAGTAGCAGGTATTTTATTGCTTAACCTAGCGCGCGTTATCAATGATAAACTTGTGCTCAGCAAATTTTCCACGCTTAAAGAAATCATTGAAGATAAAAACCCAGGCACTGGGGTGGTTCAAGGAGCTGCCTACCTAGCCACCGGCCTCATCATGGCTGGTTCCTTGCACGGACAGGGAGGAGGTCCACTTACTGCTATCGTGTTTTTTGTGGTAGGGCAGTTGGCGCTCATCATCTTCGCATTCATTTATAATAAACTTACTCCTTACTCAATCCACGAGGAAATTGAAAAAGACAACACTGCCGCAGGATTGGGATTTGCCGGAGGCATCATTTCTATCGGAATTATCATGATGGAAGCCGTTTCGGGTGATTTTACAGGGTGGGTCGAAAACTTAACTCCCATTGTTTACAACGTAGGCGCTATTTTTATTTTGCTAATTGTAGTTCGCCTTTTCTTCGACAAGTTTGTACTCTACAAGTCAGATTTAAACGAAGAAATTGTAAAAGACCGCAACGTAGGCGCTGGTCTGTTAGAAATGATGATTTCCATTGCATTTTCCGTAGTTTTATTAGTACTTCTCATGCATTCTGCAGGTTCTTTATAAGAAGAAATTAAAAAAAGAGGTGTTTTTACAACACCTCTTTTTGTATTTACTCATTTCTTTCTGCATTATTGAGCATACCAATCGCGCAGGCGAACGTCAATAGTGGCATCTACATCATTCACCAATTTTTTGAATGCTTCTACATCGGCGAACTTACCACCACCTCCTCGATAATGGAAAGGATATACCACTTTGGGTTTAAAATCTAATACAGCGTCAGCCGCTTGGTTAATATCCATTGTGTAAGGAAGATTCATACATACAAAAGCCACATCAATTTGTTGGAGCGCACGCATTTCAGCAATATCTTCGGTATCGCCCGAAATGTAAAATCGTTTTCCGGCAATGGTAAGCACATACCCGTTGCCCCTTCCTTTCGGGTGTCTGGAATCTGCTGTCTCAGGGAGGTTATACATTGGTATTGCCTCGATCGATATTTCGTTCCAAGTAGTAGTTTCTCCATTTTTTAACAATCGCACATCCTTTGCCTTGTTTGCCAATGCCCCCATTTTCTCTTTCACGGCTGGCGGTACAATCAACTCTGTTTCCGACAAATCAAGGGCTTCTAACGTTGAGGTATTCAGGTGGTCGCCATGCACATCGGTTATTAAAATAAGATCGGCATTGGGTTTTCCTTCAAATTTTTCAGCACCACCATATGGATCTACATAAATGGTAAAACCGTTCCATTCCAAAATCATTGTGGAATGGAGGATGGGGTGTAATGTTACATTACCGTTTTCCGTGGGGATTTCGTCGGTTTGCGAAAATCCTATCAGCATATTGGCTAATAGCCCAATCAGTAGTAGCGTTTTTTTCATAATTATAGAAGCCTTTGGTTATACAATTCTTGTAGCTACAACTTTTTGCCCTTCAAAAAGTTCACCCGAGTTCTCCGCCTAATTTGAATCAGCAGTCCTACCTTTGTATCATCCGTTTTTTACATATATGCTGAGTGATTATGACGAATAAAGATATTTCAAAGATTTTACAACGCACTGCCGCTTTAATGGAGTTACACGGTGCCAATCCCTTCAAAACACGCAGTTACAACAACACTGCTTTCCACATTGAAAAATTAGAAGTACGGCTTTCTGAAATCCCTTCAGAGGAAATCACGAACCACGGAGTTTCCTCGGGGATGGCATCCAAAGTGCAAGAAATTATAGAAACCGGCACCTATACTCCTTTGGAAGAACTCATGCAAAAAACGCCTAGCGGTGTATTAGATATGATGGAACTGAAAGGAATTGGTCCTAAAAAAATTGCCACCATCTGGCATGAACTAGGGGTGGAAACCATCAGCGGGCTAAAGCAGGCATGTCAGCAAGGAAGGGTCGCTCAACTGAAAGGATTCGGAGCTAAGACCGAAAAGCTCATTTTAGAACAAATCGCTTTTAAGAAAGCCAACGCAGGAAAGCTACATTTTGCCCAAGCCGAACCATACGGTACACAATTGCTGCACTACCTCCGCGAACAACGCCCCAACGATACCGTTGCCCTTGCCGGGCAGCTCCGCCGCAATTTAGAGGTAATCGACACACTCTCCCTTGTAGTAGGCTCATCTGAAAAAGCGAAGGTGCGCCAAGTGTTGGACGACCTCCCTGAACTTACCCCCCAAAAAAAAGCCTCGACTCCGTTCATATGGCGAGGTATTGTAAAAGAAAATGAACTGAAGGTAGAAATACACCTTGCTACGAAAGAACATTTTGCCAACGAGCTTTTCCTACAATCAGCAGCCCCCACTCACCTTGCCTATCAACCTACCAACACTGCAGTTTCTCTACGCGAGTTGGTACTTACCGAACCTTTCGACTCTGAAGAAGCCATCTATCAAAAAGTAGGCTGGGCATACATTGCCCCAGAACTGCGCGAAGGCACCTTCGAAGCTACCCTTGCGAAAGAGCATCAACTTCCTGACCTTATCAAAGAAGACGACCTAAAAGGAATATTACACAACCACTCTACCTACAGCGATGGGAAACATACCTTGCGCGAAATGGCTGAACACTGCCGCGATTTAGGGTACGAATACCTGGGCATTACCGACCACTCACAAACCGCTTTTTATGCTAATGGGCTAAAAGAAGACCGAATTAAGCAACAACATGAGGAAATTGACAAACTCAACGAAGAGCTTGCCCCTTTCAAAATTTTTAAAGGGATTGAATCGGATATCTTAAACGATGGAAGCCTAGACTACCCCGATGCCGTGTTAGCATCGTTCGACTTCATTGTGGCATCGATCCACGGAAACCTCAAAATGCCCCAAGAAAAAGCTATGAACCGCCTACTGAGTGCAATCGAAAACCCTTACACTACCATTTTAGGGCATATGACCGGCAGGCTGTTACTCAAACGAGAGGGCTACCCTATCGATCATGAAAAAATCATTGAAGCCTGTGCTACGCATGGTGTAGTGATTGAAATCAATGCGAACCCGTGGCGTCTCGATATCGATTGGCGTTGGATTCGCCCTGCCCTCGAAGCCGGCGTAATGCTCAGCATCAACCCCGATGCACACGAAAAAGACGGATACCAGCATATGCGATATGGGGTACTCACCGGACGCAAAGGAGGCTTAACGGCTACACAAAATCTAAATTCACTTTCAAAAGCGGAAATAGAACGATATTTTGAAGAAAGGAAATCGCACCATTAATCATAGTACTCATGAAATCAATCCTTCTGAAAACCGCCGGCAACAACCGCAGAGCTAACATTATCAACGCCATACAACAATTTAACCACCGCCTTAGCAAAGAAGAGTTTCAAGAAAAAGCCAAACGGATGGCAGAATCGGCATTTCGGTTTTACAGGGGAACAAACCACATCTTTTGGGCAGATTTCGCAGGCGATTGGCAACTCAGCCGATTTGGCAACCAACATACGCGCTTATGGGTACAGGGCGATGCGCACATTCAAAACTTAGGAGCTTTTAGAACCCACCGAGGCGAAATTGTATATGGCCTCAACGATTTTGACGATGCCATCATTGCCGATTACCAATACGATCTATGGCGAATGGCTATCAGCATTGCCTTAAGCGCAGATCCTCTGCTCGATTCCAAGAAAAGAAAAAAAGTGGTAGAAACCTTTGCAGAAAGTTACCTCGCCACCCTTACGAACCTCGACCAAAACGAAGAAATCTATCAGCATTTTTTCACCAAAGAAACGACGAGTGGACTTCTCAAAAAGTTTTTAGAAAAGGTAGAACGGAAAGAAAGCCGGCAAAAAATGTTGAAAAAGTGGACGAAGAAAAATGAAAACGGAAAGCGCCTTTTCGACCTTACCAACGAAAAATTAGCCCCTGCTACGGAAGCCATCAAAACCGAAATTAAAGAGGCTATGGCAGCCTATCGGCAAACAATTACCGGCACGCTCAACCCTTCCGACGAAGCATTCTTCCACGTGAAAGATATCGCCGTACGCATAGGGGCAGGGACTGGCTCGGTAGGCGCCGACCGCTACTACGTACTTATCGAAGGACACTCTAGCGAGGATATCGATCACATTTTAGATGTGAAACAGCAAGGTCGCCCAACGCCCTTTTTATTTTTGAATGATAACGAAAAAGCCGAGTATAACGAAAACTTCCAACACGATGCCGAACGCCATGCCGTGGCATACAAAGCCCTCTCCGACGACCCCGATGACTACCTCGGATGGATGGAACTTTCAACCGGAAGCTTTTCGGTGCGTGAGCGCTCTCCATTCAAAGAATCGTTCCCCGAAGAAGAGTTAGAACATAAAAGTGCGTTCGAAGAAATGGCTCATACGTGGGGCGAGGTACTTGCTACCGAACACCGACGAGGGGCTAGAGCATATAACCAAGAATTAGCACCTCAGTTCTTCGAGCTGCAAGTAAGCAAGCTCACAGCCAACCACGAAAAAGAATTTAGAAAGTTAGTGGGGCAAATTGCCCTCAATTACGCTACGCAGGTACGTACCGACTACGAGTACTTTATCGAATATTTAAGCGAACAGCGTTAAGCCTCTCAGTATTTTTTCACTACACGCCAATGCTGTGTCTCATATTCAACCGTGTACTGTGTAAAAGGGATAGGTTCTTGCCTTGGTGCAATGTACCGAACCCCCGAAGGTATCTCGGCAACTTCATCGGCAGTGTTTAAAAAATGGAATGCCCGCAGTTGCCGTAGCTGATATTGGCTACCGTAGATATATGGCGTTTCTTTCTGGAATTCTTTCGGAGGAATTCTTGTATAAAATGCCACGTATAGGTACGGAAACACAATGCGAGGCGAAAGGTAAGTGGGTATTTCTGAGTGCTGTACTTTTTGCAGCACTTCGCCTAAGCCAGACTGGAACTTTGTAGAGGCGTTATCAGGATAAAACCGAAAATAATCGATAGCAAACCAAGCCGTATGCAAGCAATAAAATACTAAAACAGCGCCTATACATGCCTTCCGTATAGGTTTCTGAGCCAATTGTAAAATGTGTAGCACTACATACCCGCCTTCTATGGCAAGCCCTATAATCGCTGTTTGCAATACTAACGAACGGTTCAAGTTCATTCGAAAAAACAAAAAAGGTAGCCAACCGACTATCCATAAAAAAAGCCATACACGAGCACTTCTCGATTTTTTTAACGTGGTGATTGCATAGCTAATCCCTAAAAAAGACAATACAAGCACAAAGGCATTGTGGGGTACTGTATAAAATGTAGTGTTGCTAAGTGTATAATCGTGAAACCCTGCAAAAATAAACTGCAAATTGGTATGCCACACCGACTCAATCGATTCAGAAAACGTTGCCGGCCAATGCAATAAAGTGGGTAAAGTCATCCCTAAGAAACTAGTAGAGATGGAAGGGAAAAAATAATATTTTGCCAAAAATAATTGTAGGGGCAATGTGCCGATAAAGAACGCTAAAATTCCTAAGAGATATGGTTTCCAATGCCCTCGTTGCATTGCTCCTATCAGTAGTATAAAATACAAGGGTAACGATACTAACACGAGCGCATAAGTATACCCTGCCCATACTAACGGTATAAAACTTACCCAAAGGTAAGCTGGCAAACGTTCTTGCATATAGCGAAACAACGTAACATGAAGCACCAACCAAAAAGGTAACAGGTTGGGTTCTAACCCCCAGCGCGAAAGAACCACATGCCACGGGCTCAAACCTACTAGTAGCAATACTACGAGTGCCGCCCTTTTATCGAATGTGTTTTGCTTTTGATACAACACATACAAAAGGGCAATCGTACCCAACCCCAACAACAGGCTAGGGAGCCGAAAGGTAAATTCGCTAGCACCCCATAAGGCAAAGAAGGGGATACATAGGTAACTATAGAGCGTGTTCTGACCGTAGCCCCATGCCACAAAGTATACGGGAAATGGGTTGCCCCAACGATCGGCACCGGTAGCTAAGAGCGACCATGCCTCGTATGCCGCAGAGACTTCGTCGGGGGCAAGTCCTTGAGGGATTTCAGCGAAGCGAGCTGCTCGCAAGGCGATGCTTACCACTACTACACAAGTTAGCGTAGCTGCATACCCATGTTTTTGTGTAAGCACTTCCAAACGATTCTGACTCATGCTTTATAAACGATAATTCAGCGTGAGGATAAGATTACGCCCTCTTTCATCGGCAAAATAACGCATTCGATCGGTATAGTTGCGGTATGTCGTATTGAGTGCATTGCGTAGTTGCCACTGAATCCCCACTTTCTTCCATTGCATGCGCCACCCTACATTGAGCAGGGTATATCCGCTTGGCACTGCCAGAAAATCAAAATTGCGCATCTGCCCTTCAAACGGGTTTGTGCCTGCTTGATATGCCGATAATATTTCTCCTGCCGTGATAATTTGAGGCTGTTGGAAGGCTTCGAACGTGTATCCTACTTGGGCAAACACTTCATTTTCTTTTAAGAAAAAATCGTTGGGATTCCAGGTAAGTTCGTAACGCAAGTTTGGCGTGGGCATGCCAATGAGGACATCTTGGTTTGCCATATCTTTTGCCCATACAAAATTCCCCTGTGCGTACGACTCCCACTTTTCGTGGTGTTGCCAACGAAAATCAAAATCTATCCCCCATAAAAACACATCGCTTTGGGTATAGGCAAAGAAGGGAAAAGCTCCGCGCACCGTGTTGGTAATCCCTGCCGGACGTGCATAAAAAAAGTTATGAATCCAATTTGTATATCCGGTAAGCTCAAACTGCAAACGCTCGGTATTATGCGCAAAAGTAGCAATCAGTTTATAGCCTGATTCTGCCTTCAGATTGCGTTCTTCTGGGGTAAAAACACGGCTCGCATCAATAGCTAACCCCTCTTCGGGTTGGTAACGCAGTAAGCCATATTCTACCACTGCCTGGTGTTTCCCAAAAGCATATAATTCAGAGATATTTGGCGGACGCCAAGCCGTACCCATGTTAATGCGTATGGTATTCTTCCCATTCATTTCATGAACCAGCCCTAACGTAGCTGTAACGTTATGGAAGGTAAGGGTCTGCCGATAGATATCGTTATTTGGTTCGCGCCCTCTTACGGAAGCATGGACAAAATCATACCGAATGCCTGCCTCATAGGTAGTTTGACTGGTTTCCCAGGTTTCAATCCCGAAAAAGCCTATGCGCTGCTGGTTATAGTTTGGCACGAAGGGGACTGTATTTGTGCCGGGTAAATTGTCGTTATCTTGCAGCATAGCTTGTACGCCCCATGTTCCGTGAAGCTGCCCCCACTCCGGATGATGCCATAGTAAATCAAAAGCGTGCGTTTTGAGTTTTAAATCGATAGAAGCCACCTCGTTACGCGCTCCCCGTCGAATATCAAATTCGCGCCGCCAATTCTCTTGATAATTGTATTGGGCTTCTACCTGATGCCCTCCCAAAAAAAATGTTTGTTTTAGTTTCAGCAGATCGTGCCGAGTGGTTTGCCGTGGTGCATTCAACTCATATGAAAAAGACTGTGTGCCCTGAGGCACATCGCGGTCGATAGCATTGACCAGATCTTCTAAGTTACCGGTAACCGACCCTCTCAAAATACCTAGATTCTGATAAACCCGACTATAATACACTTCCACATCAAATTTTTCGTGATGGTACAAAGCTTCGCCTGCATAGCTATACTCTCTTCGTCCGGTGTTGGTAAGTAAATAATTGGGTGTTGCCAAATCGCCTTGGTGCATCCATGAGCCTTGAAAGCCTACTGCCAACCGTCGAAATCCTTTTTGCAATTGGAGCGTGGTTTCCGCAGCACGTCCATTGGTTTGAGCCGTTAAGCGCAAATCGGCATGCCAGTGCGACTCAAGCTCTAACCGAGGGGGGTTCAGCAATACCACCCCGCCAAGGGCATCAGGGCCGTAGCGAACCGTAGCGGCACCTTTCACTACCTCGATAGTACCTGCCAATGAAGG
>CAYMYI010000042.1:0-30612 GCA_964394585.1 uncultured Roseobacteraceae bacterium
GCAAAACAACAAAATAAAATTTCCCAACAGACTCTTAGTTTGATAGTCCTTTCATCTTTAATAGAAGTTTATTTAACACCACTAATTTTATAATATTATGAACACAAAATCTAATTTAATAATTGCATCTTACTTTGCAATTCTTACTATTTCAACATTAATCATTAGACGTTTAGAGTTATTTGAAAGTCGGTTTATTGATATATTTTTCCTGTTTTTAATTTCTATCCCATTTAGAAAAGGAAACAGAAATCTTTACATCATTTATTCAGTAATATTTTTTACATCAATTGCATATTTCAAAAATTACAATGCTAGTGAAAATTTAAATTTAGCAATAATTATTTTTAATGGAATTTTATCATTTGGAAATATTTATCTTGGAATAAAAAAAACTACACCTAACAAGGTATAAATGCAATAGCGGGTTTGTTGCTAAATTCAAAATGGTTGTTTGTTTTTAAAGTCATTAGTAAGCCGATAATTAGGAGAGTTTTACCCGCTACTGCATTTATACATTACCGTTCAGGCACATGGCTTAAGCCTTAGTTTGATATGGTATTGAAAGTGATTAGAACGGTAAGGGGAAATTTGAAAATTCTGATAGTGTGATAAAAAGCGTCTTTCCCCATCATATAAAAACTATATGAGACTTTAAACAGAACGGGAAGCTAAAACAGACCATGCTTATTTAACTGTTCTACAAATTCCTTTTTATTTCTTCTGCTAATGGGAATATCTTTTTTCCCCATTGTGATGAAATCGCCCTCTACGGCATTAATTTTATCTAAATTAATGATGTAAGATTTGTGCACTCTAAAAAATTGGGTGGGGGGAAGAATCTCTTCTAATTTACTTAAAGAAAGTAAGGTGATGATGTTACTTTCATCCGTGTAAATGCGAACATATTCGCGAAAACCTTCAATGTATTGAATTTCATCATAGCATACTTTTACAATTTTTCCATCCGCCTTTACAAAGAAGTAAGATTCGTTACTAGGTGGGGGAGTGGAAGGGGAAAGCTGTACGGCATGATGATTCTTTTGTTTCAACTCAAAAAAATCTTGCGATTTATTCACCGCCTTGAAAAAACGCTCGAACGATATAGGTTTCACAAGGTAATCCATTACGGCAAGTTCATAGCTTTCTAATGCGTATTCTTGATAAGCCGTCGTAAGAATGACCATGGGTTTAGGGTCTAAAATTTTTAAGAATTCAATTCCTGTTAAATTGGGCATTTGAATATCTAAAAAAAGTAAATCAACCTCATTTTTACTTAAAAAGGCTTTTGCGGATAAAGGTTCGCTAAAATCGCCAACTAAATTAAGGTTAGGCGTTTTATGTATATAATCGGTCAGAAGCTCTCTTGCTAATACTTCGTCATCCACTATAATGCAATTCATGAGCAGTTAATTTTAAGGTGAGGTGAATTAGAAATTTTTCTTGTGTTTCATCTATTTCAAGAACATGGTCGGGGTACATCAAGGCTAATCGTTTTTTTATATTGGATAAGCCAATACCTGTGGAAACTAAATTTTGAGCCTTTGGTTCCTTCGAATTTTCGGCAGTTAAATGAAGAACGTCTTCTTCATCTACCAATAACGAAATGGACGCCCACCCGGATGGATTAGTTTCCAAATCGCTATGCTTAATGATATTTTCAAGGAAGCTAATTAGTAATAACGGCGCAATAAAATGATACCCTTTTACTCCTTTGCATTCCATTTCAATTTTAGAAAATTGAGTGCTTTTTAAGCTGTTTAACTCTAGGTAGTTTTTTAAAAAATTTACTTCTCTTTCTAAAGGTACTTCCTTATGATTTGCCTCACTTAACATATAGCGCATACTTTCAGAGAGCTTCATAATCATAGGGGCTGCATTATCTTTTTTCAAGTATGCTAAGGTGTAAATATTATTGAGCGTATTGAAAAGAAAATGAGGATTTAACTGTAAACGCAATAGTTTTAATTCGGCTTCAAGTTGGTGACTTTTCATTTCACTTTTAATACGCTGACTTTCTTCCCATTCTACTATCATTTTAAAAATTACTACTAGCATATGAATGCCTCCATGTACGATAGTCATTACAAGTAACCACAACCATTTTATCTCATTTGTATTCAGTTTATTCAATAAGGAAAAGTCGCTTTCATTTAATACATCAACATGAAGGATCATGCGTATGAAGGCAACTGAAACGATAAGCAGCGCTGATGTTACTCCATAAAGTAGGTATTTTTTCTTTTCTAAAAACCGTGGAATGAGAAGTAATAAATTAAAATATACTTGGAAAATACTTGCCCCAAGTAGAAGGGTAGTCATTAGAAAAGCCTGAGTTAAACTGGTAATTGTCACGGTAATGGCAAGATACACCAGATACATAATACCCCAGAATAATAAGGCTAGCTTCCGATTAATTTTCATAGATTCTGCACTTTTATCCCTATAAAGAACGAAAAATTGGAGCAAACTTTTGTGCTTTTTCAATAAAGGGTAGTAAGTATTCAATGATAGGTCATTACTCATCCATCAACTGTTGTTACATCGCCTCTAAAGCAGCTTATCAACCGCTATTTGTGCTATAAAAGCCATTGGACTGGAAAATAGTAAAGCAGGTTGAATAGTAAAATCTATTCTGACCTATCTGTGGTTAAACCGAGTAACTCATTCATTTTAACAACATGAAAACAATGAAAAAGTATTTAGCAAATATTCTAATAGGTTTTACGATTTCAGTCGTTGCGATAAGTTGTCAGCAAGAAGATGTTGAAGAAGTAATGCCCGATGAATCAGAAGAATCTTTCATTAATTCTTCTAATGGGGCGCTCATTCCAGACGAATATATTATTGTATTTAACGATGAAGCCTCGGCTTTTTCCAAAGAAGAGGAGGCTTCTTATGAAGCAAGAGTTTTCGAATTAAGAACCTTTGCTAATTCAATGATAAGGGCTAAATCGATCGAAAACTTTGAAATCGATAAAGTTTTCGTTCAGGTATTCAAAGGAATCAGCATTAAAGTATCAGCAAATCTTGTCGACGAAATTGCCCAAGATAGCAGAGTGAAATTTGTAGAGCAAAATAAGATTATTGCGCGCCCACCGTGGGATAACCCCAACGATGTACCGAGTTCACAAGAACAAGAAGTTCCCTATGGCATTGAACGAGTTGGGTATGGTGATGGTACCGGCAAAGTAGCTTGGATCATTGATACCGGTATTGATCTAGACCACGAGGATTTAAATGTGGATGAAACAAGAGGGTTTTCAGCGTTTTCAAGAGGAATTGACCAGGGTTTTAATGACCTTAACGGGCACGGAACCCATTGTGCAGGCACTGTTGCGGCAATAGATAATGGAATTGGCGTGGTAGGAGTGGCTGCCGGTGCAACTGTAATCCCTATTAAAGTACTCGGTTGGAATGGTAGCGGTTCTACAAGTGGAGTGATTGCAGGGGTTGACTATGTAGCGGCGAACGCTTCTGCCGGAGATGCTGTAAATATGAGTTTAGGAGGAGGAATTTCCAATGCCTTAGACGAGGCAATCTTGAATGCAGCTAAAAAGCAAATTTACATTGTATTAGCCGCAGGTAATGAAAGTGATAATGCGAATAATTACTCCCCTGCACGAGTGAACGGAGATAATATTTGGACCATTTCTGCAATGGATAGCAACGATGAGTTTGCCAACTTCTCAAACTATGGTAATGCTCCAGTGGATTTTTGCGAGCCGGGAGTTGCTATAAAATCGACCTTCTTCACAGGAGGATATGCCACACTGAGTGGTACTTCTATGGCAGCACCACACTTCTGTGGTATTATACTGATGACCAACGGCAACCCCAGAACTGATGGCTTTGTAAACGGCGATCCAGATGGAAATGCTGACCCGATTGGGGCGCTCTAAATTGTCAACACCGTTCATTTTTCTAGCAACCACTTCTTTATCAGAATTCACCTTTTGCTTAAAAATTAACTCAGTTGGTTGAAAAATAACATCTTAATTAAAGTATACTCAGTAAAAACAAAGTAAGTATTTTAAAACATTTTAATTTCAAAAACAATGAAAAAGTATTTAGTAAGTATCCTAATTGGTTTTATCGGTTTTTCTGTCGTTTCATGTAGCGATGACGACGATGACGCAACGGTAACCCCCGATACCACTACAGAAGAACAGTTAGCGGCAGATATTGCCTTTGCTCACGCCGAAATCGATGAAGTTTACAGGGTTTCTGAAGAGGCATTTATAGAGGAAGACAACGGCAGAATAGCCCGATCATTCTGTGCAAGCATAAACTTGGATCGAAATAATAAAACCCTAACTCTAGACTATGGTAATGGTTGTACTGGTCCTTCAGGAGAAGTAACACGTAGTGGTAGTTTTACAATCGCTTATACCGGCACGGTGCGTGAGCCCTTCAGCGGAGGGATGACCATCACGTTCAATAATTATACGGTCAATGGGTTTTCTATTGACGGTACTACTACCGCTACTGCAGTAAATAACAATTCTTTCCAGCGTACGAATAACCTTACAATCAACTATAATGGAGATCAGGTTTCCGTTACTAGCAACTTCAATTACGCATGGACTGAGGGCGCAGGAGATCGTGAAACATTCAACGAGGCATTTGAAATTACAGGAACGGCATCAGGAACTAACAGAGAGGGTACGTCTTACTCTGTAACCATTACAGAGCCTTGGGTAACAAGAACAGCCTGTTTCCAAGAAGAACTTTTCTATCCAGTAAGTGGGATAAGTACCATCACCATAGGTAATGCCCCAAGTTATACACTAGACTTCGGTGATGGTGCGTGTGACAAATTAGCGACCGTTACTGTAGGGCGTGTAACTCAAGAAATTACACTTCCATAAACATTCTAATTTTCCAGTTATGAACTATTTAATTGAAAACTTTGGAATAGTAAAAGGGTGGGGCTTAGCCACCCTTTTCTTCACCCTCAGGTATGTACTACCTGCAGGTTTAGTATATACGTTCTTCTATGTTTATAAAAGACGGGCATTTTTAATAAAAAAAATACAACAAAAATTCCCGTCCAACGCTAAAATCAGAGAAGAAATTCAACACTCGCTTTTTGCAACCCTTATTTTGAGTAGCCTAGGCTTAGTACTCTATTTAGTTGATTTTAAAAGCTTTTCAAAGATATATTTAGATATCAATGCATATCCTTTGGTGTATCTACCCATCTCGTTTGTGCTATTGGTCTTTATTCAAGATACCTACTTTTATTGGACACACCGTCTGATGCATTTGCCTAAAGTTTACCGTATTGTGCACAGAACGCATCACGGTTCCACGAACCCTACCCCTTGGGCAATATTCAATTTTCATCCGCTAGAGGTGCTTCTTGAGTATGCTGTGTTACCTGTGTTGTTACTCCTAATTCCCGTACATATTTCTGTGTTGGCAGTATTTATTTTATGGTTAATAGGTTTCAATTTGCTTGGGCATTTAGGCTTCGAAATTTTCCCTGCCTGGTTTCTCAAGCATCCGGTAACCAAATGGCTGAATACTTCTACCCACCACAATATGCACCATCAGTTAGTAGGGTGTAACTATGGTTTGTATTTCAATTTTTGGGATACTTGGATGGGCACCAACCATAAAGCATACAAGCAACGCTTTGAGGAGATTCATAGCCGAAAGCTGGAAGCGTAATGAGGGTGCGTATAATACTATTCCTCATCCTTATTCAATTCACTTAGCAATATGTTCAATTCACTTAGCAATCTGTTCAGTTCAGTGTCAATTTAGTATAAAAGCGATAGTTATTCGCGTACATTTGATTGTAATATTTAAAAATTAACAAAATCAACACCATGAACTACAAGAGTAAAAAATCAATATTTGCTTTCATCATTTTAAGCCTGATTGCACTTTCTACGCATGCACAAACAAGCATAGAAGGGCAATGGAGAGATTATGAAAAGGGAGTTACCATTTCTATATACGAGGAAGACGGGAAATTTTTTGGGCAGTTAGTTTCATCCGACGATGCTGAGCAAAACGCAAAAATTCAGCAAAAGGGGAAAATCATTTTGCTAAAAAACTTTGAGAAGAAGGGAGATAAAAAATATTGCTGCGGTACTATCTACCAACCTCAATACGATAGAACCTTAAATGCTACTTTATTTCTAGAAAATGAAGATACGCTGCAAATCAAGGCGAAATACGGAATATTTAGTGGGACACGCCTTTGGAAAAGGCTCTAATAACAGCCGAAATGTTACTATGAAACGAATCGTTTTAATGACAGGAGTCTTAGGGGTGTGTATAGCCTTTCAGGTACAATCGCAAGATTATAAACCACGCTCTGAGGCTGAAAAAGCAATGGCTTCTATAGAAAATAAACCCATACTCTACGACTCGCTCAGAAGAGTATATAAAAATAGATGGAGCATTGGGTTTACCTATGGGCAACGTCATGTCGAAAATGCGAACAAAACGGGAATTCCCGATACGGTTACTTTTACAGACTTTACGAGCAGGAAAGCCTTTTACGGTATCGAAGGGAGTTATTTTGTTTCGCAAAAAGTTCAAGTATTCCTGGCTTTAAATATTTTGTTATTGCCTGAAGAACAGAATATTAATTCTATTTCGATTGGGAATAATGGTTTACAAGTAGAAGGAAGTGGAAACGGAGGAGCCATGATCAATTCAGGCATTGGTGTCCGATATCTTTTGCTAAATGGCGCTATATTAAGACCGTACGCAGGACTTCAGGTTGGGAATATTAGAGCTATTGCAAAGGGAGGCAAGGCAGATATCTCTTTATTTAATCGGAATCTACAAATTGAGGAGGTTACCAGAAATTTTGGATATGTAAATCCAACCGTCGGTATTAACTACAGAATTGCCCCGGGCTCTATGCTCGATTTAAATTTGGGGTATCTCAAAGCAAATAAAACCGAAGGTATTGGAGGGGTGGTTTCACCAAGTGGAGTAACCCTCGCACTTACTTTTCATCTTGTGATAAATGCTAGAAAAGATTGAGCTGATTCGAAATGATTTTTTTAAGGTATACCGCAAACTACTTGAGGGGTTGTATTAAGTACCTCATGTTAAGTATGCTTGGCTTATTGCTTCATCAAATTGCCATAGCACAAGAAGAAGGCAAAGTAGTGATTTTAACCTCTTTTGAAGAGGTAATCGAAAGGGTTGAATTGGGTAATTTCGACTTGAAAAAATACCGTTATGACCTCGATAAAACAGCGTTAGAGCTGAAAATAGCGAAGGCACACCGGTTGCCAACGCTTAGCGGAACCTTTAACGGGCAACGCAATTTAGATTTGGCTACTACGCCCCTACCGGGAGAAATTTTTGGTCAGCCCGGCACTACGATAAACGCAGAGTTTGGGCAAGAATACACCTATAATGCAGGGCTAACGCTAACGAAGAGTATTCTCGATTGGCAGGCTATATTCCAAGTGAAGCTCTCGGCACTCAATCTAGAGTCTGCTGAAATTCAAAAAAAGTCATTCGAAGAATTGCTGTACCAGCAAGCAGGAGTTTACTACTTTTCGGCGTTGGTAGCTCGGCAGGCAATTGAACTTTGGGAGGAAGATATACAACTTGCCGATAGCATTGAGCTACTCACAAAGCAACGTTACGAAGAAGGGGTATTAGATAAATTATCATATAACAAAGCCCGAATTAATGCTCTAGTGGTTAGGCAAAACTTAAACAACAGCCTTCAGCTCTATAATCAGAGTATTGCCGAACTTAAAAAATTGACTGGAATTCAGCCTGACCAAGAACTTTTATTGGAACAGCGCTTAACATACGAACTTCCTACTACTTACTCCATAGATTTACTATTGCCTAGTAAGCAAATTGCCATCGCTGATATGCAAATACAACAAGCCAAAATGCGGACTAACCTGCAAAAAGCCAATTTTTTACCCAAGCTAACTTTTACCTCTTATTTTGGTCGGCAACAATTTCAAGATGGTTTTGGGCTTGATTTTGGAAACGATTCATGGAGCAATTTTAGCTATTTGGCACTCAATGTTTCAGTCCCAATTTTTTCAGGGTTTGCCAATCGCAATCGATTAAAATCGAGCAAGTTAGACTATGAGCTAGCCAAAGAAGATTGGGAAAATCAACAACTAGTTTCCGCTTTGGAAGATGCCCAACTAATAACCGACTACAACCATAGTTTGGAGAATACGAAACTTGCCCAAAATAACCTCGAACTCTACCATCAGAATAAGGAATTAACCTTTCAGCAATACAAAGAAGGCGTGGTAAGCTTAGATACGTACCTCAGCACTTTTGAAGACTATTTGAAAGCGGAAAATGCCTTCCTCAACAACTTACTCACTACCTATCAGTACTACAGTCAGATATATCCAAGGATGCAATAACCATGAAAAATAAAATGCTAAAAAATATCGCGTTTCTTTCCTTCCTACTCGTTGGGTTTTCCTGTAGCCAAGAAGAAACGACCGTCCCTGAAAAAGTAGATATTATAGATGCTGTTTTTGCGAGTGGGCACATTGTGATGGAGCAAGAATATCAGGTAACTTCAAGTGCCGAAGGCTATCTGATTACCTCGAATGTAACCGAGGGCGATACGGTGCAACAAGGAATGCCTTTGTTTCAATTATCGAATGAAACAGAAAGAGAGCAGCTTTCGAATGCACAAGCAAATTACCAAGATGCTTTGCGGAAGCTACAGCCAGAATCGCCAGAACAAGCACAACTTCGTTTGCAAATAGAACAAGCGCAAGAGCAACTCAACACCGATAAAAATAATTACGAACGCTATAAAAGGTTGGTGAAAAGTGGTGCGGTATCACAACTAGAATTCGACCGGGCGGCACTGCAATACGAAAACTCAAAAAAGCAAGTAGAAATTCTGGAAGAGTCGTTGGAAAACTTGATTGAGCAGGCGCAGTTACAACTCAAGAATGCAGAAATGCAACTCAATATCACACAAAAAACAGTCAACGATTTTTACCTAACTTCGGCGGTTTCAGGCGTTGTGTTGCAGGTATTCAAAGAACAAGGCGAGTTGGTTCGAAGAGGTGAAACCATCGCCAAAGTGGGAGGAGGAAAACCCTTGGCTAAATTGTTTATTGCTGAAGAGGATATTAACCGTGTAGCGCTCGGGCAACAAGTGGCTGTAGCGCTTAACACCCATCCAAACGGGTACGAGAAGGCAACTATCCATAAAATTTATCCTTCTTTCGATGAGCAGTCGCAGTCGTTCATTTGCGAAGCCACTTTCGATTACCCTTTAAAGTTACTCGCCAATACGCAATTGCAAGCCAATATCATAATTAACGAGAAACAACAAACCTTGGCGATACCTTCTGAATATTTAATAGAAGGCGATTCAGTTTTAACAGAAGATGGAACGCAGTTAGCCGTGCAAGTAGGCATACGCAACGATGAATGGGTAGAGATAATTTCAGGTCTTGATGCATCAAAAGTCATCAAAAAACAAAAGGGATTATGATCCGGAAAACCAATTTACAGGTAGCCCTTGCACACCTGACCTCTCGCTTGAAACAAGTTTTTGTAGCAATGTTGAGTGTAACCTTCGGGATTTCCATGTACATCTTTATGAATGGGTTTATGACGGGCGTAAACGATGTACAAACTAAATTGGCATTTAGCACCCTGTCGCATATTCGTATTTATAACGATTTGCCCGAAGATAGGTCGAATATTTTAGGGAGAGAAAGCAAGGATAATGTTTTGGTAAATGTGCGTAACCCTAAGATTATTCAATACACAGAAGGGATTAAAAACTCGGCAAAAATTATAGATGTTGTAAAGCAAAACGATAAAGTAACAGGGGTTACTCCACAGGTAAATATCAATGTATTTTTCCGCAATGGCGCAACGAAAATAAATGGTTTGCTAGGTGGTGTGGATGTTAAAAATGAGGATCAACTATTTGAAACAGCGCAATACATGGTGGAAGGAAATTGGCATGATATGCAATCCCGGGGCGATGGTGTAATTTTAGGAATAGGATTGGCAAAACGATTGAGTCTTGGTATAAATGATAATATCAATGTACTGACTTCGGAGGGTGTGAGTCGGAATTTTAAAATCATTGGGATTATCGAAACTACGATTGCAGGGATTGACAACGCTAAAGCCTTCGTGCGTATCAGCACAGCGAGGCAACTGATTTCAAAAAACCATAGCTATGCAACTGACATCCAAGTAAATATTACAGATTTCAATGAGGCAGAAAAAGTCGCAGAAGCCATTGCCCCTAAAACTAACTACAAAGTAGAAGCATGGATGACGGCAAACGGTCAGTTAGAAGCGGGCAGCCAACTCAGAGATATTATTGCCTTAGCCGTTTCTTTTACCATCTTGATTGTCGCAGGTTTTGGTATTTATAACATCATGAATATGACCGTCAACGAAAAGATTAAGGAGATAGCCATTTTAAAAGCAATGGGTTTTGAAGGGCGAGATATTGTGGAAATCTTTTTAGTGCAATCGTTACTGATTGGGATGATGGGAGGTGTGGTAGGAATGCTCTTTGGCTATGTGGTTTCGGTAATTGTGAACCATATTCCCTTCCAAATAGGTGGTTTGGAAACACTACCCATGTCGTACAGCCCGAAAGATTACGGAATGGCATTTCTGTTCGGGTTGCTTACCACATTTATCGCAGGCTATTTACCTGCAAAAAAAGCTTCGAAAATTGATCCTGTAGAAATTATAAGAGGATGAAAAATAACATTGCACTATCGGCAAATTCCATTAGCAAATACTTTTATGAACCTAGTAAATTTCAGGTACTCAAAGAGCTAACGTTTGAGGTAAAAAAAGGTGAGTTTTTATCGATCATTGGCAAGTCGGGTTCAGGGAAATCTACTTTGCTATATGTACTTTCTACCATGGACACCGACTACTCCGGAAACTTAATTATTAATGGTGAGGTGCTCACGGGGAGAACGCAAAATCAGTTAGCAGCCTTTCGCAATGCACACATCGGTTTTGTGTTTCAGTTTCATTATCTGCTTCCCGAATTTTCTTCGATTGATAACGTGATGCTGCCAGCTTTAAAATTAGGAAAGAAGTCGAAAGAAGAAATAAGAGAAGAAGCTTATAAGAATCTGCAACTCTTGGGTTTAGAAGACCAAGCCTTAAAAATGACAAATAAACTTTCGGGGGGGCAACAACAGCGAGTTGCCATAGCCAGAGCACTCATTAATGAGCCAGCCATCATAATGGGCGATGAACCTACGGGTAACTTAGATTCTAAAAATACCGACATTGTTTTCGATATTTTCCGTCAGCTTGCCGAAGAACGCGGGCAAACCATCATTGCCGTAACTCACGACGAAGAGTTCGCCCAAAAAAGTGATAGAATTTTAGAGTTGAGTGATGGAGCTTTGGTGTGAAAAGCCTATATAATCACGTCGTTGCGATGAGCATAAGCGAAGCAGTCCATCTTTTACAAGTTACTAAAGTGTAATAGTCACTACTTCGGACAGCCCCTTAATTACTATCCTTTTTAGTAAAAGGAAGAGTGTGATAATCAAAACGTTGTAAACGTTCTTGCCACTGCATAATCAGTTCAAACGTATTGGTCGAGCGCTGGTAATCGAGGTAGCCCGATTCGTTCTGTACCCCGATGAGTTCGTGTAAGATGCGTTTTTCTTCTTCGGTAGGCTGAGCCGGTAAGAACGAAACAAGCTCAAAAATATCGTACAGCTTTACGAACTGAACGAGGTCTTCGATACCATAAAGCGCACAAAACGCTTTGTATTTATCCAAATGGTGGAGATCGTGCTTTAAGACTTCTGCTATTTTTTCTTTTTCCATTTTAATAAATATTTAAATTAATAAAAGGATTTTATTATACATTGAGTTGTGTATTATAGTGATATATAGAATACTTAAGATACAACTCATACATGTAATCAGCTCTAGAAAAAGACAAAGTTTCCCTCAAAAATCGTCATAGTATTTGCCTTAGTGTATTATTCCACCGTTCTACATAATTGTTTTGTCTGGCAACTTTGCCTACTCCATTACTCCCATTCTTAAAAATATTGGCTGATTGACAATGTCTGCACGTTATACTTTCTGTAATCATAGCTTTATTGGTAAAAATAACTGGTTAAAATATAAACTCACATATTTACACCGCCAAAAAGCGCTGTCGCTTCCTGATGATTACCTCCATAAGTTGTATATTACATTTGATTTACATTACTACAATACACAACTCCATATTTGACACTGCCAAAATCTATACTTATTATGAGAGGATATTCCTTTACTTTTTCTCTTCTTATTTGTGCGTTGAATGCGTTTGGACAAACCTATTTTACTAAAGACAAGGTTCTGGAAGACTTACATACCTTAAAAACAGTATTGGAAGAATCTCATTACGACTTGTTTGTTTACACTTCAAAAAGTGATTTTGAGTCAACCTACAACGTCATAAAAAGTCAAATTCAGGCGGATTCCTTATCACTGTTGCAAACCACTAATTTATTTCAGCAACTTAGTTCAATTGTGAACAACGGCCATACCTTCATTAACTTCCCGATACAACCTTATATGGAATATCTTCAATCGGACGGCACATTTTTTCCTTTGGAAATTAGTTTTGAAAACGGCAAAGCCTATGTTCGCAAAAATTGGTCGGACAATGCCGACATTGCCGTTGGTACCGAAGTGATTAGTATTAATGGAAAATTCATGGATGAAATTGCCTGTGAAATCTATCCTTATATTTCGGCAGAGAGCCCTTATTTTAAAAAGGCTAAAATCGAACTTTTCTCTTTTCCGCGATTTTATTGGCAAGTGTTCGGACAGCAAGATTCCTTCCGAGTTCGGTTGAAAACAGCGGATAATGTAAAAACAGTAGATATAAAATCTATTCATGGAATTAACGATTTTGAAAACCTCAGAACCGAAATATTTGATTCGGGAAAAGAATTAAAATACTTTGACAACACGGCGTATCTAAACCCGGGACCATTTTCGGGCAACGAGCAAGCATTTAAAAATTTTATAGATTCTGTATTTACCGATATTCAACAAAACGAAAGTGAGCACCTGATAATTGATCTCAGAAACAACACGGGCGGCCATAATTCTTTCAGCGATTATATGGTATCGTACTTTGCAGATAAACCATTTAAGTGGTGCAGCGATTTCAGGGTAAAAACGAGCGATGTTTTAAAAGAATTTATCCGAACAAACAACGATACCACAACAGCTTATGCTCAAGGCATTCTTCATCACGAATCCGGCGAAACCTATGCCCCTGAACAGGAGCTATACCAACCCCAAGAGGTTGCAAAACGATACCACGGAACTGTTTATGTACTGGTGAACAGGTTATCCATTTCGATGGCTGCAGTTACGGCTGCGCAAATACAAGATTACGGCTGGGCTACCGTTGTGGGCGAAGAAACCGGAGAATATCCTTCGTTGTATGCATCTTTATTTCAATATCCACTCCCCAATACAGGCATTGTGGTAAATATTCCAAAAGGAAAAATGACGCGTGTAAATGGCAGCAACAAAGAAGAAGGTGTAATCCCTGATATCTTTATAAAAGACCACCTCCTCGATGAGGACGATGAAATAGTAGATGGTTTATTAAAACTAATTGAAAAAAAATAATAAGCGATTGTGTTCTATGCGTTGGCTTGGCTAGAATCACCTGAATTTCTAGCCTTATCGCTATGCCTTTTGAGTGGTTCTATTTACAGTGCTGCGTTCTCATGCTATGCAACAGCAGAAAGAAAACCGAGAGAGGAAACAAATGTGTGCAAATCCTATTTAGCCCTTTATAGAGTTGCATGGCTTTTATGTAATTTTGAGTTTGCACTAATCTAACCCCAAAAACCGTGGCGCAACAAGTTACCAACCCCTCTTTTTCTACGGCTACAGAAGACGCACACATTGTAATATACGGCGCAAGAGAACACAACCTACGCAATATCGATGTTACCATTCCGCGTAATAAACTCGTGGTAATTACTGGCATCAGCGGTAGCGGAAAATCTTCTTTAGCCTTCGATACTATTTATGCTGAAGGACAACGCCGCTACATGGAAAGCTTTTCGGCATATGCACGCTCTTTCATAGGAAATATGGAGCGCCCCGACGTAGATAAAATCGAAGGGTTGAGCCCGGTAATTTCCATCGAACAGAAGACTACATCGCGCAACCCACGCTCTACAGTAGGTACTACCACCGAGGTATACGATTTTATGCGCTTGCTATTTGCCCGTGCCGGCGAGGCGTTTTCGTATGTAACCGGCGCTAAGATGGAACGGCAAACCGAAGAGCAAATCATCCAAGCCTTGTTTGAGCATTATTCCAACGAGAAAGCCATTTTACTCGCTCCAGTGGTGAAAGGACGGAAAGGGCACTACCGCGAACTGTTTGTCCAAATTCGCAAACTCGGATTTAGCAAAGTGCGTATCGATGGCGAGCTGCAAGAACTCGTGCCTAAAATGCAGGTCGATCGGTACAAAACCCATGATATTGAAATTGTGATCGATCGGCTCGTGGTACAAGAAAAAGATCGCCAACGCCTTACCCAATCTATGCAAACCGCCCTTAAACATGGAAAAGGTGTTATGATGGCGCTGTTCCCCGAACGCTCTTCGGAGAACCTCAAATATTTTTCGCGCTTTTTGATGGATCCCGCCTCCGGTATTGCCTACGATGAACCCTCGCCAAATATGTTTTCGTTTAACTCGCCCTATGGCATGTGCCCCGATTGCAAAGGGCTTGGGTATGTAGATGAAATTACGCAGGAATCGATTATGCCCGATCTTTCCTTGAGCATCAGCCGAGGGGGCATTCTACCCCTAGGGGAATACCGTGATATTTGGATTTTCAAAAAGATTGAAAGCATTCTCAAAACCTATAAATTGAGTTTATCAACCCCACTCAAAAAAATGCCTAAGGATGTTATCAAAACCATCCTTTACGGTGCTGAACAAAGCGTGAAGGTAGACTCAATTAAATACCCCGGAACACAATGGGAAACCCGCTTCGAGGGAATTATTCCATTTTTAGAACGCCAACAGGAGGGAAGCGATAAAATTCAAAAATGGGTAGAAGAGTTCACTACGCGCAACGCATGCAAAACGTGTAAAGGTGCACGCCTCAAGAAAGAATCGCTTCACTTCAAAATAGATAATCATAACATAGCGGAGCTTGCTCAGATGGATATTGGCATGTTGGGCGAATGGTTCGAAGGTCTGGAAAGTCGGCTTTCTGAACGCCAGAACCGCATTGCAGCCGAAATTCTCAAAGAAATTCGGAAGCGAATTGGTTTTTTGCGCGATGTTGGCTTAGACTACCTTACGCTAAACCGCCCATTGGGGACACTTTCCGGCGGAGAAGCACAGCGAATTCGGTTAGCTACGCAAATCGGCACACAGCTCGTAGGTGTGCTGTACATTTTAGACGAACCTAGCATAGGCTTACACCAACGCGATAACGTAAAACTGATTCGCTCCCTTCAAAACCTGCGCGATTTAGGCAACTCAGTCATCGTAGTAGAGCACGATAAAGATATGATGCTCGCTTCAGATTATATATTAGACATCGGGCCGGGAGCCGGTGTCCACGGAGGGCAAATTGTAGCACAGGGTGATCCGAAAACATTCACTCGCTTGCAGAGCCAAACCGCTAATTTTTTAAATGGCAAAGAGGAAATTTCCATTCCAGAAGAACGCAGAAAAGGCAATGGAAATACCCTTACTCTTACCCAAGCCAGTGGCAATAACCTGAAAGATGTTTCAGTTGCGTTTCCACTAGGCACTATGATTTGCGTTACCGGTGTCTCCGGCAGTGGGAAATCGACTCTAATCCACGATACTTTGTACCCTATCTTGAACCAGCATTTTTTTCGTGCCCATAAAAAACCCTTGGCGTATAAAAGTATTGAAGGGTTAGAGCACATCGATAAAGTGATAGAAGTAGACCAATCGCCAATTGGGCGAACACCCCGATCAAATCCTGCTACTTACACAGGGATGTTTACCGAAATTCGCTCGTTGTTTGCCAACCTTCCCGAATCAAAAATCCGAGGGTATAAACCTGGTAGATTTTCCTTTAATGTAAAAGGAGGCCGTTGCGAAGATTGCCAAGGCGGCGGCAAAAAACTTATCGAGATGGATTTTCTCCCCGATGTGTACATCGACTGCGATACCTGTAAAGGCAAACGCTATAACCGCGAAACGCTTGAGGTGCGGTTCAAAGGTAAATCGATTGCCGATGTGTTAGACATGACCGTAGAACAAGCCATGGAGTTTTTTGCTAACCAACCCAAAATCTTACGGAAAGTGAAAGCGCTGAACGATGTAGGATTGGGGTACATCACCATAGGGCAACACGCGACAACGCTTTCGGGCGGAGAAGCACAACGGGTTAAACTAGCCACAGAACTTTCGCGACGCGATACCGGCAAAACGTTCTATATACTAGATGAGCCGACTACCGGTCTACATTTTCAGGATATCCGCCATTTACTCAATATTTTACACCGATTGGTAGATAAGGGCAACACGGTGCTCGTTATCGAGCACAACATGGATGTAATTAAAGTAGCCGATTACCTAGTTGACCTGGGTAAAGAAGGCGGAGCTTCCGGCGGGGAAATTTTATTTATGGGAACTCCAGAAGAAATAGTAAACCATCCTACCAGTTATACTGGTAAGTTTCTGAAAGCCGAAATAGGAGTGGTATAAAAAAAGACCTTTGTTTTAAACAAAGGTCTCTCTAAATAGGGGATTTGGCGGAAAGATTCTTTTTTAAATATGTATTGCGCGGTTGTCTGTAGCCGCTAAGCAAGCCTCTTTCATCGCCTCTGTAAACGTTGGGTGCGCATGCGACATGCGCGCAATATCCTCTGCTGAAGCCCGATACTCCATTGCCACTACTGCTTCGGCAATCATATCGGCAATGCGGGGACCAATCATATGAACCCCTAAAATTTCATCAGTATCTTTATGAGCGAGTACTTTTACCAGCCCATCGGTATCCATACTGGCGCGCGCTCGTCCCGATGCTTTAAAAGGAAAGCTTCCTACTTTGTAAGGAGTACCATTATCTTTTAACTCTTCTTCGGTGTAGCCTACGCCGGCAACTTCGGGCCAGGTATATACCACTCCGGGAATTAACTTATAATTAATGTGCGGCTTTTGCCCTGCGATGGTTTCTGCCACAAACACGCCTTCTTCTTCAGCTTTATGGGCAAGCATTGCACCTTTCACCACATCGCCAATGGCGTAAATACCTTCTACATTAGTTTGTAGGTGAGCATCTACTTCTACTCTACCACGGTCATCGAGTTTTACTCCGGCATTTTCAAGGCCTAAGCCATCGGTGTAAGGGCGTCGTCCAACCGATACCAAACAGTAATCGGCTTCTAGCTCCAAGGCGTTTCCTTTGGTATCTTCTGCTGTTATTTTTACTTGTTCGCCTTCGGTTTTGGCAGAAGTAACTTTGGTTTTAAAGTGAAAGGTAAACCCAAGTTTTTTTAACGATTTCTGCAACTCTTTACTCAATGTTTTATCCATTCCCGGAATCAAACGGTCGAGGTATTCTACCACAGTGATTTTTGTGCCCATTCTACCGTACACAGATCCCAGTTCCATGCCGATTACCCCACCTCCAATAATCACCATATGTTTGGGTACACTTTGCAATTCTAGGGCTTCTGTAGAAGTAATCACTCGGTTTTTATCGTATTCTACTCCGGGAATAATGATGGGTTTCGAGCCTGTAGCAATAATTACTTTTTGGGTCGTCAGTTGCTCTGTGCTTCCATCTTCTTTGGTGACTTTGATCGTATTTTTATCGATAAAAGATCCTAGGCCTTGGAATACATCTACTTTGTTTTTCTTCATCAAAAATGCTACCCCATCGCAGGTTTGCTGTACCACCTGCCGTTTGCGTTCAATCATTTGGGGGAGGTTTACTTTTAGGTCTTTCAACTCGATGCCATGTTCTTTAAACTCATGGGTTGCTTTGTAGAAATGCTCTGAAGAATCGAGTAGTGCTTTGGAAGGAATGCAACCTACATTTAGGCAAGTTCCCCCTAATGTGCTGTATTTTTCAATTAAGGCTGTTTTTAGTCCTAGCTGTGCTGCTCGAATAGCTGCCACATAACCACCAGGGCCTGAGCCTATTACGGTAACATCGTAACTCATACTACTTTATTTTTTAAAAAGGTTTAAAGAGTTGAAGAAAAAGAAGGGAGGCAAGAAAGCGCCTCCCCATGATAGTTTAGTTTATTAAACTCCTAACAGAAGGCGAATGGGGTCTTCGAGTAATTGTTTTACACGTACTAAGAAGCTTACCGACTCGCGACCATCGATAATGCGGTGGTCGTACGAAAGTGCCACGTACATCATTGGGCGAATTTCTATTTGCCCATTAATAGCTACTGGGCGTTCCACAATGTTGTGCATCCCTAAAATTGCCGATTGCGGCGCATTAATAATAGGTGTAGACATCATAGAACCGAATACCCCTCCGTTGGTAATGGTAAACGTACCACCGGTCATTTCGGGGATGGTGAGTTTGTTATCGCGTGCGCGCTTGGCTAACCGCACTACTTCTTTTTCAATACCTTGGAAATCGAGTTTTTCGGCATTGCGAATTACCGGAACCACCAAGCCTCGCGGCGCTGAAACTGCAATGGAAATATCGCAAAAATCGTTGTAAACGATTTCTTCGCCATCAATCATGGCATTTACGGCGGGCCACTCTAGAAGTGCCGTAGTACAAGCTTTGGTAAAAAACGACATAAACCCTAAGCCTACTTCGTGTTTTTCCTTGAACATTTCTTTGTATTGCTTACGGATGTCCATAATGGGTTTCATATCAACCTCGTTGAACGTAGTTAGCATTGCTGTTTCGTTCTTCACGGAAACAAGGCGGCGAGCGATGGTTTTCCGTAAGCTTGTCATTTTCTGTCTGCGCTCGTTGCGGTCACCTTGTGGCGCTGGAGCGGCATCGGTGCTCTCAGTTGTAGAGGGTTTTGGCGAAGGCGAGGCTACTTTTTCAGCTTTTAGGGCATCTTCTTTGGTGATGCGTCCGCCGACTCCAGTGCCTTTTACATCTGCAGGATTTACGCCTCGCTCATCTAAAATTTTCTTGGCAGCAGGCGAAGTGTGCCCGGCTGCATAGCCATTTGTACTGTCGGCCGGTGCTGTAGATTCTGCAGCGGGAGTATCGGCAGAGGCAGAAGCTTGGGGTGCCGGTGAACCACCTTCCATAACCTGAATTTTACAAATTATTGCCCCAATTTCTAAGGTTTCCCCTTCTTGTGCTACAATTTCTAAAATACCATTATGCTCGGCAGAAAGCTCAAACGTTGCTTTATCCGACTCAATTTCGCAAAGCAAATCATCGACTTGTACGTAATCGCCCGATTGCTTATCCCAGGAGGCGATGGTTACTTCTGTAATCGACTCTCCAACGGTGGGAACTTCCATTTCTACTACTTCGCCGGTAGGCTTGGGTTGGCTACTATCCGAGGAAGCTTCTGTAGAGGCCGTTTCGGATGAGGCTTTTTGATCTGCCTTTTGTGTTTGGGCTTTTCCGTTGCCGGTAGGCTCAATTTGGCATATTGCCGTTCCTATTTCGATAGTTTCACCTTCTTCAACTAGAATCTTTAAGATTCCTGCCGTTTCGGCATTTAGCTCAAAGGTGGCTTTATCCGATTCCAACTCGCAGATTACTTCGTCGAGTTCAACATAATCACCATCTTGTTTACTCCATTGGGCAATGGTAACCTCGTTAATGGATTCTCCTACTGGAGGTACTTTGACTTCTACGCTCATGATGGGTTAATCAGCTATTTTGAAAAGTTATTTTTGATATCCGTTTAAGGACAGCCTATCGGCTGAAGGCTGCATTGACAATTTTTTCTTGTTCTTGTTGATGGAGTTTAGGATAGCCTGTAGCAGGAGAGGCACTTGGTTTGCGCGCTACCAGCTCCAAATCTTTGCGCTGATAGAATGTGCGCAAAATGTACGTCCAATACCCCATATTTACGGGTTCTTCTTGCACCCATATCAACTTTTGCATGTTTTTGTACTTATTCAGCAAGGCATTGAGCTGCTTTTCAGGGAATGGGTGCAGTTGCTCCAAGCGGATGACGGCAACATCTTTCCGTTTATCAGCTTGCTGCTTTTCTAAGAGGTCTAAATAAACTTTACCGGTACAAAGCAATACCTTCTCTACTTTTGTATAGGGTTTAGCATAATCATCTTCGTACACTTCTCTAAACTTACCGTGTGTAAATTCTTCCATAGGCGAAACTACCTTAGGATGCCTTAACAGCGATTTTGGCGACATGAGTACTGCGGGTTTGCGGAACTCCCATGCCAACTGCCGGCGTAAGAAATGAAACAAATTGGCGGGCGTGGTAATGTTAGCCACAATAATATTATCTTCTGCGGCTAATTGTAAGAAACGCTCAGGACGTGCATTTGAATGCTCTGGCCCTTGCCCTTCATAGCCGTGTGGTAATAGCAGCACCATGCCATTCATGCGGTGCCATTTCGATTCGCAGCTAGTAATAAATTGGTCAATCATTACCTGAGCACCGTTGGCAAAATCGCCAAATTGTGCCTCCCAAATAGTTAAGGCATTGGGGTTTGCCATAGCGTACCCTGTTTCGAAGCCCAACACAGCATACTCTGATAGGTGCGAATTATAAATCATGAATACCTCTTGATTGCCTTCCTCAATATGGTTCAGACTAGAGTACTTCTCGTTCGTTTCTGCATCGATTAAAATGGCGTGGCGGTGCGAGAATGTACCCCGTTCAACATCTTGCCCGCTCATACGTACTTTTTTGTTTTCTAATAGAATAGAACCATAGGCTAACAGTTCGGCGGCGGCCCAATTGAGTTGCTTTTCTTCAAAAAACATCTTCTTCCGCTCTTTGAGGAGCTTATCAATCTGACGCAACGGTTTAAAATGATCAGGAATTTTTACTAAAGCGTTCCCTACTTTTTCTACAACTTCTTCTGAAATGGCCGTTTCGGGCGACTCATCAAAATCGCCAGGTCTTGAAAGCCGCAATTCTTTCCACTGTATTTCAAACGGTTGTGGTTCGTAGGGTAGTGGATTTTGCCGCACATTGCTCAGCCGATCGTTGAGCATGTCACGGAACTCGCTATCCATTGTTTTGGCTAATTCGGCATCTACATCACCGCGTTCTGCTAGTTTTTTACTATAAATTTCACGAGGATTTGGGTGTTTCGAAATGATGTTGTACAACTTTGGTTGTGTAAACTTAGGCTCATCGCTCTCGTTGTGTCCATGGCGGCGATAACACACCATATCCACAAAGATATCGCGCCGATAACGTTGGCGGAATTCTACGGCAAGCTTCATTGCAAATACAACGGCTTCAGGGTCATCGCCATTTACGTGGATTTCCGGGGCTTCGACTAGCTGCGATACATCAGTACTGTAAATCGAGGAGCGGGCATCTTGGAAATCGGTGGTAAACCCTACCTGGTTATTAATTACGAAGTGAATTGTACCGCCTACGTCGTATCCCTTCAAGCGCGACATTTGTATGGTTTCGTACACCACGCCTTGCCCTGCAATTGCGGCATCGCCATGGATAAGAATCGGGACTATCTTGGAACGATCACCATTATAGATAGAATCGCCTTTGGCGCGTACTGAACCAATTACGACCGGATCTACAGCTTCTAAGTGCGAGGGGTTAGGCATTAAGTTGAGCGTAACTTTCTTTCCTCCTTCTGCTTCAATTTGAGAGGAAAATCCAAGGTGGTATTTCACATCGCCATCGCCCATGGTTTCATCGGGGAGTGCCGAGCCTTCGAACTCGTTAAATATGTGCTCGTAGGTTTTGCCCATTATATTGGTGAGTACATTGAGGCGTCCTCGGTGTGCCATCCCGATCACTACTTCTTCGATACCCAACGTTGCTCCATAGTGGATGATAGCATCTAAAGCAGGGATGGTAGACTCACCACCTTCTAGCGAAAAGCGTTTCTGCCCTATGTATTTTGTGTGCAGAAAGTTTTCGAATACAACGGCTTCATTTAGTTTACTGAGAATTCGCTTCTTTTCGTCAATCGAAAAGTTGAACTCTAAAGAGTCTTTCTCCACTTTTTTCCGAAACCACTCTAAAGTTTCCGGCTCGCGTATGCTCATAAACTCAAACCCAATAGAGCCTTCATAGATTTTCTTCAACGCACGAACAATATCTTTCAGAGGGGCAGGGCCAATCCCGATTTCTTCTCCGCTAATAAACACCGTGTCGAGGTCTTTTTCAGATAGACCGAAATCGGAAAGCTCTAAGCGCGCTTTGCGGTCAATGCGTTCTCGAACCGGATTTGTCTTTGATTGCAAGTGGCCTCGCGAGCGATACGCATCGATTAAGTTACGCACGGCTATTTCTTTTTTGACTTGTTCGCCTGAAACAGCATCGGGCGCAAGTGTGGCGCCATCTTCCCCATATTTAGCTAAAGAGAAATCAAATCCTTCGAAGAAGTATTTCCAAGTAGCGTCTACCGAGTTAGGGTCTTTCTTAAATGCTTCGTATAGTTCGTCGATATATCCGCTGTCAGCGTTGCCTATGTATGAGAATTTATCCATGTTGTTGCTATAAATTTTTACCTAAAAACAAAAGTATCTTTTTAAAAAATAACCTCAAAACAAGTACCCGCATATGCAAATATTGGGTTATTCATGTTTTTAAAGAATTACTCTTTTAAATTTAGAATTTTCCTATGGAAAAGGAAATATTTCATTGGAAAGGTTATGTGGTTAAAAGGCTACGGATCGCGTTTTTTTCACATCTTGAACTTTTTCTTTCCATATGGGCTTTGTAACTTTGCATCCGCATTTTTAGAAGTTCACCCATAAAGATTTAATGTATGATTCAAGTAAATGTAAAAGAAAACGAGTCGATTGACCGTGCTTTAAAACGTTTCAAAAAGAAGTTTGAAAGAACTAAGGTTCTTCGCGAAATCCGTTCACGTGCGTACTACCAAAAGCCATCTGTGGCAAAAAGAAATGCACGTTTGAAGGCGGAGTACAAAGAAAAAATGTACGCAAAAGAAAACTTCTAGTTAGTTGCTCATCAATCTGTGAGATTACTTACGGCTTCTCAGTAAAAGCTGTATTGCTATATATTGATATGCCAGCACAAATATCGTTGTGTTGGCATTTTTTGTGTTTATGCAAAGCCTTTCTGAAACCAATTGCTGATTTTTTAGCGTATAGCGGTCAGTTTCCTCTGTGTGATAGAATTTCAGGGCATGATCCCTTCAAAGCTCTTTTTGGGCAAGAGTTGTTGGGCACTTTACCTTTTCGCAGTGGATTCTTATCCTTTCTGATTATCCTGCGATTTTTTGTGGTCGGTATCAGTCATCATTTTTTTTCGATGCCTGCGATCAAGAAAATAGCCTACCATGGGGAACAAGGTGCTAGCTGCCATAATAAAAATGATGGTAACAACGGTCTGATTCATAATTCTATTTTTTCAAGTAAAACACTTCGCAGAACCGAAATGTTGTGTTTTGTTTCAGGGGATAAGCCGTATAAACAATTCTCTGCCTGCTCTCGGTTTAAGACTATTGTAACATGGTTCTAAAGAAACTGTGCGGAAAGTGGTGGCAAAATACGATTGATATTCGGTACGATTGCCCCCATAAGGCGGATGAGTTGTGTTGAGTGGGGCGTCGAACAATAGGCCTACTAGCTTTCCTTCTTTTTTTAGGAGTTGTAGCATCTTTAAAGCATAGTCGTGGCGTTGCGAAGGATGGAGTGCGCAGAAGAATGTTTGCTCAATGATTCGGTCAAACTTACCGGAAAATTCAAAAAAATCGACCTGATGGATATGGGATTTCGGAAAAGAGGGGTTTCGCTGTTGAAATTCTTTAAGCGGCTCTGGGGAAAAGTCAAGGATATGTACGTTGGAAAACCCTTTTTGATGTAAGTACGCCGCCTCGTAGGCATTACCTGCGCCGGGAATTAATATTTCGAGGGTGGGATCTTCAAGCTGATCAAAATAGGCTTTTAATGGTGGAGTGATATGCCCAACGTCCCATCCTGTGGTATGTTCTTGGTAACGCTTGCTCCAATAGGAAGCAGTAGATTTGAGAGTTTCCATCGATTAGGGTTTTGTATGCTTTCGTTTAGAGCTTAATTCCAAGCAGGGTAATATCATCGCGTTGGCGCATTGATTGCTGATGCTGCTGAAATTGTTCTTCAATTTTTTCTGACAATTGCGACATGGTAAGGTGATGGTGCTGCTCTAAAATTTGTATCAGCTTTTTAGTCCCAAACTTTTTTTGAGCGGCATCGTGTTGGTCAACCAATCCATCTGAAGAAAGTAAAACAAAGTCGCCTTTGGAAAGCTGAATTTTTTTCTGCGTGAACTCTTTGTCTTTATGCCGCAATCCTCCAATGGTTTTTACATCGCCCCTTAACATGGCTACATTTCCTTCTTCGGTGCGTATGTAAAGTAGCGGACGTTTCGCTCCGGTAAACGTGATATGATATCCAACTTCATTTTTTTCAAAAAGACATAGGCAGACATCCATGCCGTCGTCGTTGGCTTTATCTTCTTGTCGTAGAACGCGCACTATTTCTTGATTTAGAGTGTCTAATAATTGATTCGTTTGATAAATCTGACGTTGTTCAACGATACGTGTGAGCAGGGTACTGCCAATCATAGACATAAATGCACCTGGAACGCCATGCCCTGTGCAATCGACCACAGCAACTAACCATTTTGCATTAGGCTCTATCTCGTAGGCCCAGTAGAAGTCGCCCGAAACAATATTGCGAGGTTTGTATAGTATAAAATGGTTGGGAAACATTTGCTGAAAGCGATTCAAATTAGGCAAAATAGCCATCTGAATGGTTTGTGCATACCTCAGGCTATCGGTTATTTCTTTCTTTTGTTTTAAAATTCGCTGGTTGAGCGATTGTAGTTTTTGAGCTTGTTGCGAAATTCGAGCTTTTTGAGCGCGATCGCGCCTTGCTACCAAATAGAAGATTAAAGCAAGGGCTAGCAGTAGTACCGATCCTGAAGATAAGAATAAAACACGTGTTCTGAACTCTTCATTTTCTTTCTGCAAGCGCTTGTTGCGCATTTCTTGTAGTTTGTTTTCTTCAGTGAGCTGGTAGTTGGTCGAATCTTTTTGCTTGAGCGTTTCTTGCATTTGAGAAATGATTTCTTGGCTTTCTTGCTGCAGTTCATTAAAACGCTTTTCATTTTCATATAACTTCCGTTGTAAATGATATAACAATTGCTGCAACAATGAACGTTGCTGTGGAGTCATATCGCTTTCTTCTTGCGCTAATCGCTCTGAGAGCAAATCAATCTGGCGCCGAATATTTATATTTTGTTGGTCGATGAATTTTGTTTGTGCATCTAATTCAGCGATAATTTCCCCAATCTCAGAATCAATTTCGAGTACAAACGGATCGGTATCGGAGGGTAATGATTCACTATCTTGAAGGTAGGGTAGTGGCTCTACCACTACTTCTACCATTGCCGTTTCTGAACGCTGCTGTGTATTTATAACGGTATGATGGGCTACTTGCACGGTATAATCTCGATTTATCGGCAATTTGGCCACGGCAATACCCACACTATCGGTAAAGTATGGAATACTATCAATTTCTACTCGAATGTTAGCTATCGGTTCATTATTACGATTCTTCACATAAAGCTCTCGTGTGTCTAAGGCTACCACATTGTTTTTTAAAGCACGCTGAGGGACTCGGATAATAATCAAATGGGTAGAAGCTAATACTTTGATGTTTTCAGGTAAAATCCTGACACCATTTACCTGAATATGGCTGTTTTTTTGAATAGAAGCCTGTCTTGGAGTAAAAAGTTTAAACTCACCCTCAGTATTGGTTGTACCTGCTGTAGCAGTAGGGATGTCGGGGAGCGTAATCGTAGCTTGCACAACAGGCACACCCTGTACTTTTGTCATGATTTTACCATTCCACTCTCGGAGGTTCTCTTGCAGCTCTATCAGTATGCGTTGTTGAGTTACTTGTAATTGAATGCCCTTTACGATAAAATCGTCGTTGGCAAGTTGTACATCGTCAGGGAACAGGGCTTGCATCCCTTCGGGTAACATTACAAACAACGAGTCAGCTTCATCGGTCTGTACGTTCGCTGAAGCAATTGCGATAACAGCACGCGCCATTTTTGCGGGAACAAGTTCTATATAGTACTTTTTTTGCTCCTGAGCCAATGTTGTAAGGGATACCAACGCCAGCAGTACTCCCAAGGTACTAGAAAGTGTTTTATATAAATACACAAGCTAAATTTCCAAAATGAAACAGATGACAGACACAACGGACTTCGTTGCCGATCGTTCACAGAATATAAATAGGAGCCGTTAGTTCTTACAAAAGCTTAATGCTGCATACGTTATGTTGTATATATGCTAAGCTATCGTCTTCTTACGAAAGTACCGATTTTGATACGATATGCCAATACACCAGTTGAGTTATACAAACTGTTGATAAGTTAGTGTAAACTAAAACTTCCATGGCATATGAATTACAAGCACCAAAATATATTTACCGATTGCTGGCAGAGCCTTGTAAGAGCCACAAACGACCGAAAACACCCCTATCGATATCTTTGCTTGGCTACTTGGCACGAAACCTTTGGAGTTTCACAACGCACCGTAGTGCTTCGTAAGGCTATTCCTACTACATACCAGCTCGTATTTTATACGGATTTTCGTACAAAAAAAATAGAGGAAATTCGTAGCAATCCTTTAGGCAGTGTGTTAGGCTATCATCCTAGACACAGAACGCAACTTCGCTTACAAGGTTCGTTTTCGTTTGAAAGGCAGACAGCAACTGCACAAAAAATTTGGCAGCAATTGCCCGATGCTCAGAGGCGCGATTACTGCGGTTTCTACCAACCGGGAACGCCTTTATCGACCGAAGAAAATACATTTTATACAGATGTAGAAGAGGGATATCCTAACTTTTGTTTGCTGTTCTTTCAAGTGAAAGCACTTGATTATTTACAGTTAGATAAAGAGAGGCATCAACGGATATTCTTTTGCCAAGAGGAGAATACAACAAAATGGGCAAGCAGTATTTTACAGCCCTAAGCTTTATGCAAACAGGAGTTTACAACATTGCTTATTTATTCTTGCGGTGGAACTTTAAAAAACCTTCAGCCCCACCGAACCAGGTAAGTCCTTCCTCACGATTAATATTTTCGGCCTTTCCGGTAATGTACCCTCTGTAAGAAGAAAATTCCCAGCGGCTCATACTTTTGATGAAGCCCTCCTCCACCGGTACATTGTGAATTAAATGGATGGTATCGCGTTGTTGGGCAGGTTGCGGTACGGGTTTACATTCTATAGCTTCTGTGGCAACTTCTGGAAGCACTTTACGCAGCAAATCAAAATTGTAATTGGCTAGTTGTTGCTGTGCCTTGGAGGCGCCATTTAATTTCGTGGGAGAGCGGAAGCGGATTAATAAATAGATAGAGTGGGAGGTTAAACAGTAGGCAAACGTATCTACGTAAGGCGCTAGCTCGGTTTGATAATTATTAAGGAACTCAACATAGTCGTCTCGTTCTTCGAAGAAGGGGATATCTTCTCTTTGGCAGGTAATGTAGTACATTTCGTCAGGTAATAATAGGAAAGGTTTGAATTTGTTCATTAGGAAAGCATCTTGAGGTAGTATTAATAAGATCGTTGTATATTTTACTAATGAGCTATTGAAGCATTTGTCAGATTTTAAATAGTTCTCGTGCAGGAGCAGGCAAAATTGAAGATATTTTTAGTCTTTTCCTACACAAGAACTATCATTATCAAGCTTCTAGTATTCATCTTCATTAAAGAAGAAATCCTCTTTGGTTGGATAGTCAGGCCATATCTCTTCGATATTTTCATAGGGCTGTCCATCATCTTCCAGTTCCTGCAAATTTTCTACCACTTCCATAGGAGCCCCTGTTCTGATTGAATAATCAATCAACTCCTCTTTAGTAGCCGGCCACGGCGCATCTTCAAGATATGAAGCTAATTCTAATGTCCAATACATAATCTCAACAGTTTATAACATTAATAATGAGCATCTTCTGCAAAGCAACTAACAATTGTTATGTCAGGACAACGCAATCACAGAAATTTTGTTCAAAAAAATTTATTTAATTTTTAGGTGAAATGCATGTTTTTTATTCGCTTGTAGATTTCTGACCATCCTGGTAGGTTTGTACGTAGGCATCTTTTACGCCCATATCGCGCAGCATTTTCTTAAACGCCTGTGCACGGAAATTATCTTTAAAGTAGGCAATCGTGTATACTTTACGGAATGTATCACTATTCATAATCTCATCTTTTTCCCAGAACTTTCCTTCCTCTTGAAATGCTTTTAGGGTAGGATCGTTGAAATCGCCCACTTGTACTTTATGTACTACGCCTTCTGAAAGATTGCTGCCTTCCCCATGGCTCTCACAGTTTTTTTCTAATTGTGCAATGTTGTTTTTCAGGCGTTGCATCTGCGCCTCGTTTCGTTGTATTTCTTCAGATTTCCCCTTAGAGTCCGCCTCTAAGGCTCCCATTTCCATTTCGTAAGAGCCCGATTGTCCTTTCAACTGTTCGTGCTTTGTCATTACGTTATAGAACTCCTCTACACTCATTTTTTTGAGTTTTTTCTTCCACGTCTTCTGTTCTTGTTTCAAACGCTTTTTTTCTTCTTTGGTGAGGGCTTCGTCATCTTGTGCAGTTACTGTAAAACATACTCCTAAAAGAAAGAGCATCACGACTGCAAATGTTTTTTGTCTGTATTTCATGGTGTTATATCGTTTCTTGTTAAAGGATGAAAATCGTATTCGAGAACCTATTCTTCTTCAAGCGATTGTTCTTTAGGGATAAACTCGTTGATATTTTTACGTACATCGTCTTCGTATACAACTACCCATGCATCGGTAATTCCCATAGCGCGCATGTATTTCTTAAAAATGTGCGCTTGCTGATACTCTCGGAAATAGGCGACGGTATATTTTTTAACTCCTGCTTCATCTTCTATACCAAAACTGCCGATTACATCGGAAAACTCCGATAAATCAATTTTTTCGTAGGCACCGATTTGCACTTTAAAAACTACGCCTTTAGAGTAATCGTCGCCTAGGGGCGAAACATCCATATCGCCGCAGGTTTCCTTCAGTCGGCTAAACTGGGCATTTAGTGTATCGAGTTCTTCGGTCTGAGTAGCCAATTGTTTCGATTTAGTTTCAATCTCTTTGCGAAGCTCGCGGGTAGCGCGTTGGTGCTTGGAGGCTGCGCCTTGGAGTTTGCCGTACTCTTCGAAGATGGCTTTAAACTCCAAAGGATCCATATCGTTCTGCTTTTTTTTCCATTCTTTTTCTTCTTCTTTACTGAGGTCTTGTGCATACGCTACCATAGAACTCGCCCAGAGCAGCATAGAAAGGCAACCGATGAGGTAAACAGGTTTCATAGAGGTAAATTCAAAATAGTGAACCATGGGTGTCAAAATGTTATATAAAAGAAAGTTAGCTTTTTCACAAATGAGATTGTAACTACAATCGAGAAAACTAATAGCTAGTGTTGTTTTATAAACCCTTTTATGGGTTTCATTATTATGAATCGCAAATGGTTTTCCAAGATTAGTTGGCTACAAGAGTTTTTAAAAAAAACGCACCCTTTCTTGTAGGGTGCGCTTTGAGGCGGTCAACCAGTAAAACTTATTTCAAGTTTCCAATCATGTTGGCGGGGACTACCCACTCGTCGAATTGCTCGTTGGTAAGCAGGTTGAGCGCTAGCGCTGCTTCGCGAAGCGTAGTACCTTCAGTATATGCTTTTTTGGCAATTTTTGCAGCATTATCGTAACCGATGTGTGTATTCAGGGCAGTTACTAGCATCAGCGAATTTTCGAGGTGTTCTTTAATGCGGGCGTGGTTGGGTTCTATACCTACAGCACAGTTGTCGTTGAACGATTCGCACGCATCGCCGAGCAAACGAGCTGCCGTAAGCACATTGTACACCATCATAGGTTTAAATACGTTTAGCTCGAAATGCCCACTCATGCCACCTACGGCAACGGCGGTATCTAGTCCAATTACTTGGGCACAAACCATCGTGAGGGCTTCACATTGGGTAGGGTTTACTTTCCCAGGCATTATCGAAGACCCTGGCTCGTTGGCAGGAATCACAATTTCGCCAATGCCACTCCGTGGTCCGGATGAAAGCATGCGGATATCGTTACCGATTTTCATCAGGCTTACAGCGAGTTGTTTCAATGCGCCGGAAGTTTCAACCATTGCATCGTGTGCGGCGAGCGCTTCAAATTTATTTTCAGCCGTTATAAAAGGAAGTCCTGTAAAGTCTGCAATGCGCTTGGCTACTTTTTCTGCATAGCCTTGCGGTGCATTTAGCCCGGTACCTACGGCAGTACCACCCAAGGCTAATTCGGCTAGGTGGGGTAGCGTGTTGCGCAATGCTTTTAATCCGTGATCGAGCTGCGAAACGTATCCGCTAAATTCCATCCCGAGTGTAAGCGGAGTCGCATCCATAAAGTGCGTTCGTCCAATTTTTACTACATCTTTAAAGGCTTGTG
>CAYMYI010000043.1:0-30490 GCA_964394585.1 uncultured Roseobacteraceae bacterium
AACGATTCCTTACCGGTATAGTCCATGTACTTTATATAGTACACATTGGTATCGGGGGCGTGGCTTACCGCTGACTGATACACATTATCGCTAGTTGCAGAAACCACTTTCACCAAACTCCCTACCCCAAAATCAGCTTTTCGCATGATAAAAAAGCGCCCGTGAGTCATATCGCCAGAAGTCTCCCAACTTATTTGCTGCTCGTTTACGTTAATCGCACGAAATTGAAACGGCTCCTTAGGTTCTATAACCTGCGGGTTCACTAATCGAGGTGGTTGGCAGCCTTCGTGGTAATCGATTACTAATGTCAGAGGGGTTCCTACCTCAACGCCATCTAGCTCTAGGCGAAATGCACTTTTTTGCGGATGTGCCACCCTCTTTTTGTTCACTACCACCGAAATAATGCAATAAGCATTTGAGTTTTTTTTGGGGTTCTGAATATACAAAGGCTTCCCTTGATACATACCTTTGATTACCAATTCATTAGCAACACTTCTGTATGTTGTTACTGATAGGGAAAAGAGAATTATAAACAGGGTGCGGAGTCCGTTCATGCTACCTAAAAGGTTGTATAAAAAATCATATCATGCTTTAGAAACGGCACTTCGCATTTTTTAGTATTTTAAGAGGAACAGATTACGTTTCCCCAAACACTTACCAAAAACAGAAAGTGTGTTCTGTGTAGGTAAAATTCATTTGTGTTATTTCGCATAAGAATTGTAGTTTATATACCTAACCAAAAAGAAAACGATTTGAAAGTTACCGAGTACATTCAAAATGCTAAGAACACATTGTTCTCATTTGAAATTCTTCCTCCCCTAAAAGGACAAGATATCACCTCTATTTTTAATGCGATTGACCCTTTGATGGAGTTTAAACCAGCGTTTATCGACGTAACTTACCACCGCGAAGAATATGTGTATAAATCACACGGGAATGGGCTATTAGAAAAGCGAACGGTGCGAAAGCGACCGGGTACTGTAGGAATTTGCGCTGCCGTAATGAACCGCTATGGGGTTGATACTGTGCCTCATATTATTTGTGGAGGATTTTCGCGCGAAGAAACCGAAAATGCCCTAATCGATTTAAATTTTTTGGGTATTGAAAACGTGCTTGTACTCCGTGGAGATTCCATTAAATCGGAACCTGGCTTTTCGCCACACCCCAACGGCAACCACTATGCCTCTGACTTGCTTGAGCAAGTAGTAAGTATGAATCAAGGCAACTACCTCGACGATAGCCTCGAAAAACCTGCTCCAACTAACTTTTGTATTGGAGTAGCTGGCTATCCGGAAAAGCACTTTGAAGCGCCTAATCTCGATGTAGACCTCAACTACTTAAAACAAAAAGTAGATATGGGTGCCGATTATATTGTAACCCAAATGTTTTTTGACAATCAGAAGTTTTTTGAATTTGAGAAAAAGTGTAGGCAAATGGGAATCAACGTGCCAATCATTCCCGGATTAAAGCCTTTTGCCACCAAACGGCAACTTACCGTACTACCTAGTATTTTCCATATCGATATTCCGCAAGAACTGGTCTGCGAAGTAGAGAAGTGCAAAGACAACAAGGCAGTCAAAGAAATGGGGATAGAATGGGCTATTCAGCAATCAAAAGAATTGATTGAACACGGCGTGCCTTGTTTGCATTATTATTCGATGGGCAAATCGGCCTCTGTGAAAAAGATTGGGGAAGCGTTATTTTAACAGGGAATATTAGTGAAGTTCTAAGGTATCGCTCGCTTTTCTGGCAGCATCTTGTTCAGCCTTTTTTTTGCTAAATCCTTTTCCTTCGGCAATCAGAATACCATCTACCTGCAACTTAACACTAAACTGTCGAGAGTGTTTCTTGCCGTCCATTTTGATAGTTTCAAACACTACTTCTTTGTTATTTTTCTGTGCCCATTCAATCACCAAGCTTTTGAAGTTGGTGGTAGTGTCGATGATTTCGTTTAAATCAAAATGCTGCATTAGCAAACGTTTTACGATGTAACGCCGGCAGAAATGAAAGCCCATATCGAGGTATAAAGCCCCAATGAATGCTTCCATGGCATCTCCATAAATTGATTTGTGGCTTTGTGCCCCTCGCTTTCTTCCTTCAAACTCTACAAGCTGGCTTAGCCCTATTTTTATAGCTAAATTATTTAGCGACTCTCTGTTTACAATCCTAGAGCGGATTTCGGTGAGAAAGCCTTCATCTTTAAAGGGAAATTTTTTGAAAAGATACTCCGCTACTACAGCACCAAGCACGGCATCTCCTAAATACTCTAAGCGTTCATTTGATTCGCGAAACCCTTCATCGTTTTCTCCTGCTACCGAGGTGTGTTTCATTGCCAAGCTATACAACTGAATATTATAGGGCGCTTTCCCAATAATTTGGGAAAACGCCCTATGCAGTTCTTTTTCTTTCTTAGAACGCGTTTTAAGCAACCGTAAAAAGTGCTTTAGCAAGTTCACTACTCATTAAATTTTCTGAAGATAATTGAACAGTTATGACCTCCGAAACCAAACGTATTACTCACCACTACATTAACTTCTCGTTGTTGTGCCTTGTTGAAGGTACAATTTAGTTTAGGATCGAGTTTTTCATCGGGTGTAAAATTATTAATGGTAGGAGGAATCGTCTGTTTTTCTAATGCAAATACAGAAGCAATTGCTTCGATAGCCCCTGCAGCACCCAATAAATGCCCCGTCATCGATTTGGTAGAGCTAATGTTCAGTTTGTATGCATGTTCGCCAAACACAGCCTCAATCGCATTAATTTCGCCGATATCGCCCAGCGGAGTAGATGTCCCATGTACATTAACATAGTCTACCTCTTGTGGTTCCATGCCTGCATCTTTCAGCGCGTTCATCATCACTAAGCGGATGCCATCGCCATCGGGATGTGGCGCGGTAATGTGGTAGGCATCGGCACTCATACCCCCACCGACTACTTCGCCATAAATCTTAGCACCGCGATTGAGGGCATGCTCGAGTTCTTCTAAAATGAGCGTTCCCGCGCCTTCGCCTAATACAAACCCGTCGCGGTCTTGGTCGAACGGACGAGAAGCTGTTTCGGGAGAGTCGTTACGTTCTGAGAGGGCTTTTAGTGCACTAAACCCACCCATACCTGCTTGGGTAACGGCTGCCTCAGAACCACCGGTTACAAACATATCGGCTTGCCCTAAGCGGATATAGTTGTACGCGTCGATGAGGGAGTTGGTAGAAGAGGCACAAGCCGAAACAGTGGCATAGTTAGGTCCTCGCAAGCCATAGCGAATTGAGATGTGTCCTGCGCTCAAATCTACAATCATTTTAGGGATGAAGAAGGGATTGAACCTCGGGGTACCATCGCCTTTGGCAAAGCTTACCACTTCTTCTTCAAAAGTATTGAGCCCTCCAATGCCGGAGCCCCAAATGACCCCTGCGCGTGTTTTATCGAGGGTATCTAGGTTCACACCTGAATCGCGGATGGCTTCATCAGCTACATACAGAGCATACTGTGTAAAAAGATCCATTTTTCGGGCATCTTTTCTGCCTAAAAAACCAACCGCATCGAAGTTTTTTACTTCGCAAGCAAAGCGTGTTTTAAATTTTGATGCATCGAAATGGGTGATAGGCGCTGCACCGCTTACACCTTTTTCCAAGTTTTCCCAATACTCGGCTACGTTATTGCCAATGGGGGTGAGCGCTCCTAAACCTGTAACAACTACTCTTTTCAGCTTCATGATTTCTAACGTATAGTTTAACAATGAGAGAGGGTAAGAGGGGTGTTTTGTTCTTCTTTACAAAGGTACTACACCATCAAAAAAAAGACCTGTCCGGGGTTAGCACAAACGGACCTAACCTTCCAAACAGGTCTAATGAAACAGAGAAATTTCCGACTTAGCTTGTGTGTTCCTCCAAATAAGAAATTGCCTGACCTACGGTAGTGATACCTTCAGCTTGATCGTCAGGGATGGAAATATTAAACTCTTTCTCAAACTCCATGATTAATTCCACGGTATCTAAGGAATCTGCGCCAAGGTCATTTGCGAAGCTTGCTTCTGCAGTAACTTCTGACTCTTCAACGCCTAATTTCTCGGTAATAATTTTTTTAACCTTCTGTGCAATTTCTGACATCTTACAAATAGTTTAATTTAATAAGCTGCAAATAAATAATTTAACCCATCAAATTCAAAAATTGGTGTATAAATATTACTAGAAGGTTTTTATGAAAAATCTGTGGAAATTGGATGGCGAGTACTTTCCTGAAATGCGAATTTTAGGTATTGTAACAGGAATGAAATCGTACAAATTAGCCTGGCTAATTAACCAAAAATTAGAGGTTACGCTCTGTAAAACAGAAGATATTGATATTCCGCTGAGTGATAATGCTGTACTACCCATCGAGTGTTATGTCTGCGAAACACCCCATAGTTTCTTACGGCTATTACGCAACAAAAGCTATGATTCTCATTTAATTCAAAAACCCTTTTTAGTGCCTGAACTTAAAACGTTTGATTTTTTATTACTCATCGAAAACCCTATATATGACGAAACATCCGCTCATTTTTTAGAACTAATACGCACCCTACCCGGTATTGCATATGCGCAGGAAATTGATTGGGGAGAGATAAAATCGGCAGAAAATTTACTTTTCTGAGCGTTGGTTCTCTTCAGAGGCTGGCGTGTTGGTAGACTTCGACCCCAGTAAACGAGGCAATTCTTGTAATAAAGAGAGGGCCGCTTCTTTCAAAAAAGAACGGATAAAAGCGGTAATTTCTTGGCGAATGGCGCGCATCAGAGGGCTTTCTGGCCTTGCCGGTTCTGACTGTACTACCGTGGTGGTCGTATTTGTTTCTGAAGAAGGTGGGGGAACTACCGGCGCTTTTTTCACTTTTGGTCGAGAAACCCAGCTTGCCAACACATACGCTACCGATACAATACCTAAGCCTAACAAAATTTTACGACCGCTATTTCTGAAGATACCTCCCCCTCGGCGTACCTCTTGCTGTAGCGCTGTTTGATGCGATTCGATGGATTGCCGCAACTCGGCACGTTGGCGTTTATACGATTTACTCAAAGCCTACTCGTTATTTTGGTTAATGATGCGTTCAATCACCGCAAAAATAAATTGACGTATAGTGCTACGGGCTGCAAGTACTCCTAAAAACAGCAGTAGGTATATCCCCGCAACAAGTAATAAGCTATACGATACGGCAATGGAAAACCATGTTGCCATAAAATATGCAAGGGCTAAGCTTGCAAAAAAACCTATAAAAACAAGGATTAACCCAAAGGTAAATACCAGCACTACCATGGAAATTACTTGCGTGAGGGTTACAGTAAGTTCCAGCCGAAACAACTTTAAATAGGTTTCCACTAAACCTACCATGTTGCTTACAATGCGCTCTATTACTTTTTTATTGCTTTCTTCCAAATTTGTAGCTAAATGTTAGTATATATCAAAATGCTTTTGAAGCATAAACATTATTGGTAAGATAGGCAAGCCTTTGCTACTTTTTCAAACTTGTTCCTCTATTTAAAAATAAATCAAAATTTCTGTGATTTGAAGTTTGCTCAAGATTTGATTTACTTGTCGATACCAATATTTGGATGATTTCCTTAATTTGGTTATCCTGATTTCAAGGGTTGAAAAGACCTAACCTTCCTAAAACCACTAGTTCTAATATATCCAAAACAGATAGATCATCCGAACGAAGCCTTTGGGAGAATTTAGTTTTTCCTGCACTAGTAGAATCTGTAAACCTCGGAGCAAAAAACTGACTTCACAAATCGTTTTACTTCGGGTATATATTTAGTTACTCGCCGTTGAATGATATGAAACTAAAAAGCATTATAGAACTCACCCCCCTGCTCGATGTGTTCCTCATACTGATTTTCGCCTTTATGATTAATACCAAAGAGTCGGCAAATGAACAGCAACTTGCCCTCGAAATGGCACAACATGAAAACAGCATGCTCAACATACAACTACAAGAACAAACTCAACAGTTACAGCAGTATCGGCAAAATTTAGATTCTTCCCAAATTCGTGTACTACGCTATGAACAAGAACTTGCCGAACAAAAAGAGCTACTCACCCATACGCTTTCACAAGTGGAGCGGAAGCTCTCGTTATTCTTCGAGCAACAAGAACAAAAGCTACAAGCACAAAGTAACGATGGCTCCCTTACCGAAAACGACTATCAGAACTTTGCAGATCATTTAGAAAAAATGGAACTGAACCCTTCAGCATCGTTTATTGAACAGGTATATATCTTAGGTGAACTGAATGCGTATGCTAGCACTATCACGGTGTACCTAGACGATAGTAACCAGGTTTGGATAAACCGCACACCGACCGAGCTTTCCCTCAACAGTTTTGATGAAAAGCTGGGGCAGTTTGACCCGGAAAGCGTGGCGGCTTTTTCGCAACAACTACAAATGCTCCTCAAAGAACACTACAACCAACGCAAAAAAGGAGAAAACAAGCTCGGCGAAGTGGTTTTACTTACCTTTGGGCATTCCAACACTTCGATGCGGGGTGTCATTCGGTTGGTAGGCAACCTGACCGAATCGTTTTATCAAGAAATGCAGCAAACCGAAGGTAGTTTCCGTAAAATCTTCTATTCTAACCTAGGATTTTATCCATTTGAAACCCAAGCACCATGAGAGTTTATCAGAAAATCAGAATGACGGTAACCGTCGTGTTTCTTTGCCTTATCTTACTAATGTTCTTTTTTAATAATGATTGGGGCATATCCGATAAGAAAGGAACCTCCGGGCAAGAAACGCCTTCTTCCATTGAAACTACCGCCCCCGTTGCAACGCCCTCTCCTGAGAATACTCCCCCTGCACAGCCCGATACCACAACCACCCTTTCGGTAACCGACACCGACACCTTACCAACTAGCTACGAAACGCCAGAAACCATTACCGAACCTAACGATACACTCGCCTCTGAGACAGAAACGCCCGCCCTTGCTACCAATCTGATTGAGGTAAAACGGAAAGACGGCAAACTGCTCTACACAATCAATGGGCAAGAAACCGACAACTTGGTACAAGGCCTTACGCTATTAGTGCCCGATAAAGAGGTAATCTTAAAAATGAGCGGCAACATTACCTATGCTGAAGGGCAGAGCGTAAAAGAAACCTTAGAAGTAAAAGAAATTACCTATAAAGAAGTAGGCTTTTAAGCATACAACAGCATGATAGAGCAACTTAAGCAGCTATATCGCCGAGAGCAATTTATGCCTACATGGCGGTCTATCTTTCTGAACTCTAACTACCTGATTCGCAAGGAAATTTATGGAGGCATTCGCCGAAATGCGCATTATATGCAAGGGCATATGCTCGATTTTGGATGTGGCACCAAAGCATATGCCTCCCTGTTTTCGGTGGAAAAGCACATCGGAGTCGATTTAGAGGTAAACGAGGGACACCAAAACCCCAATACTTCGATCGATGTGTTCTACGATGGAAAAACGCTGCCCTTTGCCCCCGAAACGTTTGATAGCATTTATAGCAGCGAGGTTTTTGAACATATCTTCAACCTTGAAGAAATTCTAAAAGAACTGCACCGTGTCCTGAAACCTGGCGGATATATGTTGCTCACATTTCCCTTTGTATGGCCTGAACATGAAAAGCCTTACGATTTTGCCCGATATACCTCGTTTGGGGCGCGTCATCTTTTACAAAAACATGGCTTTGAAATTGTAAAAGAAGAAAAAGGGTTGAATTTCTTTCAAACCCTCATGCAATTGCGCGCTGCATTTCTGTACTATCATATATTTCCAAAATCGAATCTTATAAAGGCAGTTCTTACCATCCTGTTGATCGCCCCTATCAATTTGGCAGCCATCTTGTGCTCTCCTCTCATGCCCAAAAACGCTGACTTATACGCCAGCAATATTTTTGTAGTACAGAAACCTAACCCTGCTTTTCTTTGAAAATCTACGTAATCAACTTGCCGCGTTCTACGGAGCGCAAACGGCATATGAAACAACAGCTCGATGCACTCGGTATGCCTTTCGAGTGGGTTGACGCTGTAGATGGCAGAGCACTTACACAAAGGCAAATCGCTGAAACATGTCATTTAAACGCAGTCGCAAAATCGCCGCAATGGCTCAACCGAGGCGCAATTGGCTGTGCCCTTAGCCATTTGAGTGTGTATCAAAAAATGATAGATGATAACATTCCCTTTGCCCTAGTACTCGAAGATGACGTCCACATTTCGGAAAGCCTCCCGCACTTATTACCTATGCTCGTAGAGCAGCTTACCCAACAAGAAATACTACTGCTGTACGCAAGTTCTTTTCAGAAAATCATCTTCCCTGCTGCGCAGGTTACTTCAGTGCACCAAACGTATTCGCTGGCGGTTCCAAAGCAACTCGAAACGATTACTTCGGCGGGAGCTTACCTGCTTTCACGCAAAGTGGCACAAAACATGGCAAACAGCATTTTACCCATTCGTGCTACTGCCGATAGTTGGGGCTATTACCAAAAAAAAGGTGCTTTTGAACAGTTGCGCTGTGTAATTCCTTTCCCCATTATGCCTGCCTTTTTACAAAGTGAAATTGACTATATTTCAGCAAATACTACATGGGGCAAGCTACTGAAATGGTTGGGGAAACACCCCGCTTCCCCAGTGCGGACGCTGCTCCGTTGGAAACGCAAAAACGCTTGGAAACACATTTCTAACTACGCAATTGAATGAATACTTCAGCGAAATTAACTTCTTCGCGTGCTTTGCTAGCACTCATAGGCCTTGGGCTCATCGCCCGGCTACTCTTCTTTTTTGTGGGAGCCGAACGATACTTTGGCGCAGGATTTAACCTGGTAGAGTCCGATACGCACTCAAGCATAGCCAACCTGATTGAAACAGGCACCTATACGCTCGACCCTCGCTTAGAGTATGGCTACTTTGCTCGAATGCCCGGCTATGCCTTTTTTGTCGGTATATTTTATTTGCTTTTCGATGGCGACAAAAGCCAAATTTACCCCACCATTGCCTGGGTACATATCGTTCTCGATCTGCTTACGCTATTCTTGTTTTACCGAACTGCAGCCGCTCTCTTCAAAAACAGAGTATATGCACTGTGGGCAGGGTTACTCTATGCGACCTATCCGTTTATCATCGTTTGGACGCCCACGGCATTTTCAGAGCCGGTGAGTATTTTTTTTATGGTGCTTGCCCTGCACAGCTATGCCCATGTACAAGGTAGTTTACGCTGGTTTAGCATTGCAGCTTGTGTAGGAGTCGCCACCTTAGTACGCCCTCAACTCGCACTTCTCCTCCCGCTATTTGGGCTATTATTACTGTACGAACACTACCGCAGTTTTCCTACACTCCTCAAAATGGGTATTGTTTACAGCTTGGGGGCACTCCTCACCTATGGGCTATGGCCTATTCGGAACTATGTTAACCACGATAAGCTCATTCTTTCGCAAGACTTACGGGGGTTCAGCAATTGGAGCGAAGACGTCATTAACTTTATGCGGCTAATCCATGCTGTAAAGGAAAATTGGCAACCACAGTTTGGGCAAATCTTGCGCAACGAAACCGTCAGCGTCCCTGAAGTGCTTTGCCGAAACCCTGCCGACTCGCTCTTGTTTGTAGAAACTACCCAACTTGCCCAAACCTGTTCGTTTGGGTTTAGCCAATGGCAAACGATGGGCTATTGGAAGGCGCCTATACCTTTTGGAGAGCAAGGTTGCACACAGGAAGTAGCACAAAATTTTGAGATTCTACGGCAGCGCGTTATCGAGCAATATCCCTACGATTACTACATTGGGGTTCCCCTACAAAATCTACGAAAGGCTTTTTTTAAAATTGACATTGAAAACACGTCGCGTTCGGGGATTCTCGTATCACTCTTATTCCTGTTCCGAAGCGCGTTACTTATTACCGGCATTGTGGGGATGGTGCTTTGGTTACGCAGTAGTTCGCTTGTACATCAGCCTATCGCTTGGTTGATGCTGGCGTATTTCATCAGCTGGTATCTTTTACTCTGCGGAGGTACTGCCGTACAGATGCGCAATATGGAAATGCGTTATTTGCTCCCTGCGGATATTCTGATGCTTTTCCCAGCGGCTTATGTGCTAGCGCTGCTTTTTCAGCGCCTTACGATTTTCCAAAAGCTAGCCTAAAAAGATATGACTACGCATGTACTCTATCTTTCATACGATGGCATGACCGACCCCTTGGGGTATTCGCAGGTCATCAGTTACTTAAAAAAAATAGCTGAACAGCAGGTACGCTTCACGTTAATTTCCTTTGAAAAACCTGCACGTTGGCAGCAACATGGGGAAACCTTGCACCAAGAATTAGCAGCCTATCCCATCCGATGGATTCCGCTGGTGTATCATAAATCGCCTCCGATACTTTCTACATTGTACGACTTGTGGCGACTACGCCAGCTTGCAAAGCGCGTACAACAGGAAGATGCTGCCGATATTGTGCATTGCAGAGGATACCTTACGGCTATAATAGGGCACTGGCTACAAAAAAAAGCAGGAGTACGTTTCCTGTTCGATATGCGTGCTTTTTTTGCCGATGAGCGCCGCGAAAGCGGTCAGTGGCGTGCAAACCATCCTTTGTACAGCAGAGTATATGGTTACTTTAAGCGAAAAGAAAAAGAATTTTTAAGCGATGCCGACGCGGTGGTGTCGCTCACTCATAAAGGAAAATCGGTTCTGGAAACTTGGGGAACGCATGCTCCTATTCATGTAATTCCTTGCGCAGCAGACCTAAATCATTTTTCGCCTAACCATGTTTCTGAAGTTCAACGAAATAACCTTAAAACAAAACTCTCTATTTCTGACCAGTTTGTATTAACGTATGTAGGCTCTTTAGGCCGATATTTACCCGAAGCCATGATGCTATTCTTTCGGCAACTTCGTCTACAGCAACCTTCGGCAGTATTTCTATTACTCACACAAGAGTCTCCGCGAATCATCGTCGAATTAGCGGCTCGGCATGGCATACCGCAAAGCGCTTTGCGCATCCAATCGGTAGAGCGTAGCGAAATGCCCACCTACCTTTCCTTGGCAAATTGGGGCATTTTTTTCGCTTCCACGGGTTTGGGAAAAACCCTGTACTCTCCTGTAAAAATGGGGGAATTGTTGGCGATGGGCATTCCTTTAATATGCAACCAAGGTTTAGGCGATGCCGATACCTTTATAGAAACATTTCAAGTAGGATATACCCTGACAGACTTTAGCCCGGAAAGCATGCAAGTCACTGTACGCCATATGCTACAAAACCCGCCGAACCCCGAAAATATGCTGAAGGCCGCCAAAACTATCTTTCAGTTAGAGGAAGGCGCTGCAAAGTATAAAGCCATTTACACACAGTTGAAAGGCTAACCTCACCACTGTACCAATGCGCTCGCCCAAGTAAAACCGCTTCCGAAAGCGGCTAAACATACTAAGCTTCCTGCTTTGATTTTACCTGCCTCCATTGCTTCACAAATTCCGATAGGGATAGAAGCCGCCGTTGTGTTTCCATATTTTTGGATAGTATTATGGATTTTTTCGTCCGCTAAATTCATTTTTTTCTGAATGAATTGAGAAATCCGCAAGTTGGCTTGGTGTGGGATAAGCACATCAATATCGCTAACTTTTTTATTGTTTTTAGCAAGAGCCTCTTCAATCACTTCTTGGAAACGCACCACTGCATTTTTAAAAACGAACTGCCCGTTCATCACCGGGTAGAATGTCCCTCCGGGCTTTGTCATGTCAGGATGGAACCGTTCTTTCTTGCTAAAGCCGGGGTCAAGCAGCGCCAGCTCTTCTGCATGCTGCCCCTCGCTGTGTAAGTGCGTAGAAAGGATTCCCTTTGATTCGTCGGTCGCTGAGATGACCGCAGCGCCTGCTCCATCGCCAAAAATCACCGAAATATGCCTGCCGTGGTCTGAGTAATCAAGCCCGGTTGAGTGTACTTCTGAGCCTACTAACAGTACATTTTCGTACATACCTGTTTTAATGTATTGCTCTGCGATGGAAAGCCCATACACGAAGCCAGAACACTGTGCCCGCACGTCAATCGCACCAATGTTTCCAAAACCCAGTTCGCGTTGTAAAAGAACGCCAGAGCCAGGGAATACGTAATCGGGGCTAAGCGTAGCATAGACAATCAAATCAATATCTTTAGGGGTAACTCCGGCGGCATCCATTGCCTTTTGAGCTGCTTTTGCCCCCATCACATAGTTTTTGTCTTCTGCCACATCGGCATAGCGGCGCTCTTTAATACCGGTGCGTTCTTGAATCCACTCATCTGAAGTGTTCATGCGCTGTGAGAGGTCATCGTTTGTTACCACGTTTTCGGGCACGTAGTAGCCCATTCCTGAGATGTACGCGTTTTTCATGTCAATATCCGTTTTTTACTTGTATTTAATGTGTTGTTAAAAAGTGCGTAACTTCAAAAGTAGGATAGTTTTTGGTTTTTCTTGCTATAGATATAGTTGTTTTGCTAACCAAGTTGCTGGTAGAGCGCTTCCCAACTTAGGGTAACACAGGTTTTACGCTGGGGGAATTGCTGTACTCCGGCGAACGCTGAAAACAGCTCATGGGTTCTGCTGCTACCACCTTCGATGTGAAGCAAAAACAGACGATAGAGCTCATGATAAGCTTCGATGTTTTTCCCTTGTAGATATTTCATCAGTACCGAAGTAGATGCTTTGGAAAGCGCGCAGCCATGTCCATAAAAGCTTGCCTGCTCAATTATGTTCTCTTCATGTATAGAAAGATATAATATATAGCTATCGCCGCAGAGTGGGTTATATGCTTCTATCTGATGGGTATAGTGATCGGGCTTTCCGTAATGCAAGGGCTGCTTGCTGTGCGTTCGGATTACCTGCTGATATAGTTTTGATAAGTCATGCGCCATTATTTGAAAAATGAGATTAAATCTTTTAAATGAAAGATAAACCGGTCGATTTCATCAACCATATTGTAAATGCCAAAAGAGATACGTGCCGTTGCCGCCACCTTGTAAAATGCCATTAGCGGCTGAGTGCAATGATGTCCTGCACGGATGGCAATACCCTTCTCCCCTAAAAAAGTAGCGACATCGTGTGGGTGAACGCCCGTTACGCTAAACGAGATAATGCCCCCCTTTTCTGTGGCGTTCCCTAGTACGGTTACTTCCGATAACTGTGCAAGCTGTTGCGTAGCATATGAAAGGAGTTGTTGCTGATGCTTCCAAATTGAAGCACGCCCTATTTCTTCAATAAACTGTATAGCCCGCATAAGCCCTACAGCTCCTGCAACATTAGGTGTACCTGCCTCAAACTTATGGGGTAAACGGTTAAAAGTGGTGTTTTCAAACTGCACAGTGCGAATCATCCCTCCCCCAAACTGATAGGGGGGCATGGCGTCTAACCATTTTTGCTTGCCATATAATACACCAATCCCCATAGGGCCATAGAGTTTATGCCCTGAAAACACAAGAAAATCGCAAGCTAGTGCTTGTACATCAAGCGGAAGACATGCCGCACTTTGGGCAGCGTCAATCAATACAGGAATGCCTTTTTGGTGTGCTTCCGCGATGATAGCTTCGATGGGGTTACATGTGCCAAGCGTGTTGGAAATATGCACACACGCCAACATTTTCACTTTTTCGGTAAGCAACGCCGAAAGCACCGAGTAATCGAGCATACCATCTTCTAAAACAGGTACTACCTTTAAGACAGCTCCTTTTTGAGCGCAAGCTTGCTGCCAAGGCACTAAGTTGGCGTGGTGTTCCATAGCGGTAACCACTACATGATCGCCTTTTTGGAGGTGGGGCATTAAAAAGGATTGTGCCACAAGGTTAATGCTCTCTGTTGCTCCCTTGGTAAATATGATTTCTTCCGGATGTGCTGCGTTGAGGTATTGTTGGGTTTTGTACCGTGCTTGCTCGTACACTTGAGAAGCCTGCCAAGCTAAAGGATAGACTCCTCGGTGTGCATTGGCATTTTGATGGGTATAGAAATGGGTAAGCGCCTCAATTACCTGCGCTGGCTTTTGGGTAGTAGCGGCGCTATCCAAGTAAATTAGCGGTGGATGGTGATACTGAAAAATGGGGAATTGTTCTCGAATCGCTGAATGTTGCATAAATATGGGCTGACATCAGGCGGCAACAGTGTACGGGCATATTTGTTGGAGTAAGTCTTGGAACTCTTCTACTAATTCGCTGTAGTTACTCAGCATGCTTAAGTCGCACTTTTCCGTTACTTGCGTGCCTACGTGGTAAATTTTACCATCACTAAACCGCGTGTACATAAAAATATCTTTTTTAAGGTTGAATTTTTCGCGCGAGTCAATCACTTCTGTTCTTGTATCTATCACTAAAGGCGATAAATTTAAGAATGCACTCAAATCGCGCATATTTTGCACCAACAATACCGCATTGCTATCGGAAAACACATCGGCTGTTTTTTCTTTAGAATGAAATTCTGAGTCGGCACTGTTTAAAATATCGATGAGGTGTTCAAACCTTGGAGGGCGGTTTCGCTGTTTGAGCACTTTAATTTCTCGAACGGTTACCAATCGGTATTTTACTAAATAGGCAATGCTTTTTAAAATGAAGGTGAGCTTATCTTCATATTCTACACATCTTCTTTCAATTTCCTCGTCGTTCAAATTGATTTGATAATGCCCAATTTCGTTGCGTTCGGGTACCCAAAAATCGAAGGCATCAAAAATCTTTTTGTTGCACATATCGCCCATTTCGGGCATAAAAAACGATAGTTCGTGCTTGTTAAACAAAGTACCAATAGAACGTATTGCCCAGGTAAAACTTCCCATACTTAATAATAGAAAGCGCCGATGAAACTCTTTTGCCAGCCCTTCGGGCACTGCGACTTTATTTTCTTCCACTTTTTGGTATAACTCTATCACCATTACAAAGCTGATAAACTGCATGGTACGTTCAATAGTCTTGAAGAGCTGGTCGAGTCGCCCTCGGTTCATTTCGCGCATTGAGCCTGAAAACAGTCGGCGTAGCTCAATGCCAATAGGCCACGGAAAATTTTTAACAACTTGGTCGGCAAGCATCCGAGGATCGGTTTCTTCGTCATCGTCGTCGTCGTCAGCTAGGTACTTGCTAAGTGCGGGCTTGTACTTTGCCATTTCGTGAAATACTTCAATGATTAATTGTTCATTTACTCGAGCCATTGGTTTATCATTTAATGCTATTTATAAAGGAGGGGTCATATATATCAAGTCTAAATTTCTATTGAGTAAGCGGCACTTTTTTCCGTTTCATTTCCCAAACGATGGCAGTTCCATCGTTCGAAGAGGTGATAAACTTATCAACTCCTCTTTTTTTCGAAGGCACCATAAAAATGTGGTTCACATCGTCGGCATGTGCGTCGATTGCTTTGAGCAAGTTTCCTGAAAGATCCCAAATACGGATGGTGTTATCCAACGATGCAGTGAATACTAGTTCGCTATCTTGCGAAAATGCTAGGAATGAAATCGGTTCTTGGTGCCCTTCAAACACAGCGATACGTTGCCCTTTCATGTTCCAGAGTGCCGCAATATTTGCCGAGGATATTCCCACAATATATTGGCTATTAGGAGCGTATTCGGCTAGGGCAACTGCCGTGTTTTGAATCGGAATGTGGCGTAATAACCCACCGTTGATGCTCCACAACTCGTGCCCTGGAATGAGTTTTCGGTTTTCAAAGAGTTCTTGCAAACTTGCCTGAATATCGAACGGCGTTAAAAAACGATAGTCGGTTATGCGCTTGCCTTTTTCTTTATTCAGTTCTTGCGTCATCAGTGAACGCATAAGTTCACGGACTTTGGCTAGTCCGGCAGCGCCTCCACCCGTAGTTAGTCTACCGTAAGAGGTCAAAAAACTGCCACCGTCAGGCGCCATCCGAATAGCTACATCTTGGAAGAAGAAATCGTTATTGGCGGTTAACTCTGGCGTATTCGCACGCACATAGCGGAATAACTTCAGAAACTCTTTTTGTTTCTGATAACTCTCGAAGCTGTTATAATTGTGTAAAAAGGCAACAAACTCATAAAAACTCTCAATCTCGTCGGGGTTAATCAGTTCAAAATCGGCACTTTTCCTGATAGCGTATTTCAGTTTTTTATACGTTTTAAAATCTTCTTCTAAGCGCTTCTCAAGTCCTTCTTGTGTAGTTAAACGAGGATATAGTTGTTGATATCGCTTTTTCAATTCATTCCCAATACGGCGTTTAATGGTTGTTAAATCGCGCTCTATGAGAAATTGGTCTTCGTACCTTTTAAAGGCTCTTGTGGTGGCAGAGGACTCCCGATATTCGTATTTGTAGAAATACATTTCGTTGAAAAGCGGATTGCTCTGAAGCGTATCGATTTTCAAGGGAGTATTCTCGATGGTTTGCATGATTCGTACAAACTCTGGGTCGCGCTCTTTGCGTGCTAGTTGGATATCGGCAAGGGCAAGCCAGCTAAGTTCTACCAACGGTTTAAGTGTAGAGCGATCGGAAATAAGCCCTTCGCCGTCGAGCGAGATACTGCCCAGGTATTTGCTTCCCATAAATCGGGCATCGGCAATTTCGCGTAGATGTGCTTGGGCACGCACCGCATGTAGTTGGTAATTTTCGGCATTTAAAACGCCAAGCCTACCGGTAGAATCGTTGAAGAAAATGTATTTGTTATCGGGTGAGAAAAACCCAAAACGTGCGTTATTGCCTTCCCCCCCTTTTTTGACTTGCCGCATTTGCCCTTTCAACTCGTAGATGCGCCAAGCATCGAAACTTGGGAAAATGATTTTGCGAGAGGTTGAATCGAATATAGAGGGCTGCAATACGTTGCTAGAAGGGATTTTTTCGTTGTATGCCTGCCGCCTACCGTCGATCATATCCCATATTTGTGTTTCTTCTACGGCAATGGTGAGGGTTAGGAACCCATTTGGCGACATTACCGCCCCTTTCAGAGGTTTTCCGTGGTTTAATCGGTACTTGATTACGGGGTCGACTTCCCACGTGTAATTAATACTTTTGATTTCTTCTTCGGGTGTTTCTTGTGAATTTGTGCGATTCGGGGTAAAGGCAATCACTTCTTCGCAATCGATACACTCTCCATCCCGATTAATGATGGACACATTTTTATCTTTTGTAACGAAGGCTCGGGCATTCTTAAAATCTTCAACGTAGTCGTATTTCAATTCGATTGCCGGGTTGCCATACGAATCTACAAACCCCCATTGACCGCCTTTTCGCACGGCGAAGAAACCTTCTTTCAACCCGCGTACTTCGTCGTATTTTTGGGCGAGTAATGCGCGTACCCTATCAATTTGGACTTCAAGCGAATCACAGTTATCAATACAATTATTGGCTGTATCGATTCGGAATCGTATTCCATAATGTACTACTTCGGCAGAACCGTTTTCAAACGCAGAGGCTTCTTCGTATGTGAGCGGAATCACCAATTCGCCGTTTAGGTTTACATATCCGTAGATTCCATCGCGCTGAACTAATGCTCTTCCGTCGATGAGTTTTCCTATCTCGTCGAATGTGCCATTGTCAAACTCAAACTGGAGGCTATCGCGAATAATTCGGCGGACGGTACGGATGTCATTCCGCTGCATGGCTTCTCTTAACTCTTGAAACAACTGGCTGTTGTGGTTGAGCGCACCATAAATTTTTTGTGCTTTTTTTTGTCGTACTTCTTCATCGAGAACGCGCTTCAGTTTTTCTTCTTCTGCTTGTTGTTGAGCAATTAGCGTTTCTTGTTTCTGTTGTTGCAGTGCCCAATACGTGTAGCTTCCAAACCCTAACAGCCCAATAAAGAGCACAACTAAAGCTGTGGCAATACGGCGGCGGCGGCGGCGCAATCGAAGTTGGCTTTTTGCTACAAAGGATTCGATTTCTTCGGGGAGTACGAGTTGCGCTAAGTAGGGCGATAGGTAGCTCAATTCTCCGCTGTTGAGGTATCGTTTGTTGAGTTGGTACTCTTCGAAGCGGCCTCGCAAAATACGTTCTACTCGAAACAAATTTTTTTCTTCCGCAGTAATGCGCCCAAAAATTTGAAGTGCCAAGATATCGTGCGCCACTTCAATATTCCCTTCTACTCTGCGGATTATTCGTCTTTTTTCGTATTCTACTAACCCTAACTCTATATCGGTTTGGGGGATATTTTTCACTTTACCGAGTTGGAAAGCAGCGTTTTGATTCACTACTTTTTTAGTGCCTTCATCGGTAACAAAAAGCTTTAAGAGTTGCCAACCGTTTTCAGCGTTTTGCATACGCTGCCCTACTTCTTCTACTTGTTCTTCAATAAAGGTTTCTAGAACATTTTCTAAGTCGCCAACTTCTTCTAAAAGTAAGGCATCGAACTCAATCGGAGGCAGGTTTTCGGCGGCATTTTCTGCAATTGCAGGAGAAAAGAAGGGGGCTAGTTCCCCAATGACAATCGGGGGCAGGTTTTCGGCGGCATTTTCTGCAATAGAGGCTTGCTGTTTTGCTTGTGCTTGCTGGTAGAGGCTGTCTAGGTATACTTGCAGGTAGGGCAGTTGTACGCCTCGTGCTTTTTTCCCTCCGACCTTATCGAGTAACATATTAACCGTAAAGCGTCCTTCGGCTAAGGTAATATTAAATTGCTTTGCTGAACCTTCTACCACTTCAACCAGCCCCTGCCGACTCATGGGGGCTACACGCAGCCCGTCAGAAAGTAAAGAGGGTATTTCTTGTTCGAAGTCGTATAGATGCGCAATGTATTCTTCGCGCATAGAAAGTATGATTTTGCATTGCAAATCGCTCGCGAGTAGTTCTTTCACAAATGCAATAAACTCCTCTTTTTCTTGCTGAGCGCCTAAGATGAAAAGCTCTTCGAATTGGTCGAAAATGAAATAGATGGGCTTGAAATGGTCGAGATATAGCGACTTTACCCCTTTTCTAAGGGAGTAGCCTTTTTTTAAGGGCGTTTCGGCATGCGCCTCGATTTGCTCCCGAATCGATTGGATTAGGTTAGCATTTCGGCGCACAAAAATGGCATACCAATCGGCTTCTTCAAATCGGTTTGCCAACCCACAGGCAATTAAACTGCTTTTTCCTGTACCTGATTGACCGTACACAAGCACTAGCCGATTGGCTAATAATAGATTATACAGTTTTTCAACTTCTTCATCTCTACCAAAAAAAATCGCGCGGTCTTCTTTGCGGTAAGCGTCTAGAAATTTGAAAGGACTCGTTTGCATGAAAGTATCGGAAGGTTCAAAGGAAAGAGAAACAAAGCAATTAGGTAAAAGCTTACCGGTATAGTTATTTCAATCTGTTAACTAAAGTACGGATATTTTCCTTGAAGCTAAAAACATATGACCACGAAATTCGGTGCTATACGCTTTGAAAAGTACAAAGCGGTTTTTTGAAAAGCTTCGGCAAACAACTATTTTTCAAGCTCAAGACCGTTTCAGTCAATCAATAATCTTGGTATACTGCTATGTAGAAGTAGAAAATCCCTATTTTTGATACACAAAACTTTTAGTGTTTTTATAGTATCTTGTTTTGGGTTCATGTAATTTCTTTTACCACTTTAGCGCCTAAGCTACACTACTTTCAAAGCGGAGCGACACTAACACGATATTTAAATCCATGAAAAAATCATTTTTTCTAGCCATTTCCTTTCTCGTTTTATTCTTTTTCCAGCATGAAGGCATTGCAAATACGTTAGACGCCACACTCGCTGAAGCGGCGATGCCTCAAGAAGTTATGGCAGGCGGTCATGGTGAACTTCCCTCCCCGTTTTCTGTAATCCCGTTTGCTTTATTACTAATCATGATAGCCACAGGTCCTTTGTTCTATGAACACTTTTGGCACAAGAACTACCCTAAAGTTGCTGTATTGTTGGCTGCCGTAGTGGTAAGCTATTACTTATTTTTCTTGCACAATTCGCATGGACCTATCCATGCTTTTTTTGAGTATTTTCAATTTATAGCTCTACTTTCCTCGCTGTATATTGCCTCCGGCGGCATTATGATCAAGGTAGATAAGAAAGGAACTCCTAAGATTAATGTTATTATTTTATTGATTGGTGCGGTAATCGCCAATATTATTGGTACTACAGGAGCTTCTATGCTACTCATCCGTCCTTTCATTCGGTTAAATAAAGACCGCATCCAGCCCTATCATATTGTATTTTTCATTTTTATGGTGAGCAATGTAGGCGGTTGCCTCACCCCCATCGGAGATCCTCCGCTTTTCTTAGGTTTTTTGAAAGGAGTGCCTTTTACGTGGACACTTACACACAGCTTTGTACCTTGGTTAGTAGCCACCTTGCTGTTGGCGGTGTTATTCTACGTGTATGATAAGCGTAACAAATCGGTAAATCCACTTTTTGCCGAAGAAGCCACTCGGAAGTTTAGCAATAAGATGACCATTGTCGGCACTAAAAACTTCTTATGGCTAGGAGTTGTAGTCGCTTCTATCTTTCTAGACCCAGTAAAAATAGGATGGCTCCCTGGGATTATGGAAATCCCTGAACAAGGCTATACCATCAGTACCTTGAATAGTTTTACGGAAGAAGAGTTGAAAGGAGTGAGTACGTTTTCTTTCATACGCGAATTCATCATGTTTTCTGTAGCATTCCTTTCTTACAAGCTGGGGAGCCGTGAAGCATTACGAGGAAATGAATTCAACTTTGAACCAATCCGAGAGGTTGCTTTTATTTTCATTGGTATTTTCGGTACTATGATGCCCGCCCTAGAGCTAGTAGCAGCTTTTGCTGCATCGCCTGATGGTAGTAAACTCATTTCACACAATACCCTTTATTGGGGAACCGGCATTATTTCAGGGTTTTTAGATAATGCCCCAACTTACTTAAACTTCCTTACTGCAGCCATTTCAGCACAAGGCGGAAAGATTTCCGAAACTATGGATGTAATTAACTTCAGCTATGGGAATGGCCAATTTACCAACTCAGTTATCCAGCTCATGGCAATTTCTGTATCGGCAGTATTTTTCGGTGCGATGACTTACATTGGAAACGGTCCTAACTTTATGGTAAAGTCTATCGCTGAGCAAATTGGCATTCAGATGCCTTCGTTTTTTGGTTACATCATTCGCTACTCCATTCCTCTATTACTCCCTATCTTGGTAGTAATTTGGCTCGTTTTCTTCGCTTTTGCATAAGTTTTGAGAGTGGTGATTCAACCACGGCAATAGCGAACTCACACTAAAATCACTTTACACTATGCAGAAAACGACACTTGCTATTATATTAGGAATAGCTATTGGGTATCTATCTAGTTGCTCTGCACCTAGCGAAAACATTCCTGATGTGGCTCATATCCCAATGGATATAGAAATAAAACGGGTAGAAAGCCAATTCGCCAATTTAAAAACACAAGAAGACATCCGCGCTTTTCTTGATGAATACCCTAAGCTAGAGCGTTATTACTTCCAGCGCCCGATGTACCCTAACGACTCGGCAATTGTTGCTCAAATTCAACTATTCCATAGCTTTCCATTTAACGACACCTTATTGGTAGATGTAACCTCGCTTTTTACTGATATAAGCAACATCGAAAAACAACTCGAAAATACCTTCCGCTACATACAGTATTATTACCCTGAGTTTACTCCGCCAGAAGTATACACGATGGTCTCAGGATTCGGCAGCTTTGGGTTTGGGCAAGACATCTTGGTAAACGACGAAATCATCGTAATTGGTTTAGATTACTTTGCAGGAAGTGCTGCTACCTACCGCCCCAAAGATATCCCGCTGTACATCCAACGCCGGTATGAACCTGAGTACATCGTCCCAACGATTGCTCAGTTCCTTTCTACTACTTTCAATAGGTATGAGCCACAAGATAACACCATGCTCGCCGAGATGGTGTTCCATGGTAAAACCTTACATTTTATGGATAAGGTAGTTCCTTTTGTGCAAGATACTCTCCTTATTGGGTATGAGACCCAAAAGCTTGGTGAGTGCTATCAAAACGAATCGGTGATTTGGGCTCATTTCGTAGAAAACAATTTGTTTTATGAAACGAATCGGTTCACAAAAAATAAATACATTGGAGAAAGTCCTCGCGTACAGGCTATTTCATACGATTGCCCCGGGCGCATTGGTCGGTGGTTAGGGTGGCAAATGGTTCGTTCCTTAGTCGACCAAGAATCGCTCAGCCTACCGCAGGTGATGGAAATCAGAAATGCAAACGAGATACTCAAACGCTCGAAATATCGGCCTGAGCCTTAATATGATTTATTATGTACTCTCATGAATTTACTGTACGGGTTCGCTATGCAGATACCGACCAAATGGGCTATGTGTATTATGGAAAATATGCCACGTTTTATGAAATTGGCAGAGTAGAGGCAATGCGCGCCCTCGGTTTCAGTTACCGAAAGTTAGAAGAAGAAGGCATTATGATGCCTGTATTGGTGAATCACTCTGAATATTTACACCCCGCTCGGTACGATGAACTTCTCACAATCCGAACCTCAATAAACGACTTACCAACTGTTCGCATTCGGTTCGACTACACCATCGAAAACGAACAAAATGAATGCCTTCATCAAGGATATACTCAATTAGTGTTCATCCGAAAAGAAAGTGGCAAGCCTTGTCGAGTTCCTCAAAAAATCATTGAATTACTATCTCCCTATTTTCACACCACATAATGCTGAGTACTACAGCCATGGAAATCATTACGTTACAACATACCCCATCACTTCGTTTGGTAGAAATCCCTTTGGTATCCTCAAAAAGCGAGAGTAACCGAGCACTTATCATTCAAAAGCTAGCCCAAGAGCCTATTTTGTTGGAGAACCTTTCTGAAGCACGCGATACCCAAACAATGATTCGGCTGTTAGCGAGCAATTCACTTACATTGGATGTGCTCGACGCCGGTACTACTATGCGATTTTTAACGGCATTTTGCACTGCCACCAACCGCCCGACAATACTTACCGGTACAGCTCGTATGCAAGAGCGGCCCATTGGCATTTTAGTAGATGCCCTCCGCTCTCTTGGTGGGAAAATTTCTTATGTTAAAAATGATGGATACCCTCCTTTAAATATTGAAAGTTTTACACAAACAACCCATACCTTGCGTATACGAGGCGATGTAAGCAGCCAATATATTTCAGCGTTGTTGATGATAGCCCCTATCCTTCCCGATGGGCTTACGCTTACACTCGAGGGCGAAATAGGCTCACGTCCTTACATAAAAATGACACTCTCGCTAATGGAATTCTTTGGAATTAATTACACTTGGGAGGGCAACATCATCCATATAGCTTCTCAAAGCTATAAAGCAGCTTCTTATACGATAGAGTCTGATTGGTCGGGGGCAAGCTATTGGTACAGTTTGGTAGCGCTTGCCGAATCTGGCTCACTAACGCTTCGTGGTTTGCGCGCTCAATCGTTACAGGGCGACTCTGCCATTGTAGATATTATGGATACCCTAGGCGTTGCCACACATTTCAACGAAAAAGGCGCACAACTTACTAAAAAGGATTATGCACAGGCGTTTACATACGATTTTACTCATTGCCCAGATTTAGCTCAAACTGTTGCCGTCGTGTGTGCTGCAAAAAATATACATGCTAAACTGACTGGGCTACAAAGCTTACGCATTAAAGAAACTGATCGGATTACAGCTATTCAAACTGAGCTACAACGCATTGGTATTTCGGTAAACGTGTTTGGAGACGATACCATTGAAATACTTTCTGGTAATTCACTGCATATTCCTACATCAACGGTCTTTAATACGTATGATGACCACCGTATGGCTATGGCATTTGCCCCTCTTGCCACACTTGCTTCGATTACTATCGAATCGCCCGATGTTGTAAATAAATCATACCCTAGCTTTTGGGCACACTTGGCAATGGCAGGCATCACACTCCATAAAAAAATGCGCTAGTTTTCAGAAACGAAGAATTGATACGTTACTGCTTCGCTCGATTGCTGCCGTGTATCTGTAGCTGAAATTGTTAAGCGATATAACCCCTCAGCATTATTGGGAATTCGTAAGGTAACATCTTCAAAAATGAAGGCTAAGTTATAGGGCAGTGAATTAAACTCGGTAATATTAGCGACTACTTGTTGGTTACCTTCGGGCCCCCATTCTACCACTACATTGCTCAACGCATTTAATTCTTCAACCTTGCCATCGAAGCTAATACTAACACCGGGTTGAACAGTCGTTGGTTGGTTTATATCCCATGAACGCTCTTGGAGATCGATATAGGTATTGGTGATGAGCACTAAAGGAGGCAAATCTTCAACTACAGAATATGAAACCACTGTGAGGGGCGAGCTATTGCCCACCGAATCAGTTACGATAAACGAAATATCTCGTGTTTGCCCTATTGGGGCATCATCAGGAATTTCAAATACTAAGTTGACCGAATCGGCTAAGTCTACAGCGCTTGTCGTATTGAGGGAAACCGTGTATAATTCAGACAACGCCTCGCCTTGGCTATTGAAAAACACCGTAGCTTCTTTCAAAAACTCGTTATCTGATACTAGCACAGAATCAATGGAAAAACGACCGCCTTGCGCTACATTGGTAAAATTCTCAGTATTTAGCTCTGGCGTAGCCTGCACAAATACAATTTCGGGGAGTACGTCATCGCAAGCGATGTTAATGATAAAGTCTTGCTCTACTCGATTCTGAAAGGTATCTATAGCAAATATGGTAAGGGTGAGAGCCGTACCGTTCACTACATCAGAAGGGATTAAAACGGAACTTCCAAAAAACTCACTCAGCTCAAGACTATCCCCTAATACTGCCACAGCATCTTGCTGTCCACTACTTAGTGCAAACCCTAAACGGTTCACACTAAGGTTATCCGTAACTAAACCACTGATGGGCACAATCGTGGAACGGCAAGCTTCAAAAGCCCCATCAGCTCGTTGTGAGAGACCTAAAGTTACATTACTAAATACAGGGAATGTTTGATCTTGCTGCACAAAGAATGATCGAGTTTGAACGTTTTGATTACCGTCTCTATCGAATACCGTAATTGAGACAATATATCTACCAGGGCTTTTATATTCAGGAACTTTCACCGAATACACTCGTTCTAATCTTCTTCCTTGTAATTGGTTCAGTACAATAGTAGTATCCCAATCATTTTCGGTAGGAACCTCTTCTGGTGCTTTGGAAATCTGGATAACGCCGCTATCAAGTAAGACATTATCGGTATATACTACATCGAATGATATAGTGTCTTTGTAAAAGTAAATACTGTTTTCTTCTAGAGAGAAGGCATCGATATTCGGCGGTATTACATCGTCAATAGGAATACAGGAATAGATGACGAATCCCCATAGAGCAAGTCGGCTCAGGTATTTTATGGCGTGTTTCATCTGACTGATCGTGTGAAGCAAAGTGATACATCGGGGTATGGAAGCTAATGCTTAATACCGCTAATTGGAGTGTAAAGATAACGGTTTTTGCACTCTATCTTATATCCTTAAAATTAGAACTCTTTCTATAATCTTCCTAAGATGAAGCAATATATTCTAGGTGTGTGCCCTCATCACTATGAGTAACTGTTCTTACTCTTCGGTGTCTTTTTTATACGCTTCGGGAAACAAATAGCAAGTTTCGGGGGGTAATCTGCTGTGAGCTTTCTTTTATGTATTTATTATTGAAGATATGTTGATACTTTTCAAAAAAATAATTGTCAACGCTCCATTTTTATTTGTCATTACTATTAGCAGTGCTGTGAAACTGTTAATTGCAAACTGAAAACATCAAAAAGGTACAACTATGATTGCTCTGAATGAAAAACCCGCTGTTAAACATAATTTCAAACTTGCGAAAACAGATTCGTTTAAAAATTATATTACTCAGTTCGAATCTGCTGTAAAAAACTTTGAGCAAATTGCTGAAGAAGAAACGCAACTTAAAAATAAAGCTGTGCACATGCGCCTAGCTAGCTATTTCCAATAAACCCCTTCTACAAAGCATTTCTTGCATTGTGCTTAAAGAAAGGCTGCCCTAGTGGTAGCCTATTCCTGTGGCAATCTCCACCTATGTTGCAAGAAACACTAAAATAAATCCCAATTTCCTTTTCGATAATATGTAGGTAGTACAGGGTTATGGACTGTGTTTACTTCTACTGCAGCGCTATCCATATTAATTAGGTTATCACCAAAGGAGGTAATCTGTAACATTGCCTCTTTGGTAATCCACTTTGTGGGTACTTTTTCTCTAGGATCTGTTGAGCGGAGTTTTGCTTTCATGGCTTCTTCGGGGAGCTTCTTTGAGCCTAGTACCCAGCCCCATTCTCCCATAGTCATTACTTGGTTATGCAGCGGGATAGCATTAAACCCTGCTGCTTCCACGGTTTTCTCTACACAATAAAAAGCTTTTGTGGCATAGTATGGGCTACCTGCTTGTATTACGATGGCTCCTCCGGGGCGTAGCCTATTGTAGCACATCTTGAAAAATTCGAAGGAGAACAAACGTCCGATTTCAATATTACGAGGATCGGGAAAATCGACAATCATCACATCCCAAAACTCCTCAGAGTTTGCCATAAAAGTATATGCATCGGCGTTGAGTACATCTACTTTCGGGTCATTGAGAGAGTTCTGGTTCATCTCTGTAAATATATAGTGAGTTTTTCCTAGTTCAGTAACTGCGGGGTCTAAATCGACGAGTTTCACCTTTTCTACTGAAGGGAACTTTAGTACTTCGCGCGCAGCGCAACCATCGCCTCCTCCTAGGATTAAAACGTCTTTAGGATAATCTGCCAACTCCATTGCCGGAATGACTAAAGGCTCGTGGTATAGCCACTCATCAAACGAACTAAGCTGCTGGTTTCCATTCAAATACAACCAATGGTAATTTTTCCATTGGGTAACCACTATTTTCTGATAGCGAGATTGCTTTTGGTAAATAACACGATCTTGATAGCGTTTCTGCTCTCCATATTCAATGATGGTATTTGCAAAGGCTGCTCCACTTGTAATTAGCAAAAAAATTGCCCCGAGTAAGAGGCGAACCGGAAACTGAAACTTTGGGGCTACTAAATCGTGCAAGCGTGCATATAAAAAAATAGCCACCATAAAATTAATAGCTCCTAAGATAAACGGAGTATAAGTAAGCCCTAAATATGGCAGCCCTATAAATGCAAAAAAGGCTCCTCCTAGTAAGCTACCATAGTAGTCTTTCTCCATAGCACTTGAAATATTGAACCGCAGCGTTTCGTACTCATCATTTAGGCGAATTACCAAGGGAATTTCCATACCAATCAGCAAACCTATTAGCATAGCTAAGAAATAGATGAGCACCCCAGTATGGTCTACATGCCCCATCAAAAACGATTCTGAAATACTCATGTACGATGCCATAGAGTATGTAAGTACAGCGCAAAAAGAGACAAGCACTGAGAGAGTAAACTCAATAAATATGAACTTTTCAAGAAGGTACTTGCTGAAGTATTTACTGAGGCGGCTTCCCAACCCCATAGAAAAGAGCATAAAGGACAGGATCATCGTCCATTGAAACGTAGAGTTCCCAAGAAAGTAGGTTGCTAGGGTGGAAAGAATGTACTCTGCTACAATACCGGAAAGCCCTGTGGCAAAAAGCGATAATTTCAGTACGTTGGATTTGCTGAGCATACGTTTAGGTACGTTGTTTAGTTTTAGAATGAATTGTGGTAAACCCACTGCAAAGTAGCTAATTTACCTAGTTTCCTAAAGAAGGGAAAACTGTGTTTATCTGTTGCTATCAAAGAAAAAAAGCAGACTTTTGGAAAGCCTGCTTTCAAAATAAATTATATCCGTTCTATTATTTTCCACCTCTCGAGGAAGAAGAGCGGGAACGCGATGAAGAACTAGAGTTATAACGCGATCCTGAGCGGGTTGCACTGGAGCCACTGCGCGATACTCGACTTTGAACTTTACTAGCAAAGTTACTTTTAGGGTTTTGTTTCAAAGCCGTTGAAGAGTACGTACCATAACTTGGCGCAGAAGACGTTCCTCCATAATAGGGTCGGGTTCCTCGGTAATTGCGGTTATAATCCATGTAAGAAGTGCGATACACCGGCCCTGCCATTAATCCTAGCATATTGCTCATAAACATGTATTGGCCGTAAAACTCCCAAAAAGACGTTCCATCTGATCGAGTTTTCCACTGACCGTACTTATCATTGCCTACGTAGTTAGAGTATCCGGGAGGGGCAGTTTGCTTGGTTACTTTCCCGTTGTTCTTAGCAGCGATTTCCATTCCCATATCTGCTTCATGCAGAAAGAAAAAGTCTTCAGTTACTTCTTTCCATTCGGTAAGTTCAGATACTGGCTTATCGCCTTCCCCTGGTTTCACCACTTTATACATGTGGTAGTAATCTGTGGAAAACGAGCCTTCTTCTTTCATGTCATATAAAATAATGGTGAAGTCAGGGTCTTTATCCATTTGCTTAATGAGGGTATCAACGGGATTTTGCACATATTCACGGGATGACGAACAAGCTCCCAATAGGAATACAGCTACTAACAAGGCTAATTTTTTCATTGTTCTGATAGTTTCGTTAAAAAGAATGTTTATTTGACTAACATATGAACGGAAGACTCTGTTCAGGCGGGTAAGATATTCGATATAGCGCGTTCAGTTTCAACAACGCCTACGGCTGCATCAAATTCGGTATCGCCCCATTGTTCTACGCTTAAGGCGTATTTACCGGTTTCATCAAGATATTCCCACACGATAAACTCATCCCAATGCTCGCTATCGATGCTGCGGAAATAGCCAGGGCGTTCGGTCTCTTTAAAAAATGTAATACCATCGAGAATAATCATGCGTGGGGCAGTGCCTTTATTCACAATACTTTGTTCTACTTCTTCATCGAGCTTACTAAAATTGATTTTCCGCATCACATAGCACGAAATTTCGTCGTCTTTCTCAACGCCCAAATAAATCGAATCGTCGGCGGCAACGCATTTAAACTCATAGGTAAAGTAGTTGTTGCCCCAATCGTACTCATACTCTTCGGTAACTTCCCATGTTTTGAGGTCGTACTCAAATACCCATCCTTTGCGGATATCCATTACACCAATGTTGGAAGGATCATAGTGTAGTTCCTCTTCTTTTTTCTTTTTCTTAAAAAATCCGAATGCCATAACGTTGTTGAGCGTTTATTGTAAATAATTTTTTTAGTGAAACCGTTTGCGTTGCCGAATCGGGTATATATCAAATATAAGACTTTGAACAGAAACAGCATAGCTATGTTTTGTGGATTTCGAGCCCCAGCCGTTTGCCTATTTTATACATAAATGGTAGAGCGTCGTTGAGGTCATTCCTGATTTTTCCTTCTAAAATTGCTTCGCGAATTTCTTTTTTGATTTCGCCCACTATACGAGAAGGGGGGAGTGCAAAAGTCTTCATGATAATTTCGCCTGTAATAACGGGCTGGAAGTTCCGAAGTTTATCTTTTTCTTCTATTTCCTGTAGTTTTTTTTCAACGATATCGAAGTTTTCGAGATAACGCTGCACTTTTTTATGGTCTTTCGAAGTGATATCTGCTCGGCAGAGCGTCATCAGGCCTTCTAGGTCGTCGCCGGCTTCGAAGAGTAAACGGCGGATTGCCGAGTCGGTTATGTGTTCTTTTACCAAAGCAATTGGCCGCAAGTGCAAGCGTACAATCTTTTGCACACGGCGCATGCGTTCATCAAGAGGGAGTTTAAACCTTCTGAAAATTTGGGGAACGAGTTTGGCGCCTAGGTCTTCGTGCCCGTGGAAAGTCCACCCTTGTTTATCTTCGAACCGCTTGGTGTGTGGCTTGGCGATATCGTGCAGAATTGCCGCCCACCGTAGCCATAAATCGTCGGTGGCTTCTGAAATATTATCAAGTACTTGTAGCGTGTGGTAGAAGTTATCTTTATGGGCTTTTCCTCCTATTGCATCGACTCCTTTTAAATCGAGCAATTCAGGAAAGATATACGATAGCAACCCGGCATGAAACAACAATTTAAAGCCATATGAAGGTTGTTCGGATAGAATAATCTTGTTGAGTTCGGTGATAATCCGCTCTTGCGAAATAATTGTAATGCGCTCTCGGTTTTCGTAGATAGCCTGAAAGGTTTCCGGTGCAATATCAAACTTGAGTTGGCTGGCAAACCGAATCGCTCGAAGCATTCTGAGGGGGTCGTCAGAGAAGGTAATTGTAGGGTCGAGCGGGGTTTTAATGTTTTTTTCTTCCAGATGCCTCACTCCACCAAAGGGGTCAATCAGTTCGCCATAGTTCTCTTTATTCAAAGAAATGGCTAAGGCATTGATGGTGAAATCGCGGCGTTGCTGGTCATCTTCTAAAGTGCCATCTTCTACAATGGGCTTTCGCGAGTTTCTTTGGTACGATTCGCGGCGCGCTCCTACAAATTCTACTTCTGTATCGCCTAGCTTAACCATGGCTGTACCGAAATTTTTGAATCGGCTTACGGGAATGTTCTCTTTAGCATTTTTTGCCATTTGCTCGGCAAGCCGAATACCGCTACCCACACACACCACATCGATATCCTTACTTTCTCTTTTGAGAATTAAATCGCGAACATACCCCCCTACTAAGTAGGTAGGG
>CAYMYI010000044.1:0-30322 GCA_964394585.1 uncultured Roseobacteraceae bacterium
CGAGAACTCACAAAAGCCGAAGAACAAGTAATGCAAGTGCTTTGGGATTTAGAAAAAGCCTTTGTAAAAGACATTATCGAAGAGCTGCCGCCTAACGAAAAAGGAGAAAAGCCAGCTTATAACACCATCTCAACCATTGTGCGCATTTTGGAGGGAAAAGGGTTTGTAGCGCATCGTTCGTTGGGGAAAACTTATGAGTATTATCCTACCATCGACCGTAAAGCCTACAGCGACTTTTTTCTTAAAAGTGTGATGTCGCGTTATTTCGGTGGCTCTTTCAAACAGATGGTATCCTTCTTTGTGAAGGAAAATAACATAGAACTCAGTGAGTTCGACGCCCTCATGCGCGATGTAGAAGACGACCTGAAAAAAGATTCTGACGACTCAAAATAAGCTAAGATTATGATTTCTTATCTCTTACAAAGTAGTATCTGCCTTATCGCCTTGTATGCGGTATACTATGCTTTTTTCCGAAAAGACACGTTCTTTCAGCGCAATCGGTTTTACCTGAACACAGCCTTGCTGGCATCGTTGGTGATTCCGCTACTATCGTTCCCCTCATGGCAGATGGGTGGCGAACCGATGGGCGTAGGGTATGTTTTGCGCCCCTTGGGGATTGCCTCTGCTTCGGAAACGCCTATCACGCTGGAAACGGTTACCATCGTGGCAGAGCAAACCGTAGCACAAACGTGGGGAATTGGTCTGATAGTAGGAGTGTACCTTGTAGTATCTGCCATCTTGTTGGGGAAACTTTTGCTAAGTTTTGTGCATTTGTTCCGATTTGTCCGCCAACATCGCACGGAGTATCATCAAGGGTATCGCTTAGTGCATACCGAAGGGAAACTCCCCACTTTTTCGTTTTTTTCCTTTCTATTTTGGGATAACCGCGTAGCGCTTTCCGCCTCGGAAGTACAACAAATTAAAGCCCACGAGTTAGCGCACATTCGAGGTAAACACTCGTACGATTTACTGCTGATCGAGCTACTCAAAATAGTGTTTTGGTTCAATCCGGTGGTGTATGCTTACCACCGTGCTTTGGTAGACCAACACGAGTTTATTGCCGATCGAGCGGTCCTTCAACACACCGATTTAAAAATCTATGCGCGTTTTGTGGTACAATCTATCTTTCAGAATACGCCCTTGCGTGTAGTCCATAATTTCAATCAATCACAACTAAAAACCCGAATCAAAATGATGCAGAAAAATGCAACCTCCCGTTCAAAAAGTTGGAAAGTAGCCCTTGCACTTCCCATGCTTGCCTTGCTGTTATTCACGTTTTCGTGCAACGATAGCGAAATGACTGGTACCCCGGAAAACCCTGTACAGTTTAAAAACCAACTCCCGTTTGGCAGTGCCGATATAGTTGCCCAAGCCGATAAAAATGCAGAACCTAAAGAAGGATTCCCCGCGTTATTTGGCAACTTGCTCAAAGAGGTTAACCTACCCGAACAAACCGAAGGAACGGTATTTATTCGCTTTATCGTGGGGAAAGAAGGGACTTTGCGCAATGCCGAAGTAAAAAAGGGGATTTCGCCCGCCATTGACGAAGCCATCCTTGGCAGTTTTGTAAAACTGGCAAACACCGATTGGAGCCCGGCAATGCTCGAAGGCGCACCGGTAAATCAAGAATTAATTTTGCCTGTGAAAATTGCTAGAAGTACTACCCAAAAAGTAGAAACCGAGGCAGCTACCACAGAAGTAGATCAACCGGCAGCCCCTGTAGGAGGAATGGCGGCGTTTATGCAAGCGCTTGCTGCTAACCTGGCATACCCCCAAGAGGCGCAAGATGCAAAACTAGAAGGAAGAGTGTTTGTGCAATTTGTGGTGAACAAAGAGGGTGCTTTGCAAAATGCCAAAGTAGTGCGTGGGTTTGACAAAGCCTGCGAAGATGCAGCACTTGCCGCCTTAACCTCGTTAGAGATACAATGGACACCCGCGATGAAAGATGGGAAAAAAGTGAATTCGCAAATGATACTACCTGTTACTTTTAGACTCAATTAAACGATAGCGACCCAAATCAAAAAAAAGAACAGATCATGTGATAAAGGCAAAGGCTCCTTCCGTTGAAGGAGTTTTTTGTTGGATGCCGACTCATCATATGGCGGTTTTCTAAAGTTTGTATTACCAAGAAAGCCTTTCGCTGGTTAACTTTAGGCATATCTATGGTAAATAGCTTTTGTATGAACATCGCTTTGTTTTTTGATTTTTTCGATGCAGAAATGCGAGAACCGCTTCAACAAGGCGGCACACTTGGCGAACAAGTGCAGTTTGCCCTCGAAGCCAGCACCGATTGGCAAGAAGCCGAAGTAGCACTCATTGGCGTACCTGAGTACCGTTTTGAAGTTGCCTCTCCTTCGGAGCCTTCTGCATTGCTGTATCAAGTACGGAAAGCGTTGTATGCCTTTACACCGCTGAGCAAGCCTTGCCAACTAATCGACTTGGGCAATTTACGGCTAGGCGAAACGCCAGAGGAAACCTTGTATCGGCTAAAAGAAGTATGCGAAATGCTAATTTCGCACCATACGTTCCCGCTCATTGTAGGAGGGAGCCATGCCCTCGATTACGGGCAATATATGGCGTACGAGAACTTAGAAAAAATTGTAAGCGTACTAAATGTAGATGCCCGTGTAGATCTTTCGTTTGACGAAGAAAGCTCTGCCAACTTGCGACATGTGCACCAAATTTTGATGCACCATCCGAATTTTCTGTTCGAATATACCCACTTGGCACAACAGCGCTATTTGGTACACCCTGAAACCTTAAAAACTCTCGAAAAGCTCAAGTACGATACCCTCAGCGTGGGGCAAATTCGCGATTCGACTGCCCAAGTAGAGCCGCTCATTCGGGCGGCTGATATGCTATCGTTCGATATGAGCGCTCTGAAAAGCCCGCATGGCAATGAAGAGGCAACTCCTTTTGGGCTTACCGGCGAGGAAGCCTGCCAACTATGCTGGTATGCCGGGCACAATGCCCAACTCAGCTCTGCTGGTTTTTATGGAGTATCGCCGGCGACCTCTCGCACTCTCCTCGCGTGCGATACCCTTGCCGTAATGCTTTGGTATTTTATAGAAGGATTTGCCCACCGCACTGAGGAAATGAGTTTTAAAAGCAACTTTCATATCAAATACACAGTGGCAATGGGCAGCCAACAAAGCGATTTAGTATTTTACAAAAGTAAGCATTCGGAAAAGTGGTGGATGGAAGTCCCCGTGCCGGCAAAAGCTACGCAGTCCATCAATCGAAGTGCCATCGTGCCCTGTAGTTACGAAGACTATCAAGAAGCCGCTCGGGGGAACATCCCTCTACGATGGATTAAAACCGTAGAGAAGTTTTCGTAGTTAGTCCACACAAAGACATTCGTTCTAATCGAATTCGTCTAGCTTTATCATTTCAGTATCTAATAATATTAAAACCATGAAAGACACCTATTACAGCCCCGAAGATTTGCCAAAGTTTGGCAACATCAAAGAGTTTCAACCCGAGCTTGCCAAGAAGTTTTTCGATTGGTACGGCGAAGCCTTTAAAGAAGGAGCCCTTACTGCCAGAGAAAAATCGCTAATTGCCCTAGCAGTGGCACACGCAATCCAATGCCCATATTGCATCGATGCATACACAACCGACTCGCTCGAAAAAGGTGCCGACGAAGAACAAATGATGGAGGCAGTGCATGTTGCCGCCGCTATTCGTGGAGGAGCTTCGCTCGTTCATGGCGTACAAATGATGAACAAAACCAAAGATCTAACCATGTAAATTTTTCAATGCCTTGAAATAGCTTTCTGGGCATTGTCTTTCAATCGTATTAATTATGACTATTAGCAGTTTACAACGAAGAAAACACCAACTAGCTTCCGCCGCTCGGCAAGTTCAACACTTAGATGATGACGAGCAGAACACCACAGAACGCTTTGAAGTACCTATGCGCGCTGCCGGCTTATACCCGCTGAAACCTACTAAAATTGATATTTTCCAAGTGAATGTAGGGAAAATGTGCAACCAAACCTGCAAACATTGCCATGTAGATGCTGGGCCAGATCGCAAAGAAATTATGACGCGCGAAACGATGATGTACTGCATAGAGGCGCTGCGCCAAAGCGATATCCAAACCGTAGACCTTACTGGAGGCGCGCCGGAAATGAATCCGCATTTTCGTTGGTTTGTAGAGGAAATCCGCAAACTAGGGCGCAAAGTGATGGTGCGTTGCAATCTGACCATTATTGTAGCCAACCCCAAGTACCACGACCTGCCCGAGTTTTTTCGCGATCATCAGGTTGAAGTAGTTTCATCGCTGCCGTACTTTTCGGCGCGTAGAACTGATGCTCAACGGGGCGAAGGGGTATTTGAAAAATCGATTAGAGCCCTTAACATGTTGAATGAGGTAGGGTATGGAAAAGAAGGAACTGGGCTAACCCTTAATTTGGTGTACAACCCTACAGGAGCCTTTATGCCCTCGGCTCAAGAAAGCCTCGAAAAAGAGTTTAAACAAAAACTAGCACAAGGATATGGCATTTCGTTCAATCGTTTATTTGCCATCACAAATTTACCAATTAGCCGGTTTTTAGAGTACCTCATTGCTACAGAAAACTACGATGCCTACATAGAGAAACTCGCCAACGCATTCAATCCGGCGGCAGCGGCAGGCGTGATGTGCCGCAACACCATTTCTATCGGCTGGGATGGTTACCTCTACGATTGCGATTTTAACCAAATGTTAGAACTAAAAGTAGAAAATACAGCCCCGCAGCATATTAGTCAGTTTGATGTACAAGCTTTAGAAAGCCGATCTATTGTAGTAAACCGCCATTGCTACGGATGTACGGCAGGCGCCGGATCAAGCTGTGGAGGGGAAACCGTATGATTCTTAAAAAGAAAAAAGGACAGCTTCAGGTGGACTGTCCTTTCGTTAGGTTATGAAGAAGATTATTAGGTTACATTACTGAGTGGTAAAGCATACAGAAACCGTGAAAAAAGCCGTTTGTGTATACTTATAAGATGATGAAGTAATAAGTAGTACCGTCTAACATCAGCGGGCTTGCACCTTCTGGTAGTGCCTCAAAGTCGATTTCGCCTTCTTGCGTTTCGATTAGGTTTCCTTTTGCATCGTATACCAATACCTTTTCAATTTCGGTAGTATCTTCAATGCTTGCTAGAACTTGTTCAAGCGAGTAATCTAACTCATTCGTTAGGCGCTCTAACAAAGCTTGTTCCTCTGTAGTAAGCGGTGATATTTCATTAGCTGGAAGCGATTTCACAACAGGTTGCGTAGAGGCAAAACCAAGTGTAGTAAATCCAATAAGAAGTGCGAGGGTTACAAATGACTTTTTCATGATTTCTTAAGTGTTTAGATGAATGGAATGGGTTAGTTTTTTTCATGATTTCGTAGTATTGCTAAACTCAAACCAATCTATTTAAACATCAGTAAATCAGGTGTTTATAACTATTTCTCGACAAGGTGTATGGTAATTATATGTACGTTTTCGTACAAAATATCTTGGAATCTGTTCGCTTATTTACACTTGCTGCTCTTTTGGGCGGGCTTGCTAGAGTTTTTTTAAAGCGTGAGCAAGTTCTTGGTAGGCTTGTGTACAATCTTGCTCAATGGTGGCAATGTATTGTTGCATTTTTTTAATATCGCCATCTACTTTGGCTTCCTGTTCTAAAGCTAGACAAGCTTTATGTGTAGAAGTCATCCCTAGCATTTTTAACGACGATTTGAGCGCATGCGCTGTGTACGCAACGCTTTCTATCTGTTCTTGCGAAAGGGCGTCATGCAATTTTTTTAGTTCGGTAGGGGTGTGCTGCAAGAACGCCTGCACGGTTTCAGCGATAAAAGTAGTATCTCCATAACTCACTTTGTGAAGATAGTCTAAGTTACAGATTGTCATAGGAATTAGGTTTAACAGGCGAACGAAATACGATTAGCTTAGTATAGCGTAGTGTATGGCAAACGTTTATGAGGCGTCATCTAGTTCTTTCATTTCTTGTAGGTAGCGGTAAATGGTAGATTTTCCAATATCGAGCTTTCGCGCTACAAGCATTACGTTATTATCGTATTTTTTTAAGAAACTTCGAACGATATCAAAGGTATACTCCCGTAATGATTTTTCTTGGCTAAACAAGTGCGTTTCGTCGTTTAAGGAGTTAAAGTGGATGTCGTCTTCGGTGATTTTTCCCTCAGAGCACATCACAGTGGCGAGTTCTACCATGGCTTTTAGCTCGCGAATGTTACCCGGATACCCGTACGACATCAGCTTATCGATGGCACCTTGAGTGAGCGAAACATTCGGCATGCCATTTTCTTTGCAGAAATTCTCGATGAAATAACGGCTAATCAGGATAATATCGAAGCCTCGCTCGCGCAATGGGGGCAAGTGGATGGGCATTCCCATGAGTCGGTAGTAGAGGTCTTCGCGGAATTTGCCTTCTTTTACTAGCTTGGTTAAGTCGCGGTGGGTTGCAGTAATTACCCGTACATCGAGCTTTACTTTACTATTTCCACCAATGCGCTCTATTTCGCGTTCTTGGAGTACACGGAGCAATTTAGCTTGCAAGTTCATATCCATTTCACCTATTTCATCGAGGAAAATAGTGCCTTTGTTGGCTTCTTCGAATTTACCGACGCGCCGGGCTACAGCACCGGTAAACGCTCCTTTCTCGTGCCCAAATAGTTCGCTTTCGAGGAGCGTATCGGGTATGGCAGCAATATTCACGGCTACAAATGGGAAACGCTTGCGGGGCGAATTGAAATGGGTAGCCTTCGCTACTATTTCTTTGCCAGTGCCGGTTTCGCCGGTAATAGAAACGGTTATGTTTGTTTTTACAGCTTTTTCTAGCATTTTAAATACGCGTGTGATGGCGTCGCTATTTCCAATAATAGATTTATTAAAATCGTATTTGTTAGAAAGTTCTTCGCGGAGTGATTCTACCTCGCGGGCTAACATCACATTTTTCTTGGCATTACTGATGCTATTGAGCAAACGCTCGCGGATGTCTTCATCTTTGGTAATATAATCGTATGCCCCTTCTTTCAGCAAGTTCACCGCTGTTTTAATGTCTTCTTGCCCGGAGATTACAATCACAGGAAGTTCGGGGTATGCAAACCGAATGCGTTTCAAGAGTTCCACGCCACTAAAATCGGGGAGGCGGTAGTCGAGTGTTATCAGAGAAGGGTTATTGGGCAATGCATCGAGCATTTCCCTCCCCGATTGAAACATCCTTAGCTCATGCTCAGGGTCGAGCGTGAGTAGGTAGTTCAGCATTTTTGAAAATACCGGGTCGTCTTCTACTGCATAAATTAAGAAACGCGATGAGCTGTTCATATACGGTGAGGTTGTGTTATTATCTGTTAGAATGGAGTCTTACTCTTGATACGCTACAAGTTCAAGATAATTGCCAAATTTGGGAAACGCTTTCCATTTTAAAAATATCAAGAGGTAAAACAGAGGTTCTAAGGCGTACCTTGGACATCTGCAAAAGTTGGCACTAAGGCTAGAGAAATTATTCTATTTGTGCCTACTCAATTGGTATTGTATCTTAGAACAAACACAAAAGTAGCGCAAATAGTATTTTTTAAAACCTGTGATTCGGTCGGTATGGACATTAAAGAACTCCCTTTGTTTCCTCTCGGTATTGTTGTGTTTCCTGAAGAGAGCCTGCATTTACATATTTTTGAACCGCGCTACCAACAACTAACCCATGATTGTTACGAGCAGGGAATCACCTTTGGTATTCCTCCGTTTATCGACGACCGCATGAAACTCCATGGCACAGAACTGCAACTAGTAGAAATTGTGAATCGATACGAAAACGGCAGAATGGATATTAAGTGCGAAGGTGTACGCACCTTTCGTATCGAGCAATTTAATAATCCTATGCAGGGGAAACTATATGCCGGTGGTGAAGTAGTACTCGAAGAACCTACCGACGACTCCACACTTTCAGATCGTGTCCTTTTGATAGAAAAAGTAGGGCAACTGTTTGAACTCATGGATGTGCCACAGTCGCTTTCTGCCGAAGACGATTTACTATCCTTTCGATTAGGACATCAAATAGGCTTAAGCCCTTCGCAAGAATATCAGTTGCTAATCATTAAATCGGAAAAAAAGCGCATTGAGTTCATCATTGACCACCTCACGCGCACGATTCCAATGCTAGCCGAAGTGGAAAAAGCGAAGAAACGCATTAAAATGAATGGGCATTTCAAGCATTTCAATCCACTTAAATTTTAAGAGAGCTTTGTTTTGAATTTACTCAGAAGAGTATCAGATTTGCTGCTCTACCTTTTTGAGTACCTTAACCTTTCTTGCATTAACAACAACAATATCAAGGTTTTCCTCACATAGCATTTACTCGCAGATAGCATACTGCTTTGTGCATTGGCGCTCCTGATAAGCCCAATGATTAGGAAATCATCACCACAATTTTCAACAAAAATTTAGCATTTGGCTGAACTATGGAACTCAACTCCTTGCGCGAAAAAATTAACGACCTAGACTCTCAGATTCTGGAATTGCTCAACCACCGCATGCAGATAGTCCACGAAATAGGACTGATGAAAAAGCGAAGCAATGCGATTGTATATCGGCCTGAACGAGAAAAATGGATTTTAGATAGGTTAGAGCAGCTAAACAATGGCAACTTACTGAACCGTGAGGCAATTGAAGCCATTTTTTTAGAGATTTTTGCCGTAAGTCGCAACATCGAACTGCCCGAACGTATTGCCTACTTGGGCCCTGAAGGAAGTTTTACCCACCAAGCTGCCGAAAGCCGATTTGGTGCCATGAGCGAATACATTGCCCTGCCTACCATCAAAGCTATTTTCGATAGTGTGGAAACTGAGCGGGTACGTTTCGGAATTGTGCCGGTTGAAAATAACCAAGAAGGTTCCGTAGCCGATACCATCGATCAGTTGTGCGTGCGCGATGTGAAAATAGTTGCAGAAATCCCCATGCCTATTCACTTTGCCTTTGCTTCTCAAGAAAACAACTTACATAATATAGAGACAATCTACTCAAAAGATATTGCGTTTCGGCAGTGCAAAAACTTCATATCCGATTATTTCGGCGATGAGGTCAAATGCATTGAGGTAACCTCTACTTCAAAAGCAGCGCGACTTGCCAAAGAACGCCCCAACTCAGCGGCTATCTGCTCACACATTGCTTCTAAGCTTTATGGGTTGCCCATGTTATTCCAAAATATCGAGGATAGCCATAATAACCGTACACGGTTTTTAATCTTAGGGAAAAATGTAATGAACCAACAAGGCAACCAAGATAAAACTACGATTCTGGCACGGATATCGGATACTCCAGGTGCCCTAGTCGATTTCTTATTAGAATTTAAAACCGCAGGCGTTAACCTTACCAAAGTAGAAAGCCGACCCGCCAAAGATGGGGATACCTTTAAGTATTGGTTTTTAATTGATTTTGATGGGCACTACGAAGATGAGCGAGTACAAAACATTTTTAATAAATACACGAATCAGATTCGTTTTTTAGGGAGTTACGTGAAGTTGTGCTAACTATCAAAAGGGATGCTTTACCTTAGGAAATACTTTATTAGGGGTGATGGGGTACGCCTCCGTATTTGCCTGTAACGATACGGTGTATCCTCCGGTAAAAGAACCAAAAGCAGGTAATACGCCCAAAGTAGGGGTAAAATAAAAGCAAGGTAGGGTAAGCCTTTGCTTGCCTTTCCCCTGCAACTGAATTTGAGGGTGCCAATGCCCACATAGCGTGAAGGCATCGGGGGGAGCATCTTCGGGAGCATGGGCAAAACAAAAGATACTCTCTCTGTGCAGCGCACTAACGCGCGAAAATATAGGAGGGAGGTGCTTCAATGCCAATTGGTCATGGTTGCCACTAATCAACTCTACTTCAATCGATTGTTGGGCAACCCAATGGGAAAAAGCCTTCGTTTCGGTGTTGGGGTTGCTGTGGAACACATCGCCAAGCACAAGAAGCCGCTTAGGCGAAAAAAAGCGTATCGCAGCCGACAAACGTTCTAAATCAGCTTCCATGCTTTGCTTCGAAATAGGTATACCGGCTTTGCGGAAGTGAGCAGGCTTATCAATATGCATATCGGCAACAATTAAAGTATGGGTACGTGCCCACCAAATTGCCCGATGAGGGGTTAAACATAACCGTTCGCCTTTTATTGCTATCCACTGCACTTCCATAAATACTGAGTCTGGTTTCTATTGTATCGTTCATATTACTTCCGCTGAGTGAGCAGGGCAGCGGCTCGTTGAGGCAAAGAGTGCTAAATAATCAGAATAATTTTTGTTAAGTCTGCGTTATAAAAGCAATTCAAATCACAACAATACAAAAGTGTATCGTTATTGTTAGTGTTTTGGCTTTGACTCAAATTAAACAAATACAGTATGAAGTTTACGTACGCAATCGTATGCACAGCATTTTTCTCTTTTATGATAGAGAGCATCATGCAACCTTTTCAATCGGTATCTACATACAATTATATCCAAGCTCCCCAAACTACTTTTGAAGTAGCCTATGGGGGGAAAGGCTTTGAAGCTGCTCAAGATGTAATCGCTGTATCGTCGGGAGGGTTTTTAGTAGCCGGACGAGCTGCCGCCACTACAGGCGGTACCGATATGTACTTGCTGCGTCTGGATGCTCAAGGGCAACTACAGTGGGAGCAAACCATCGGCGACGATGAATCGGACGAAGCGTTTGAAATTGTAGAGCTTGGGAATGGCGATTTTGTAGTAGTGGGTCATTCAGACTCGTACGGGAATGGCCCTGGTTTTACCGATATGTGGGCAGTTCGCATCAGTCCACAAGGTGAAGAACTTTGGAATAAAACCTATGTTTTCTCGGAAGCAGAAGTAAGCATTAACGAAGCGCGTGCTATTACCCCGGCACACGATGGCGGCTTCTTGCTTGCCGGCAGAACGCTCAGCCTCGAGCAAGAATCCTCTGATGTTTTTGTAGTGAAAATAGATGAGAACGGTACCAAACAATGGGAAAAAACCTATGGAGGCGAAAAAAGCGAAGAAGGTTCCGATATTATTCAAGTAGAAGATGGCTACACCATAGTTGGTCGCACAGAGTCAGTTGGAAATGGGAAGTGGGATGTATGGATGATTCACATCGACCAAGAAGGAAATCAGAAATGGGAAAAAACCTATGGTGGAGGGGATAACGATATGGGTAACTCAGTGATTCAGACAAGTGATGGTGGATATCTGATTGGAGGGCACACCTACTCTTTTGCCGTGGCGAGCCTCGATGCATGGCTCATTAAAACCGATGCCGATGGTAACGAGCAATGGGCAAAACCTTTTGGTGGGTTAAGTACCGACGAAGCGTTTGAAGTTATTGAAACAAAAGATGGTAATTTTGTAGCCGCAGGCTATACACAAGTGTATGTTGCAGATGAAGAGGGTAATAATACAAGTAACGAAGGGTACAATATGTTCTTAGTAAAAGTATCGACCAGTGGTGAAGAAATATGGCAAAGTTCGTTAGGAGGAGTAGCTGAACAGCGTGCATTTGGCGTAGTAGAAACTGAAGATGAGGGGTTAGTGGCAGTAGGGCTTACCAATGCTGATGAAAGCAAAGGGTATGATGTACTTGTAATGAAAGTTTCCAAATCAGGTTCATAACCCAACATACTACACTGCTGTTTCTTCGAAAGGCTATAAACATTATAGCCTTTTTATTTGCAGCCAACAACGCCAAATATTTCTATTAGCTGTGCCGTTAGAATAATAAGTTTAAGGAAGGTTTCCAATGATTATTTTAAGATTTCTACAACTACTCATTAGCTGCTTATTGCTCGCTACATTAGCTGTAGCGCAAGAAAACACCGGTGATCCGCTTCAAAAAGCCAATGAGTATTTTGAACAACAAGATTATGCCCGTGCTCTAGATTTATACTTATCGGTGAGCCATCAGAATATGGAAAACCCATTGCTGAAGTATAAAATTGGCATATGTTATTACAATTCAGATAACCACAAGCGCAAGGCAATTGGCTATCTGGAGTTCGCGAAAAATTATAAAGACGAGCGTATACCTGCAGATGTATACTATTTTTTGGGGCGTTGTTACCATTTATCCTATCGATTTATCGACGCCATCAATATGCTCAACGTATACCAAGATGAGCTAGAGAAACAAGGGCAAGACGATCCATTCCCGGATACACAGCGCATTATTGAAATGTGCCAGAACGGGGCTCAGCTCATTAAAAATCCTATCAATACTGTTTCTGTACAAATTCTCGATTACCCGGTTAATACTTCTTACGACGACTATGCCCCACTCGTATCGAACGATGGCAGAATGCTTATTTTTAGTTCGAGCCGGCCGCAAAACTCAGTGCATTGGGTACATGGCGATAAGTATACCTTCCTGCCGCCTAACTTGCAGAGCAACACAGAAGCAGTGCATATGGCTACCCGACGCGGAATCGATTGGTCATTCCCGTATACTCAAGATATTGTAGGTAAAAAAATCGAAACGTTATCGATTTCTTCAGATAACTCAATGATGCTTTTGTGTATTTCGGAAGCAGGCGAAGAGGGTGAGCTGTACATTAGCAGTCGCAAACGAGGGCGGTGGGCAAGCCCTAAGAAAATTAGTGGTAAAATCAACTCACGCTATACAGAACGAGGAGCTTGTTTCTCAGATGCAGGTAACAGTATTTATTTTTCGAGTAACCGTCCGGGAGGCTTTGGCGGTTTTGATATATACAGAGCTAAAAAGACCGGAAAAAACGAGTGGGGAGACCCTGAAAATCTTGGAGCTACTATTAATACGGAAGCCGACGAGGTAAACCCTTTTGTGCACCCTGATACACAGAATCTGTACTTCAGTTCTAATGGGCATAACTCTATAGGAGGCTTAGATATTTTCCATGCTAAACGCGACTCAAGCCAACAGTGGCTGGCCCCTTCAAACTTAGGGTATCCTATTAATTCCACTTTCGACGACGACTACTTCACACAAATTCCTGACGGACAGTACGCATACCTCTCTTCAAATCGCATAGAAAACAAGTCGTTTGGTAAAAATGATATAATCAGCGTATTCAAACCGCAGAAAAAATTGCCACTTACCATGCTGAAAGGAGTTATCCGCGTGAAAGAAGGAAATAAATATCTGCCAGTTTCGCTTAAAGTGTTTGATTCTGAAACCAATAAAGAGCAACCATATGTATACAACCCCGACTCGGAAACCGGCAACTACTTCGTAATCGTTCGGCCCAATCGGCATTACGCCATCAGCATACAGGTCGATGGCAACGAAGTAAACCGCGCATATGTAGATATCCCTGAGAAAACCTATAACTACGAGTTTAACCAATCGCTGATTATCGATTCGTTTAAGCTTTTTGGTCAAAGTATAGGAAGCGCTATTAAAGTAGACTCTTCAGGGACATCCTACGAAATCGCGAAGTTGAGCCAAATTGAAGCAGCGGAAACCGGCACTGAGTACCGCTACGATGCAATGATTTTACTTATGGAGCAGCTTATTGCAACAGTAGATTATGAGGGCTGGGCACGCCTTAATGAACTTGAGGAAGAAGATATTTACGATAACCCACAGGATTTTGGAGATACAGAGGTTGACTATTGGCAAAAATTATATGAGCGGGTCAACTTCGCTTTCGAAAGTGCTAATGCTGAAATATTACGCGATTTACAAGGCCCTCAACTTGAGGGATCGAAAGTAGTATTATATGGTGCTTCAGACTCTGAAGGTCGCAAAGTAATCACTACATATCCGTTGCCTTTTGCCGCAGGAGCCTCACGTTTAGGAAGAAATCATATCCAAAACTTGCAAGAATTGGCGAGCTTTCTGCTTACCATGCCTAATGTAAATGCAGAAATCAACGCTTATGCGCGAAATCCCGAACAGCAACAAGCTAATTACGATAAAATACTCTCAGAAATACAGGCGGTGATGCTAGACAAGGACATCCCCTCATCGCAATTTCCGTTCTCTTCGTTGGAAGTAGCTGATAAAAGTAAAGTAGCAGCAAATAGCTTACTCATTGAAATTGTGGTATTTGAAACATCAACCAACTGATATATCCTCTAATACTTGGTTTATGTTATTTGCCTTTTCTAACTTAGTTCGCTTTATGAAATACGACGTTGTATGCTTTAAACCGAATACCTTTTGAAACGAACCTTACGCCATATTGCGAAAGCCAGCTTATTGCTCTTATTGTTTATGAGCTTGGCACCTCAAAAAGCCTCTGCACAATTTGGCTATTACGAAATTCGAGGGATGATGATTTATCACTTCGGGCGGTTCGTTACATGGCCCGAGCGCGTTTTTTCCGGAGAAAATAAGATAGTTCTTGGTATTTTAGGAGATGACCCTTTCGGAGCTTCTATTGATAATATCTTGAGAAACCGCAGGATACGGGGTAGAACGTGGGAAGTGCGCCGTTCCAACGAACTTTCCGATTTGCAAGGAAGCCACATTATTTTCATCACTCAATCAAAAAAAGGAGAGGTTAAAGAAATTTTAGAAGAGTTAAATAGTAATAAGTATAGGCGTGCTCACATTTTAACAATCGGTGATAACATCGAGAATTTTTGCCGGTACGGCGGCGTGTTAAATATTGACCGTAACAACTTTTTTACCATTAATTCCGATGCTGCCAATAACGCTAATCTAATTATTGACTCCCGGCTGTGGCAAATGGCAAAAGCAATAGAATCGTATGAGAATAGGTAAGCTCATTAACACCTCGATTCGAATTAAGATACTATTCATCCTCATGTTGATTAGTACCTTATCCTTATTTTTCTCTTTCAGTATTTTTATTGCATACGATTTTGTTAGCTACCGTAGCAAAGCAATCGACGATTTAGTGCAACTTGCCAATGTAGTGGGCAACCAAAACGACGCTGCTGTACAGTTCAAGCAAGTAGGGTCGGTACAGCAAAGTCTTTTCAACATCCTTCACAAAGATAAAAGCATTTTATACGGCTGTATTTTCGATCAGAACAACACCTTATTTGCTTTTTATGATACAGCAGTGATTCCCAAAGAAATCGATGAAGAAGTATTCGATTATTCTCAATTTATCCTGTCAGATTCCCTCAATTTGGCAAATAGCACCTTCGTTCCGGAATTTCGTGAAGAAGGTATCAACTTTCAACTCTTTAAAAACTACCTCGAGGTATACGTACCTATTCAAGATGAAAACGAAAAAATCAGTATAGTTTATTTGCGTTCTGATTTATCGTTGTTATACGATCGGTACATTCGGTATGCCGGGGTACTTATCAGTATTTCTTTCGTAACCTTGATAGTCGCCTTCCTGCTCTCGCTCAACTTGCAACGCCTCATTTCTCGCCCTGTATTGGCGCTTGCCCACACCACCAACGAAATCTCTAAAAAGAAAGACTATTCCATTCGGATACAACAAAAACGGAAAGATGAAATTGGCACGCTGATTAGCGGTTTTAACCAAATGCTCGCAGAAATTGAACAACAAAATGAAAGCTTAATACAAGCAAAGGAAGCCGCAGAACATTCTGCTAAAGCTAAAGAAGAATTTTTGGCAAACATGAGCCACGAAATTCGAACGCCTATGAATGCTATTATGGGGGTAACCGATTTTTTAAATGATACGGAGCTTTCAGAGGTGCAGCGCAACTATCTCGATATCATTAAAAATTCAGCAGATAATCTGTTAGTAATTATCAATGATATTCTCGACTTATCGAAAATCGAATCGGGCAAGCTTGTGTTCGAAGAAACAGCAGTAAAGCCCTCGAGCATTATAAATACCATAATAGAGAGTTGCCGCCCGCGATTTGAAAAGAAAAACCTAGCAATTTATACGGAGCTTGACCCCAAAATGCCTGAAAGCTTCTTGGGCGACCCGGTGCGGTTTAATCAAATTTTATTGAACTTGTTTACCAATGCGATTAAATTCACTATTGAAGGAAGCATCACTATAGGAAGCAAGCTAGTCGAAGAAGATGCTAAAACCGTATTGCTGCGGTTTTATGTAGCTGATACAGGCATAGGCATCCCTCGAGATAAATTTGATGTTATTTTTTCGAGTTTTACCCAGGCTACCAATGCTACCACCCGAAAGTACGGAGGGACCGGTTTGGGGTTGTCAATTTCGCAAAAATTAGTGGAAATGCAGGATGGTCAAATGTATTTGGAAAGTGAAGTGGTAAAGGGGAGTACCTTCTCGTTTGAAATCCGTTTTAAAAAGAATACAGAGCAACGCTTGGGAAAACGGAAAAAGGAACCGTCAACATTTGAAATCCCTCAAAAGCTTGATAACGTTGGCACGAAGTCGATTCTATTGGCAGAAGATAACGAAGTGAACCAGATGCTCGTAGTTACCCTACTTGAACAATGGAAATACCATGTGGATGTAGCGGAAAACGGCAAAAAAGCGATTGAAATGCTACAAGGGAAAAATTACGACTTAATATTGATGGATGTGCATATGCCAGAGCTAGATGGTTACGATGCTACCAAAGCTATTCGCAAAGAGTTAGGAGCTGCTAAGAGCAAAGTGCCCATCATCGCTATGACTGCCTCGGCACTACAAGGAGAAGCTGAGCGATGCCTTGAGGCAGGAATGGACGATTATATTTCCAAACCGTTCAATAAAAACATCCTCTACGAGAAAATTGTGCGTTTTACCACTCAAGAAGAATAGTAGGTAAGTTCACTACTTGTATACCTAAACGCTAAAGGGGGGATGGATTTAAAGAAACATTGCCATAATCTTAATTAGGCGTAAGCTTTCAGTAAGCGCTTTAAACTAACGTGGCTCAAGGGTTTTTGAATGAGCTCTGCTACGAACTCATTTTGAGAGGCTCGGCGTAAATCAGATATATCGGAAGAAGTAGTTACAACAAAAACTGGAATTTTTTTCTCGAACCGTTCAGCAAGCAACTTATATTCTTCTATAAATTCCCATCCATTCATGATGGGCATACGAATATCGAGAAAAATAGCATTGGGCAAAGCCTCATAACTTATGCCTTTCAAGTATTCTAAAGCATCGAGCGCACTGATGAACACAGTGATTTCCTTAGCAAGCTTTGTGGCGTTGGCTAATTTTTGAAAAACCAAATTATTGATGGGGTCTTCGTCGATAAGAAGTACGTGTTGAAATCGTTCGTGATCAGACATAAGTGTTTATTTAAAAAGTGACTTCAAGAATAGATAAGCAAAATTTAAACTGGTTGTATTTTTATTTGTTCAGGTTTTGAGAAATAAAAGCCTTTTCGCATAGATAACTATCTTCCGAAAAGGCTTTTTAAACGAGGGGTCGGTAGGATGTTAAGCAGGGGTGAGAAGCCTGCTAAGTAAGCGTTCCATATTTAGTGGCTGATTAGAACTTTGCGCATAGTTCGTTTTTGTGCATGTTGTACTTCGAGCAAATACAATCCGTTGGGGAGTGTAGTAATATCAAGCTGATATAGCTGCACCCCTGAAGATGGAGGCGCACTTGTTGTATAGATTACCTTCCCCGAAATACTCATGAAGCGAAATTGCCAATCGCTGGCATTTCCTTCAGGTATTTGTACTGTAACTACGTTATTAGCCGGGTTAGGGTATACTCGAAGCCCTTCAAAGATGGGGTCTTCGGTCAGCCCCGTTACTTCGCCTTCTTGAACTTCTACGAAAATATCGTTACCTCCTGGAGCTTTGCCTTCTGCGGAGCCATCTGCATTGCGAAATACCATGCCAAGTCGGTAGACCCGCGTGCCAAAGGGTATGTTGTAGTAAGAGCGCGGTGTCAGGGTGATTTGCCATTTATCGGTTTCGCCTGCTACACGTGTCATTTCACCTACGCCATCGTCTTGCCCCCAATTACCCACCACGTTGGTCCAACTTTCCGAGGTGGCACTTTGCGTAACAATACCGGTATGTATGTACACTTTATTGCTACCTATTAGCCCGGCAGTCCCACTAGGGTCGGAAAGTACTGCGTCGAAGGTGATAGTAATTTCATCGTCGGCGATAAACGTTTCAGGCGAAGTAGTTACAATTTTTCCTTCAGGAGTAACTTCTACAAAAATGGTAGTACCTCCTAATCCTTTCCCTCGGTTCGCCCCACTTTCATCGCGGAAATACATCCCAATGCGATAAATCTGTGTTTCGCCGCTTACATTGAAGTAATCGTTTGGGGTGAGTATGATTTCCCATAGGTTTTCAGCACCTGCTACCCTTTGCATTGCCCCGGTTGCATCGTTCTCGCCAATCACCGACTGCAGCTCGGTACCATTGGGCGAGTCGGTTACGATGCCGGCAACCATAAAAACGTTATCGGCGTCTATCAGCCCGTTAGTACCATCGGGGTTAGCAGCCGAAGCATCGAAGGTAATCTTCACTTCTTGGTTTGCTCGAAACGTTTCAGGGTCGGTGGTTACGATGGGTTTGAACACATTGAGTAAACCGGTTTCGGGGAAATTCACAGTCCTATCGGTAAAAACTTTGAATTCGCCAGGAGCCAGCGTAAGTGGGGCATTTACATCGGAAATTTCGAAGGTAGTGCCTCCTTCAAAAAAGCTATACCATGTACCTGTTTTGCTAAACTGTGGGTCGATAGTGCCTGAAGAAGTTCCGAAATTCCCCACTACTACAAGGTGTAAATCGTTATGCGTAAGGTTGATGCGGCGCATTTTTCCGGTAGAAACCCAATCGAAGGTGCCTTCTTTAAAGATTGCTTTGTATTGGTTCCGAAGGTTGATAAGGGCACTAAACGTTTTATAGAGTTTAATGCGTTCGGGGTCTTCGTGATAGTTGAGGTTAAACTCGCTACCCCACGGGATAGGCTTGTTGGCAGTTCTGCAGCTTTCTTGGATTAATTGCCCATCGGGCGGGCAAGCGTTGATGGAAAAATCGTACCCGAGTTCGCCAAATTGCCAGAACATTTTTGGCCCAGGAACAGTGAAGAAAAACGCGGCTCCTAGCTTTACACGATCGAGCGCAACAATTGGGTTTTTGATGTTGTACGACCCTTCAGCGCGCCCTTCTCGTTTGTTAATGAATACCAGGCGTTCTTCGTCGTGGCTTTCCATGTACGTAACCGCATGGTTTACGTTCCAACCTCGATTGGCAGCAAGCCCCCAACGGATATCCGCATTTTCATTGCCTTTTACGGCATCGGCATAGTCAAAATGCAAATTTCCCCAAAGGAGCATACCATATTCGGCGAGTTCTTTCTCTTCATCGTTTGCCGATAAATGTTCTAAGATGATGTAGTTATCGCTTTCGTATTCCCACATTTTATCGGCCATGCGTTTGAGCAATGCAATCCGCGACTCATCGCGGGCACTCCAAGCACCTACATCATTTGGATTGTTACGCTGGGTAAAGCCCTTGGATAGATCGAACCGATATCCATCAAAATTGTATTCTTTTAGCCAATAAAGGTTTACCGTATCTACAAAAGCCTGAGTATAAGCACTCTCGTGGTTAAAATCATATCCTACGTTAAAAGGGTGTGTGGCTTCTTGGTTAAACCATGGATTATTGGCAGCAGGTCGGTTTTGTGAGCTATCCCAATACATACGCACCATAGAATTTTGCCCAAACGCATGGTTGAGCACCATATCGAGGATGACCACAAAGCCCTCTTCGTGTGCTTTATCGATAAACCGTTTCAGGTCGTTTTTAGTACCATAGTATTTGTCCGGAGCAAAAAAGTAAGAAGGATTATACCCCCAGCTTTCGTTGCCTTCAAACTCCATAATGGGCATTAGCTCGATAGCATTTACTCCTAGCCGTTTTAAATAAGAAAGCGTATCGGTGAGGTCTTTGTAACTATGCGAGCCTACAAAATCGCGAACCAGCAATTCGTATACCATAAGGTCTTCTTTGGCAGGCTTGCCGCCTACCACTTCGGGGAATTTCCACTCGTAGGGTTGTTGGTTAGTTTGTAATACAGATGCTACGCCGTAGTCTTGTCGGTTATAGGGGAGTAGGTTCGGGTATACCGACTCGGGGATGAACGAATCGTTCCAGGGGTCGGCAACTTTATCGGCATAGGGGTCGCCTATTTTTAAATTATCAATCCAATACTGATAGGCATATTCTTTCCCTGGTTCGAGGCCTTCGAGCTCAATCCAAAACTTTTCCCCATCGGGGGTGCGGTTCATTTGGTAGTCAGCGCTCACTTCCCAATTCGTGAAATCGCCTACTACGTAAACCGTTTCTTTCCCCGGGGCAATCAACACCAGCCCGGCTTTAGTGGGGTCGTCAGCGAAATAGTTAATACCGGTATGCAGATAGCCGGGCAATTCGGCTTCTTTGTTGGGTTCGCGGATTACGAAATTGAAAGATCGCTCGCCTACGAGCGTTTCCCCATCAATTACCGCTTCAAGCCGAAATGTTACCTCGCCCGATTGCGCAACGGGATAGTTAAACGATAGCGTTTGGGCACCTTCGAGTTGGAGGAGTTGTTCAAAGCCGTTGCCCGCATTGGCAGAGAGTGTAAGCGAGGCAGCCGTTTTGTTAGCTTCGCCGGCAATGGTAACGGTTTCGCCTTCATTTAAAAAAACAGTGCGGTCGGTCGGTGTGGTAAACCGAATAAAATTGCTAACAGGCAGGTCTATGTAAATATCTTGGTTAGAGGCAACAAACCCTCCGGGAAACTCGCCCGGAGTCCCTCTGCCCACTACCGATCCATCGGCATTGCGAAATACCATCGACAAACGGAAAATAGGTTCGCCGGCAGATACCTTGTAATATTGGCGGATATCAGGAGTGAGGGCGATTTCCCACCGATCTGTTGCGCCGGGTACGCGTGTCATGGCACCTACGCCATCATCTTGCCCCCAGTTACCTACCACATAGTTCCACGAAGTGCCGTCGGGACTATCGATTACCACACCAGTATGGATATATACTTTCTCGGCACCTACTAAAGCGGCATTGCCTTGCGTGGCATCGTAGGTAATGGTAACGGGTGTTCCGTCAGGAGAAGGGGTTGCCGGCGAAATGCTAACAATTTGTGCTTGGCTAGTAAGCACACCCAATACAAAAATGAAAAGTAGTTGAATTTTTTTCATAGGGATTGTTGGATAGTGAATTAAAAGTGCCGAGTGAAGTTTGTTCGGCTATTCGTTGTTAAAAATAGGTGATAACCTTTAAGGTACGTTTTTCTACCAAGGATTCAAATGAGAATTCGGGCAGATTTCCTACCTTGAGATTCGATAAAAAGAAGAAAAGATACGCGCAGCGTCATCTCATTACATCAACTTTAAAATTCAGCAATGAAAATGAAACGCATTTTACGAATCGTATTAGCAATCCAATTAGGAGTGCTCTCCAGCCTACAGGCACAAGATCCGGCATCAGCTGCCCTCACACAAGCTGAAATAGAACGGCATGTTCGCTTTTTAGCCTCCGATGAGCTAGCCGGTAGAAAAGCAGGCTACCCGGGCAATAATGTCGCCGCCCGATACATCGCCGAGCAGTTTCGTCAATACGGCGTGAAGAAAATCCCCAACCACGAGTCTTACTATCAATCATTTTATTTGAACGAAGTAAACCCTGCAAAATCTGGAACCATCGAAGCCGGCGAACAAACGTGGAAACATGGCGAAGAAATGTTGGTGATGGGCGGTAAAGCGTTTTCGTACGATGGCGAAGCTGTATTTGTAGGCTATGGCATGTCTGAAGACGACTACGCGGGCAAATCGGTTGAAGGGAAAGTGGTAGTAGCACGAATCGGTATGGCCGATGCTGCCGATGCGTACGCGGCTATGCGTGCCACTCCCCAAAAACAAGCACTTGCTAAAGAAAAAGGGGCTATTGGGTTTGTTGAACTGTACAACTTACCTGTTCCTTGGAATTTATTACGTGGATATTTATCGGGCAGCCGCATGCAAATAGCCGAAGAAAACACTGTGACTTTACCAACATTTTGGCTGAACGATGGCAGTATGCAAACCCTTAAAAAAGCGAACGAGGGAAAACTGACATCGCTCAAAATAGAAAGCAGCGGCAGCCAAACCAATAAGTTGCCCACGCAAAATGTAGTAGGCTATATCGAAGGAACCGATGAGAAGCTAAAAGATGAATATATTTTGTTAACTGCTCATTTCGACCATGTGGGTGTAGGGAAAGCAGGGGCACAAAATGTAACAGCAGAAGATACTATTTTTAATGGAGCACGCGATAATGCCATTGGGACCACCGCCATTATTGCAGCAGCAAAAATATTAGCTAAAAACCCACCTAAGCGTTCCGTGGTGCTCATTGCACTTACTGCCGAAGAAGTAGGCTTGCTTGGAAGCCGTTACTATGCGGAAAACCCTATGATGCCCCTCGAAAAGTGTGTATTTAACCTAAATATTGATGGTGCTGGCTACAACAACACAGAAATTGTAACGGTAATTGGGCTTGAACGCACCGGCGCAAAATCGGTCATCGAAAAAGGAACTGAAACCTTTGATTTACGCCCCATCGATGACCCCGCGCCAGAACAAGGTTTGTTCGATCGTTCCGATAATGTCAACTTTGCGGCGAAAGGGATCCCTGCGCCTACCTTCAGTTTAGGCTTCACTGCATTTGATGCAGAAATTGGGAAATACTACCACCAAGTAACCGATGAAGCCGAAAGTGTAGATTTCCCCTATGTACTCAAGTTCTGCCAATCGTATGTATACACTGCTGAGCTAATTGCGAACCTAAGGCGTGCTCCTCGTTGGCAAAAAGGCGATAAGTACGAGCCAGCTGCAAAAGTGTTATATGGCTATTAATCTTTTCGGAAAGGACAAAAAAAACACTACCTCAATAAGGTAGTGTTTCCGATTTGGGTCTGTTGTATATAAGCTCTCGAATTAAATGCTGCTAAAAAAGAGTGAGTCATCTCCTCACTGCGTTTGCGAGTAATTATAATTCTCCAAGGAACGAGGAGCAATTACACCATAACGGCTGCGTAGGTGAGTAGAACAATCGTTGCAACTGCAAATGCATATTCTACAACTTTCTTCTTCGATATTTTTAATGACTTACTCATAATTGAAAAGTATTTTATAACGGATATGACTAAGAAGTTGCGAAAAACGTGCTTTTCTAAATATAATACTGAAAATCAGTTACTTGAATATGAATTATAAAAATTACTTGTTTAAATAAATGTACGAATTCGTACAAGAAATACAGGGAAGTGTTGCAAAATGCAACAGTTGAAACAAACCGAATAAAGCACAAGTGATAAGGTACTTTTGCCAATAAAAAAGCCATCTCTAATGTGTAGAGATGGCTTTTTATTAGGAGTTGGCAACGACACTATCGGTTTAAATACCCGATGCGTAAGTCGTCAAAATATACCTCGCCCGTAGTATTCGGCGATAGAACCAGTAATATGTTCAGTTGACGGATGTTGTTTGGAAAAGCGGGGACATCGAGGGTATATTCAGTCCAATCAGTATCGCCGCTTACCTGTCGTGTAACTTCGTAGCTTGACCGGTAAATCCCTGAAAATTGCTCGTATTCGTGCTGACCGGAAAGCGCAATTTCAAACCCCTGACCCTGTAGGTTTACCGTTTTCACTTTTACGCTGAGGCTAAGCGGAACCCCAACCGGAATATCCAAGGCTTCAATTTCTTGAAGTAAGTACCAAAATTCATCAGGCGAATCGACTTCCTCGGCTTTGAGCATAATCGAATAACTACCCGATGCAGCATAGGCATCTGTGCGGCGGTATGTATAATTGTTCGGAGGGTTGAAGTTTGCAGCACGCAAAGTCCAGCCCAGGGCATAGTTTTCGTTTACAGGGTCTACCTCTTCCATATCTCCGTTGAGGTCAAGCCCTACATAAAGACCAACCTCTTCGTCGATGGTGCAAGCACCGAGTACTCCGATGAGTAGCAGACTTAGGGCAAAAATTTGTAGTTGTTTCATAATATTCGCTGTTCATGTAGTGGGCTGAAAGGCGTTCTTTGCAAAGAACCTTTATTAAAACGACAAGCCTACAAGCAGAAGGTTTAATTCATTTAACAAAATTAGCTATTTATTTTAACTTGAATAACACTTTAAAGATGAACATCGAATTTGCTCATGCCAACGGTTTTTCTTTCTCTACGTACCGTTCGTTTATTTCGCTGCTCTCGCCGCATAATGTACGCGGAGTCGATAAGTTTGCCCACGGCAACTATCCGCATACAAAAAATTGGCAACCGTTGGTTTCCGAACTGATTGCTAGTATACAGACCCACCATACCTCCCCAGTAGTTGGGATAGGGCATTCGTTGGGGGGAGTTTTAACATTTTGGGCAGCGCACCGCCGCCCTGATTTATTTCGGCAAATCATCTTGCTCGATCCGCCTATGTTTGCCCCCAATAAACGCATTCCGCTTTGGATTGCCAACTTGTTTGGGGCTAGTGGTAAAGTAGTACCGCCTGCCATTAAAACAAAAAACCGCCGTACCGACTTTGCCTCTCGCGAAGAAGCACGCGACTACTTCCGCCAAAGAGCACTTTTTCGCAATTTCCACGAAGATAGTCTGACCGATTATGTAACCTATGGACTGAAGGATACAGAGCGTGGGGTAACCCTCGACTTTTCGCGCGAGATTGAATACCGTCTGTTTTGCCAAACACCTACCCGCTTGGGGCCTAAAAACCCCCCAATTCCCTCGTTTTTTGTCTATTCCACTGAGTATCAAGTACTCAGTAAAACCGATGTGAGCTGGTTAAAGCGAAACCTGAAGGCTACAAGGTTTATCCCTTTTCAAGCAGGCCACATGTTCCCTTTAGAAGAACCCCAAAAAACAGCCGATTTGTTAAACGAATTAATGTGTAGCCTTTAATAGCTCGGCAATTTCGAGTTGTATATCGGCAGTTTTGTTTTGTACGTACCACTTCTGCACTTCGGTTACGTATACATCGTGCGGACTTCCGTTGGCTTTGTGGTGGTCAACAATGGCTTGTGCAGCTTTTGGGCGCGGTCCCCATGTGCCTTTTTCAGCAAGCGACGCTGCATCGAGCACAATTAACTTCGGGATAGAGCGCGTGCCGTTGGTGAGGTAGGCATCCATTACCTCGGGGTTTTCATCGCGGAGCAGCAGCCTGAGCGAAATGTGTTCGTTGTATTGTGCTGCTAGTTGGATTACCGGTAGGCTCTGGGCAGCATCGCCGCACCACGCTTCGGTGAGCACTACCCATAATTGTGGGGTTTCAACGTGGCAAAGTACTTCTGCCAAGTTTTCGCTCAGTTGGGTGGTTTTTTCCAGGCGGTTCATCCGTAAAATATTCATCTTAGTATAGTGAAGCATAGCTTCGTTGTGGTTTTCGCCGGTGGTTTTTCCTTCGGCAAAAAGCTGGTCGATTAGTGCGCGGTAGCCTTCGTACGTGTATGCTTTTTCTTCTAAATGATGATGGCTGATTACTGTTTGCATGTTTGTTTTTTGTTAATTCAATTCAAAAAAAGTTGTTTTTGTAGAGAAATGAGGTCGGTTATTTAACAAAATCGATGTTGCGCTGAATGCCTTTTAGTTTGGTGCGTTTCAATGCCGATTTTTTAAAGACTTTTTGAAACACTTCTTCGGTCATTTCTTCCCAATCGCTCGGCGAAAGTTGCGAAAAAGCTTCCGAGGGTTGAAGTGCTTCGAATGGGTGCGGTGTAGAAAACCGGTTCCATGGGCAAACATCTTGGCAAATATCGCATCCAAAAATCCACTCTTGGTACTGCCTCCGAAATTCTTCCGGAATTTGTTCTTTCAGTTCAATGGTGAAATATGAGATGCAACGGCTTGCATCTACTTCGTAAGGGGTAATGGCATCGGTAGGGCATGCATCTATGCAGCGCGTACACGTACCGCAATAATCTTTGATAGGGCCATCGGGTTCTAGCTCCAAATCGATAATCAGTTCTGCTAAAAAGAAAAAACTGCCATGTTGTTTGGTGAGCAGCAATGTGTTTTTCCCAATCCAGCCCGTACCACTTTTTTGCGCCCAAGCCCGTTCCATCACCGGGGCAGAGTCTACAAACACCCGCCCTTCGATGTCCCCAATTTCTTCTTGTAGAGCATACAGTAAATCTTTTAATTTTCGCTTGACGAAGAAGTGATAATCTTCCCCATACGCATATTTTGCCACTTTATACGGTTGCCCCTCGCCCAAGTCTTTTTCAGGGAAGTAGTTGAGCAGTAAGGTAACTACCGATTTCGCGCCTGGCACTAGTTGGGTAGGGTCGAGGCGTTTGTCAAAATGGTTTTCCATGTAATGCATATTGCCGTGTTTGTTTCGCTTGAGCCAGCTTTCGAGGCGGGGTGCTTCTTCTTCTAAAAACTCAGCTTTGGAAATACCACAAAATGAAAAGCCCAACTCGTAGGCTTTTTGCTTTACCATTGCGGTGTGTTTTTCTTTTTGCAATTTTGACACGGTTTTATTGAAATAATTTCTGGCGTTCGTTACAAACTTACTATATGAAAGGAATCATTTTAGCAGGCGGTTCAGGAACGCGCCTATATCCGCTCACCATGGCAAGCAGCAAACAACTGTTGCCCGTGTACGATAAACCAATGATTTATTATCCGCTTTCCATTCTAATGTTGGCGGGGATTCGCGATATTTTACTGATTACCACCCCGGAAGATCAGCCCAATTTCCAGCGTTTATTAGGCGACGGGCGCCGTGTTGGCTGTAATTTTTCGTATGCCGTGCAAGAAGTCCCCAACGGACTTGCTCAGGCGTTTGTGATTGGTAAGGAGTTTATCGGGAACGATGCCGCCTCGCTCATCTTAGGCGATAATATTTTTTATGGGGAAGGGCTCAGTAAGCTCTTACAGGCGAGCATACACCCCGATGGGGGGATTGTGTTTGCCTACCACGTTGCCGACCCTGAGCGATACGGCGTGGTAGAGTTCGATGAGCACCAACGCGCAATTTCCATTGAAGAGAAACCCGAGCAGCCCAAATCGAACTATGCCGTTACCGGACTATACTTTTATGATAACGATGTGGTAGAGATTGCCCACAACATCCGTCCTTCGGCTCGCGGCGAGTATGAAATCACGGATGTGAACAAAGCGTATCTCGAACAAGGGAAACTTAAGGTAAATCGGATGAACCGAGGAATGGCTTGGCTCGATACCGGTACGTTCCCTTCGCTAATGCAAGCCGGACAGTTTGTGCAAGTGATTGAAGAACGCCAGGGCTTGCGCATTGGCTGTATCGAAGAGGTTGCCTATAAAATGGGGTTCATCGATGCCGAAAAATTAGAAGAAATCGCCAAACCTTTGCTAAAAAGTGGCTATGGCGAATATTTAATGCATTTGTTAACACCTACCCGCCGATGAAAGCTACGAAAGCCCCCTTAGAAGGTGTCTGGGTTTTAGAGCCTTCTGTATTTCGAGATCACCGTGGTATTTTCTTCGAAAGTTTTAACCAAAACGCTTTCCGAGAAGCCACTGGTTTGCAGATTAATTTTGTGCAAGACAACCATTCCCTATCATATTATGGCGTATTGCGTGGGATGCATTTTCAGTTTGGAGCCTTTGCCCAAGCGAAGCTGGTGCGCGTAATCAGTGGGCGGGTGCTCGATGTCATCGCCGATATTCGTCCTGGTTCTCCAAGTTATGGACAAACTTTCGGGATAATGCTATCGGCAGAAAACAGAAAGCAGTTGTACATTCCAAGAGGGTTTGCCCATGGGTTCGTTACCCTCACGGAGTATGCCGAGTTTGCCTACAAGTGCGATAACTTCTACAACCCGGCATTTGAAGGAGGCTTGCATTACAACGATCCTACTTTGGCAATCGATTGGCAAATTCCTGCTGAACGCCTCATCATATCAGAAAAAGACCAAAAACTTCCGCGCCTAGCGGAAATCAATTATGAATTTGAATAGCCCCATGCGCATTCTTATTACCGGAGCTAGCGGGCAGCTCGGTCAGGCACTTCTCCATTTGCCCATTCCCAACCGGTGGCAGTGGTTGCCTACTGATACCGATACGCTCGACATTACCCAGCCTGATCAGGTTAACGCATACTTGGAAAGAGAGCGCCCTGAGATTTGTATTAATGCAGCGGCATACACAGCAGTCGATTTGGCAGAGGCAGAGCCTGAAAAAGCTCGTTTGATTAATGCAGAAGCCGTAGCGCACCTAGCCAGGTACTGCCAACAGGTAGGCACTCACCTCATTCATGTTTCTACCGATTTTGTATTTGATGGTGCAAACAACAGACCTTATCAGGAAACAGACGCCCCGAATCCGTTGAGTGTGTATGGGCAAACTAAACTTGCCGGCGAACAGAATGCCCTGCAATATTGTGAAAAAACAACCATTTTGCGCACTTCTTGGCTTTACGGGCAGCATGGAAATAATTTTGCTAAAACTATGTTGCGGCTTGCCAGCGAGCGCAATAGCCTCAACGTAGTTGCCGACCAGGTAGGTACTCCCACTTTCACTGCCGATTTAGCCAACCTCATTGTCCAACTGATTGCCTTACCACAGATCCCCCAAGGGCTTTTTCATTTTAGTAACGATGGGCTCGCTTCTTGGTACGATTTTGCCCATGCCATCTTTTCCCTAACCCATTCCAAAATTGATTTGCGCCCCATCCGCACCGAGCAATTCCCAACGGCGGCAAAACGCCCTGCTTACAGCGTGCTCGATAAGCAAAAGATAAAGCTACAATTGCCTGACTTTCCCTTCCGGCATTGGCGCGATGCCCTTGCTGATTGCTTGGAAGGTTAAGGAAACACTCGATAGCACAAAAAGGCTTATGGAGCGGTTTTTACTTCTTCGCGCTCAGCAAAAATATTTTCGAGGATTGCCATTGCAGCTTCTCTACCATCTAAAGCGGCGGTAACTACCAAATCGGCGCCGCGGGTGGTATCGCCGCCGGCAAACACATTGGGCACTGATGTTTCTCCGCGCTCATCGACCACAATACCCCCCCATGCGTTCATTTCAATACCGTTTTCGGTTAGAAATGGTAATTTCTCGTTGCTGAACCCAAGCGCTAGGATAATCACATCGCTGTTGATGATAAAATTGGAGTCTTCTACTTCTTCGATGCTGGCTCGGCCGTTTTCGTGCGGCACGAGTTTCGTTTTTACAAAATTCACCCCAATTACTTGGTCTTTTTCGTTAGAAACCAGGTTTTTAGGCGTCGCCTGAAATACAAACTCTACCCCTTCTTCTTTGGCAGAAAGTACTTCTTTCTCGCTGCCGGGCATGTTGGCTTCGTCGCGGCGATACACGCAGGTTACCGCTGAGGCTCCTTCGCGGATTGAAGTGCGCACACAGTCCATTGCCGTATCGCCACCTCCAATTACCATCACCTTTTTACCCGCTATCTCGTATTTTTTATCGTAGGTTTTCCCCCAATGTTTGCGCTGAGTGTTAGTCAGAAAAGGCATTGCCATAAACAAATTATCGGTATTGTAGGCTTTGTAGTCGAGCTTTCTACCTTGCGTAGCGCCAATCCCGATGAACACCGCATCGTGTTGTTTGTAAATTTCTTGGAAAGTAATGTCTTGCCCTACTTCCGTATTGTAATGGATTTCCATACCTGCTTCCAACAAAAACTCGATACGCCGATGTACCGCTTCTTTTTCGAGTTTAAACTCAGGGATGCCATAGGTGAGCAACCCTCCGGCTTGGTCTGCTTTTTCGTAGATGATTGGTTTTACACCTGCTCTTAGTAAAAAAGTGGCACACGAAAGCCCGGCAGGCCCTGAGCCAATAATGGCTACTTTTTTATCGGACAGCTGTTCGGCAAAGTGGGGTTTCATGCCATTTTCGAAGCCACGCTCCGAAATAGCGACCTCAATAGCACCAATAGTGATGGCTCCGTGCCCATCGTTCAGGGTACAAGCCCCTTCGCACAAACGACCTTGGGGGCAGATTCGCCCAAGAATTTCGGGAAACGGCGAGGTTTCGTTAGAAATATCGAAGGCGAGTTGCAAGTTTTTTTCGGCAACAAACTTAAGCCACTGAGGGATGTTGTTACTCAAAGGGCATCCCGTAGAACTGCAATAAGGGTTACCACATTGTATGCAACGGCTTGCTTGTGTACCGGCTTCTTCTTCGGTGTATTGTTCGCTGATTTCTTTAAAATTACGAATGCGCTCGTTTGAAGGGCGCACCGCAGGGCTAATGCGTTCTATCCTTGTAAACTCGTACACGATTGATATCTTTAATTAATGAATGATAAGGCTATAGCAAAGAATTGAAAATGAAGGTAGCCGTTTGGTTGTATTGGTATGGGTTTCCCATTCTCTTATGAGAGAAATGCAAATAATCGGTTTAACAAATATAAACGAAAAACCCAATTTTCAAATGGCTAGCCATGCACTAAATATTCTTATGTAATTTCTTCGGTATCCTACCATT
>CAYMYI010000045.1:0-30256 GCA_964394585.1 uncultured Roseobacteraceae bacterium
CCTTCGCGCAAAGCTGCCGTGCTCCCTTCGAGTGCTCGTTGCAATTCCATTTCGTAGTATACAAAGTAATCTTCTAAAGGAAGCGTACGCGGCAACGTATAAAACGTATTATGAAACGCCGTATATTTCGAAAAACCATCGGTTTCGCCTATCAACTGCACAAAGTTTTCCATCACCTCTTTGCTATTAGTTTCCGATTGTAAAAACACAATCCATCGGCTTGAAGCATCTAGCAAAATTAGATATCGTTTTAACTCATTAGGGCGGGGCGTAATATTGACCCAGTAGCCTTTTAAAGCGAGGCTATTGCCAAACGATGCGGGAATCATCTCTTCCAGTTCATATTCTCGAGTATCTAACACTTTTTTACTGAAGTAATAATCAATGCTATCCCCAAATACGTTGTTATCCTTTAAGGAAATCATGTGTAGGGTAAGCCGCTGGTACGAGAGGTCATCTTCGTACACAACCTCTGCCATTGCCTTAGCATTTTTAAGTAATGAGGTTTGAGAAATGCCTCGCGGTAAATCAGCCTGAATGTTGCGCAAAGGTGCGAGGTTATAAATAGGTAAACTATCCGAAGGATGGAACAAACGCATGAAGACCGGCCGATAGTAATAACTTGCCGGTAGTTTGCCGAGTAAATCGTGTACTTCAGAGCCTACCCCGGGGCGCAGTGCTGTAGTTTTGCTCATGGTGTATTTTTCTGGCCGAAGCGGAAGTAAACTTTCTCGCATTTTGTTATAGTTCACAATCTGGAGTTCTTTTAGGCCAAAGTTATCCTCATACTCAATTTTCTTTTCCATCATGGGTTCTAAGTCGTTCGCCGAACTAATCAAGATGTTGAACCATAATCCTTCTTCTTCGGTATTGGTGGGTACTATGTAGGCATTTAAACCACGTTCCCGCACACGCTCTAGAGTAAAAGAAGCTTCCGGGTAGGTGCGGTACCGTTGAACCATTACCGAGTAAGGCTCTTGTTCGCTAAATTGACGTTCTTCTTCACAAGCAGTGAGGATCCCCCAAGCACTAATTAATAACAACAGTTGCTTTAAAGGCTTAAGTTGGTAGCAATACATAGCATGATAATTTTGTAGGAATGGTTAGGCGTAATATTCCTAATATACAAATTGCTCATGGGATAGTGCAATTCCCAGTGCATTTTTAATACAAGTAGTCGCAAACTTGTATTTCATTTGTGTATGAATGTCCCTAGAGTTTGCAAGAGTATATAAAAAAGCCCTATCGGCACGAGGCGATAGGGCTTAGAGAGCGCATTATCTCAATACATTGTTAACCTTGGCAAGAAATGCAATCGGGGTCATCTAATGAACAACTTGCCCCATTATCCGCCTCGATGGCTTTTGCAGTTACTTTTTCCTGCTCCTTCACTAATTTTTGAGTATCAACAGTAAACTTGATAGCGTCAGTAGCAGCTTTGGTTCGTAAATAGTACATACCGGTTTTTAAACCTTGTTTCCATGCATAAAAATGCATAGACGTAAGTTTCCCAAAGTTTACATCTTTCATAAAGATATTTAAGCTCTGGCTTTGGCAAATGAATGCCCCACGCTCTGCTGCCATTTCCAAGATGGTTTTTTGGCTAATTTCCCACGCTGTTTTATACAAATCTTTCAAATGTTGAGGAATTCCCTCGATATTTTGAATAGATCCATTTGCTGCGATGAGCTCATTTTTCAAATCGTTATTCCATAAGCCCATTTCTACCAAATCGCGTAGTAAATGTTTGTTGATTACTACAAACTCACCAGAAAGAACACGGCGTGTGTAAATATTCGACGTGTATGGTTCAAAGCACTCGTTATTTCCTAAAATTTGAGAAGTAGATGCCGTAGGCATAGGTGCTAATAACAATGAGTTGCGCACGCCGTGTTTTCTCACTTCAGACTTTAAAGCAGACCAATCCCAACGCCCTGAGGTAGGTTCTACTCCCCACATATCGAATTGGAAAATCCCCTTTGAAACCGGCGAACCTTTAAACGTTTCGTAAGGTCCTAATTTTTTTGCCAAGTCTTTTGAAGCCGTCATGGCAGCAAAGTAGATAGTTTCGAAAATATCTTTGTTCAATCCGCGCGCTTCTTCAGATTCGAAAGGCATGCGTAGTAGCATGAATGTATCGGCGAGACCTTGTACCCCAATGCCGATAGGTCGATGACGCAAGTTAGAATTTTTCGCTTCCGGTACAGGATAATAATTCACATCAATAATCTTGTTGAGATTGCGCGTAACTACTTGAGTTACCTCAAAGAGTTTCTGATGATCGAACTTGCCATCTTTCACAAAACGTGGGAGTGATAGCGAGGCTAAGTTGCATACCGCCACTTCGTCGGGCGACGTGTACTCTAAAATTTCTGTACACAAGTTGCTAGAGCGGATAGTGCCTAAGTTTTTCTGATTCGATTTCTTGTTGGCAGCATCTTTATACAGCATATATGGTGTGCCGGTTTCAATTTGGCTTTCTAAAATTGCAAACCACAAGTCTTGTGCTTTTACTACTTTACGCGCTCTGCCTTCTCTCTCGTACTTTTCGTATAGTTTTTCAAACTCATCGCCATAGGCTTCAGCTAAGCCTGGTGCCTCGTTCGGGCAGAACAACGACCACTCCTCATTGTCTTCTACACGTTTCATAAACAAATCAGAAGTCCACATGGCATAGAACAAATCGCGGGCACGCATTTCTTCTTTTCCGTGGTTTTTCTTTAAGTCAAGGAATTCAAAGATATCGGCATGCCAAGGCTCTAGGTAAATAGCAAAAGCACCTTTTCGTTTTCCACCACCTTGGTCAACATAGCGTGCGGTATCGTTAAATACGCGCAACATCGGAATAATCCCGTTGGAGGTACCGTTTGTTCCTTTAATATAAGAACCAGTTGCCCGAATGTTATGGATGCTCAAGCCGATTCCTCCTGCCGACTGTGAAATTTGAGCACATTGTTTCAGCGTATCGTAAATTCCTTCGATGGAATCTTCTTTCATAGTAAGTAAGAAACACGAGGAAAGCTGCGGTTTTGGAGTGCCTGCATTAAATAAGGTAGGAGTTGCATGAATAAACCATTTGTCAGACATCAACTGATAAGTTTCCACAGCAGCTTCTAGGTCGTTCATATGGATTCCTACGGCAACTCGCATGAGCATATGTTGAGGGCGTTCTACAATTTGCCCATCAATTTTTAGTAGGTAAGAGCGTTCTAGCGTTTTAAACCCAAAATAATCGAAGTTATAATCTCGCTCGTAATCGATAGCTTCATCTAAAAACGCAGCATTTTTACGAATAACCTCATAAACTTCCGGAGAAATCATCGAAGCGTTTTCGTTCGTTTTCGGGTCGATGTAGGTATACAACCGCTTCATCGTGTTTGAAAACGACTTACTAGTTACTTTATGCAAATTGGAAATTGCAATACGCGCTGCTAAAATGGCATAGTCGGGGTGTTGGGTGGTCATGGAGGCAGCTACTTCAGCGGCAAGGTGATCAAGTTCTACCGTAGTTACTCCATCATAGAGTCCTTCAATTACTTTACGGGCTACTTGTACAGGATCTATGTACTTAGCATTTAGCCCATGACACAAATTTTCAATACGTGCGGTGATTTTGTCAAATTTTACGCTTTCGCGTCGGCCATCTCTTTTTATTACTAGCATATCTTTAAAGTAAATTATGATAAATATTGAACGAAGAAGAATGAAAACAATACAATAAGAGGCATGGAGAAAACTACCTCCATACTAGCTTTAGAGTATCATAATGTGGTAAAAACGGATACAGTACAAAAACGGTATTATGCTTCGACAATGCCGAAACTAATACACAGTTGTATTTGGTTGAGCCACATTGCCGCAGCAATAGGCTACTTCATGTTTTGTACTGAAAAGGATTTAAGCTGATTCATAGGATTTGGCTTATTCGGGGGAATCCTCTGAGCAAGCCATCGAGCAAATTTTGCTTGAATTTTAGTTTGAATCATTTATAAAAGTATGGAATCTTCTTGAATTAAAGAACCCTAATTCACATTAAATTTTCATCGAATTTAAGAATGCGGCATAGGCGGTTTCATAGGTGGTTCTTGTTCAATAGCATGTATAATTGCGGCGTTAATTTCTTCTATAGTTGCCCCCTCAGGAAATTGGATGGGAGCTTTGAAGCGTACCGTTAAGCGCGTTCCTCTTTTTTTAAAAAAAAGCCCTTTTTTATCGAATGCTCTACGAAAGCCATCAATCACAATGGGAACAACGATAGGCCTGTAGGTTTTGATTAAGTTGGCGGTTCCTTTGCGCACAGGGGCGTAAGGGCTGGTAGTTCCTTGAGGAAAGTTTACTACCCAACCGTGCTCTAAGGCTTGTTTTATTTTCTGTGGTGCTTTTAAATCGGCGCCTCGGTTTACATTTTTGCCTGCAGCACGCCAAGAGCGTTTTACCGTAACGGCGCCAGTATACGAAAATATTTTAGGTACAATGCCACTTTTCATCGTTTCTTCTGCGGCTACATAGTAGGTATTGGCTCGCGGAAAGAGCATATAAACCGGCAGGTTGATTGAGTTGTGAAATTTCCATTTTACGCTGGCAAAAATGTGGTAAAAAGCGATTACATCGGCAAAGTAGGTTTGATGATTCGAGATGAACAACACATTATTATTTGGTAACTCTCTTAAATATTCTGTCCCTTCTACTTTTAACTTGTTTACGATATTAAGCCTACCATAAGTCAGGGTTGCTAAGGCTCCAATCAGGGCTCTTTTCAAGAAAATTATATTCCCGAATGGATCGCGCCGCAGCAATTGCAGCTTTTTTATCTTCTTCAGGGTTTTAAATGGCTTGACTTGTTGGATCTTCATCGGACACAGCATCAGAAAGTTGAACATGTATACTAACCACGTATTTCCCCTTTTTGCCTAGCACAACCTCAAAAGTTGATTTGAATTCCGTTCTCAAACGTGTAAATCAACTTATCAATTGGGACAATAGGAGCCGCATCGTATAATACCAAAAACTTAGAAGTGAACGTAAAATGTTCGCTTATTTTGAAATTAAAGTTGATATCTCCAATGAGGCGAGGGCGATCGAAATAATCGTAGCGGGCTTGGTAATACCCAATGAGGTTTACCTCAAAATGCTCCGTGATGGTATGATGGTACGACAAGTACGAAGAGCTTTTAAGCAGTTGCGTGGTAGAGTCTTGCTCCGCAAACGACCAGCTTTCATCTTCGTACATAGCGCCGGTTCCAAACGCTAAGGTGAGTTTCTCCCCATCTTGAATTTTCCATCGAATGCCTCCTCCTGCTAAATAACGATGATTCATACCACGCACCTCGTCGTACTGTGCTTGTGAGAATAATTCGTATGAAAAAGCTTTTTTATATAGTAGGTTTAAGCGTAAATGCCCGTATCCGTTGCTGATAACCTGCTCGTTACGGACTTTTACTAAATCGAGGTTTCCGAGGGCGATGTACTGGTGTTGCGCAGAAAAGTACGATAGGTTTACCGCTGCGGCAAAATTGGTAACGCGTACTTGCTGCTGTTGCACACTAAAGAGAAATTCCATATTTCCCATCCATCGTTTTGTGCTATCTTTTTCTAAGCGCGATTTCTCAATATTCAAAATTTGTGCTTGAGCAGAGAGCGCCACCCAAGCCGCACCTACCAATAGAGTTATGCATCTTTTCACCGGAGTAGTTGTTTTTATCCATTAAAAAATCCTCAAAAAGAAGTACTTTCCTTTTGTGCTAAAAATAGAACTTTCAGGAATAAGTAGGTTCTTTTTGAGGAGTATTCTGATTGTAGTAAGATAACCGAAAAGGCTATTCGACCTCTTCGTTTTTCTTATTCACTTGCATCAGGTCAAGTAAATCATCTAAAATCTTGCTGTAAATAGCATCGGCATGGCTCTTTTTGGTAACCGTTTTACTGGCATGTACTACCGTGCTATGGTCGCGGCCACCAAATTCATTTCCAATCGATTTCAAAGGAAGGCTGGTATACTGTTGCGAAAAATACATAGCAATTTGCCGTGCTGTGGCAATATCTTTTTTCCGTGTTTTAGACTTCAACTCTTCCACCGATATTTTAAAATAATCGGCTACGATCTGCTGGATAAACTCTATAGTAATTTCTTTTTCGGTATTACGAACAATATTGATGAGGGTATTCTTCGCCAGATCGAGATCAATTTCTTTTCGCATGAACGACGCATTGGCTATGAGCGAAATAAGCACACCTTCTAGTTCTCGGATATTGGAATCGATATTTTTTGCCAAATACTCCACTACATCGCCGGGGATTACCACGCCTTCTGCCTGCAATTTGCTTTGCGTAATTGCAATGCGCGTTTCTAAATCGGGCTTTTGGACATCGGCAGTAAGCCCCCACTTAAACCGTGATAGCAGACGCTCTTGAAGTCCTTTCAAGCTGCGTGGAGGGCAGTCAGAAGTCATAACAATTTGCTTCCCACTCTGGTGTAACCGATTGAAAATATGGAAAAAGTTCTCTTGTGTTTTCTCTTTACCAGCCAGAAACTGGATATCATCGATAATCAAGACATCTACTTGCAAATAATAATTCGTAAAATTTTGGGCACTATTATTTTTTAAGGCATCGATAAACTGCGTGGTAAATTGCTCTGTGGTAACATATAGCACAAACTTTTCGGGCATTTGCATTTTTATTTGATTCCCGATTGCTTGCGCTAAGTGGGTTTTTCCGAGCCCTACCCCACCATACACTACGAACGGATTAAACGACGTGAGACCAGGCTTGTTAGCTATTGCCAAGCCTGCCGAACGTGCTAACCGGTTGCAGTCACCTTCGATAAGTGTATCGAAAGTGTACTGGTAGTTCAACTGCGATTCGGTGTATTGAGGGTCTACATCTGGTATGGTGAACGGGCTGGAAAGTTGAAATTTACTCTGCGCATTGAGCTGCATTTCGTGTTGTACTTCAGTAGGTGCTGAAGTAGAAGAGGGCGGTTTCGGGTCGTTAATCGCCAATACAGTTGGAGTAGTACTCCGCTGATTGTGTGTGTATGCATTCCTAATTTTAAGGGTAAACGGCTCATTTTGATTTTTACCGCCTTTATCGACTACAATAGAATACTCAAGCTTTCCATTGGAGCCAATTTCTTGGTCAATCGCTTTTCTAAGTAAATGAACGTAGTACTCTTCTAGCCATTCATAAAAGAAAGGGCTAGGTACTTCCACTGTTAGCACGTCGTTTTCGAGTCTAACAGGCTGAATCGGTTCAAACCAAGTCTTAAAGCTTTGCTCAGATATCTCTGCCTTGATTATTTCTAAGCAACGATTCCAGACGGTTTGGCAGTCTCTCAAAATCTGACTCAAAACTTACGAAAGTTTGTGGTAAAAAATTAAACAATAGATAAATAGGCATTCTTCAAAATTTTTCTTTTTAAAGATTACCACAATGGAAACTCAACCTTACTCGAAGGTTAAGCAAAACGATAGTAAAGTGCTTAAATTTCCTTTTCAGTGAAAACAAAATTGGTAAAATTTCTCTGTAAAAAAAAGTTGTTTTTTTTAGGTTTTACGTTATAATCAGGGTTTTATTTTTATAAAACATTGATTATCAATATCTTAAAAACAAGATGTCAAAATGGCAAACTCTTGAATATCAGTTTGTTACTATAAGATGAAAAATTTTAGGGGTCAGCCGGATGCTAAAAAATAGGCAGCTTTTTTGTAAGCCAATTTGCTTATCAAATACAGAAATATGTATTGCCTATCATGCTAACAATACATGTTAAGTAACGTAAGGTTCGGTTATTTTTTAAACACACGTTGTTACAATGCACAAAAAAAAGCTACACATTCGGGAAAATGTGTAGCTTTTTTTATTAAAATGGGAATGGATCTCAAACAATCATCTGCTGTGAAACTATTCGGCAGGAATTACCTCAACAAATGAGCGTTTCTTAAACCCTTTTTTAAAGGCAACAGTCCCATCCACTAGGGCAAATAGCGTATGGTCTTTCCCCATACCTACATTTTTACCGGGGTGATGCTTAGTTCCGCGCTGCCTTACAATAATGTTTCCTGCAGTTGCATGTTGCCCACCGAAGACTTTTACACCTAAACGTTTACTTTCGGACTCTCTTCCATTTCGAGAACTTCCGGCTCCTTTTTTATGTGCCATAATGCTATAAAGATTTAGTATGAAATCTGTTCAATTAAAACTTTTGTATAGTGCTGGCGGTGACCGTTTTTCTTCTTATACCCTTTACGACGCTTCTTTTTAAAGACAAGTACTTTTTCTCCTTTCATATGAGAAAGCACTTTACCTTTAACTACAGCGCCACTAACGGTTGGCTCGCCTACTGATACTGACCCGTCGTTATCTACAAGTAATACCTTGTCGAACTCGAGCGATGCACCTTCTTCCGCTTCAAGGCGGTGCGTATAGATATATTTGTCTGCCTCGACTTTAAACTGCTGTCCGGCAATTTCAACTATTGCATACATAATCTTCTGAAATAATGTTGTTAACAAAGGGCTGCAAAATTATAAGTATCTTTTGGCAATGGCAAGGGAACTTGCTGCATTTTTTATAATTCTGAAAATTAGCGATTTGTATTTTCCTTTTTCAAGCAAAAATCGCGTATGGATTTGAGAAATCAATCTTCAACGATTCGTATTATAGCGGGTGGAAACGTTGAAAAGTTTTGTGAGCGCTATCACGATTATAAGAGTGCGATATGCATTAGAATTTTCCAAATTATTTGCTTTAAAGTATCACTAAAGAAGTTATTGTATACCTATGTCATCATCCACTTCCCCTTCAGTAAAAGCCTGGTTGCAGGCGTTTCGCTTACGCACGTTACCCCTGGCACTTTCTAGTATCGGTATGGGATCTTTTATAGCTGCTAAAGAAAATCTTTTTGATAGTACACTCTTTACATTATGTGTAGCTACGACTATATTTCTACAAATTTTATCGAATTTGGCGAACGATTATGGCGATTCGGTTCACGGTGCTGACCATGTGGAACGCCAAGGCCCTACGCGCGCTGTGCAAAGTGGGATAATATCAGCTTATCAAATGCGTACTGCTATGGTTATTTTTGGGCTTCTTGCCTTTATAACAGGGTGTGCCTTGCTTTGGATGAGTTTCGGGCTGCAGTATTGGAAAGAACTGATTGTTTTTTTAGTGCTTGGACTTGCTGCAATTTGGGCTGCGATTACCTATACTTCAGGGCGTAATCCTTATGGTTATGTAGGTTTAGGCGATATTTCTGTCCTGGTTTTCTTCGGGTGGGTAGGGGTTTTAGGTACTTATTTTTTGTATGCAAAAACTATAAATTGGCTGCATATGCTGCCTGCTACAAGCTGCGGCTTATTGGCTGTAGCAGTTTTAAATGTAAATAACATTCGCGATATCCCTTCGGATATAAAAGCCGGTAAACGTTCAATCCCTGTACGGATTGGGCGAGCAAACGCACGTATTTACCACTGGGCATTATTAAGTGTTCCTATAGTTTTAACGAGCCTTTGGGTATTTTTTCAATTTGATGGAATCCTTCAATTCGCTTTTCTTGTAACGCTCCCTCTGCTTTTTAGAAATGGGATGGCAGTTTCTACACTTGAAGACGCCAAACAACTCGACCCGTTTTTAAAACAAATGGCACTTACTACTCTACTTTTTGTCCTTACATTTGGGATAGGGTGTTTGTGGACATAACTCATGGAGTTTCTACATGCCATAGCAGTAAGTCGTACTTACCTTCTTGCAGTTGAGTTGTTTGGGTTGAGTCGGGGTAACCTCGAAGCGTGGTGTCAAACTTACCCTGCATCCGAAATTCGGAAATTATGGAGTCGCCTTGGCTAAACGAGCGGATAAGTTCTACTGAAATAATCTCATGATAGGTTTCTGTACCATTATATGCAGAGTTATACTCTAAATCGCAATTCTGACGGTAAAATATAGTTCCAGAAAACAAAGAGCTATCCCCTGCTGCCAACTGCAAAGAGTGGTTTCCAAGGGCATTGTAGTAAGCTGCCGAATCGGCAGGAACCAGTACCTGAAAAGTAAACAAGTTAGGTACTATGAAGCTGGCTTTTACTGCCGCTTGCATAGGTACTCTCCGAAATTGGTTAATTACAAAAAATGATTCTCCACCCTCTGTGAAAGTTTCTTGAAAGGTAGGCTGGCAAAACCGATAGCGAACTCCATCTGTTTTAAATGAAATAAACTGCCTACTTGCATTGCAAAACGATGGCGGTGTATCAAAACAATCTTGCTGCAACTCAACGCAACTCATTAACATAACGCCTACTATAACAGGTAGCAAGCGACTCCAATGGTAATGTGTTCTATTATTTATATGGAAAGGTGTAGATTGCATCCAATTCGTTTACCAAAGGTAAAAGATATACCAAGATTTATATGAATTCAGGGCTTTTATGATTTGACTCACCTGATTTTTAAAGATTCAACTCTCTCAAATCAATTAGCTTCGGGTATACTTTTATCTTAAATAAAATACGCATTTGGTTATGGACAAAGCTTACCAGCATATCCCTTTAGCAGAGCGTATACGCCCACAAAACCTAGAAGATATAGTGGGGCAATCGCATCTAACCGGGGAACAGGGTGTATTCCGCAAAATGCTTGCACAGGGGAGAGTTCCTTCTATCATTCTATGGGGGCCGCCGGGCGTCGGTAAAACCACCCTAGTGCAATTAGTTGCTCGCTATGTTAAGGCACCTTTCTATACTTTAAGCGCCGTTAGCTCCGGGGTGAAAGAGGTTCGCGAAGTCATCCAAAAAGCCTCTATGCATTCTCAAACTATCCTTTTTATCGATGAAATCCACCGTTTTAACAAAGCACAGCAAGACGCTTTATTAGGTGCTGTAGAAAAAGGAGTAATTACCTTAATAGGGGCTACTACAGAGAACCCTTCGTTTGAGATAAATACCGCGCTACTTTCCCGATGCCAAGTGTATGTGTTAAAACCGCTGAGCACCGAAGCGTTACAGCGAGTAGTAGAACATGCAATGCAAAACGATGTAGTGTTATCGCAACAATCTATTCGAATTCAAGAATTCGATGCCTTGTTTTATTTTTCGGGGGGAGATGCCCGCCGACTGCTCAATTTATTGGAAATGGTGGTGCAATCAGAAGCACCGAAAGATACCATCGTGATTGATAATACAAAAGTTGAACAGGTTGCCCAACAGAAGCAAGCCTTTTACGACAAAAATGGCGATCAACATTACGACATCATTTCTGCATTTATCAAATCGATGCGTGGTAGTGACCCTAATGCAGCAGTCTACTGGCTTGCTCGGATGATTGAAGCCGGAGAAGACCCTAAATTTATTGCACGTCGCATGCTTATTCTCGCCTCCGAAGATATTGGAAATGCAAACCCTACTGCTTTGGTGTTAGCCACAAACTGTTTCCAAGCCGTAAATATGATAGGCTATCCAGAAGCAGAAATTGTTCTTTCGCAAACTGCTATCTACTTAGCGGCTTCTGCCAAAAGCAACGCATCGTATATGGCTATTAAAAAGGCTCGTGCTTTAGTTAAACAAACCGGTGATTTGCCTGTTCCCTTCCACTTGCGTAACGCCCCTACTTCTCTTATGAAGAAACATGGATATGGCAAAGGATACCTGTACGCTCATGACTTTCCTCATAATTTTGTAGAGCAGGAGTTTTTACCTAATACGCTCGAAAGTACGATGTTCTACGAACCAGGGACTAATGCCAAAGAGCAGTCGTTTAGGGAACGATTCCGCAAACTATGGCATTCAAAATATAGATACTGATACATGCTAGCTAGCTTCCTTCCTTTAGTTAAAGCTTATGTAACTTTGAAAGCCTGAATTTCAATCGTACCTCATGCTATGTTTCTTCAGAACCTCATAGCTTTTTGCATCATGTTAGCAGTAAACACGCTCAATTATTATTTCACTTACGACACTTCGCTAGTGAACCCACGCTTGCTATTCCAAATTTTTTTATTCCATACAATACAAGGGTTATTTTTTTGGTGGATGCTCCTTCAACTCGAAGCAAGACTCTCTTTGCCTTGGCACTACCAATCATGGCAATTATATCTTAAAAATCAGTTCGCCCATATTGTACTGTTACTCATTGTTGCTTTTGCCTGCTTACTTGTATTTTCTAAGTTACTCATTGCCCCCTGGCTGTTACCTATGCAAGAAATAGAATACTTAAGCTTAATTGGTTGCATGGCGGTTGCTTTGCAGGTAAATCAAGCATTTTGGCAATGGAAAAAACAACAAATAGACACTAAAAAACGAACGCTGAACGTACAACGCGGCAGCAAATTTTTCGAGTTACCTTTATTCGATGTAATGTTTATCGAAACGGATGGCGACTTAGTGCATGTAACCAGCAGAAGCGGACAGCAATATTATGCCGATCATTCTATCCGAGAAATCTTAAAGTTTCTTTCGAACGATTTCTTCAAAGTAACACCACAGTTTATTATTCACCGCGATAGCGTGGCTTACTATCGAGAAAGTGTTTCAAAAGGGATTGTCCTCCAAATTTGGCAACAAGGTAACACTTCTATTATACGGCTTCTCCCCAACAAAGCCAAAGCTTTTAAGCGTTGGTATGAGGCAAAAATGCTATCCACGCCAGTAACTCGCTCGTTATAAAAAATCCTTGTATCCTACTTATAGGATACAAGGATTTCTAAGCAGAATAGCATATTACTAAATTATGCTTCTACGTTATCAGAAGTAAGCTTTGCCGAGAAATATTCGCGGTTCATGCGGGCAATATTGCTGAGTGAAATTTCTTTTGGGCACTCTGCAGAGCATGCTCCTGTGTTTGTACATGCCCCAAATCCTTCTTCATCCATTTGAGCAACCATTGCCTCTACACGGCGTTTGCGTTCAGGTTTTCCTTGCGGCAACATTGCCAATTGCGATACTTTCGCCGACACAAACAACATAGCCGAAGCATTTTTACAAGCTGCTACGCAAGCACCACAACCAATACAGGTCGCAGAATTGAATGCCTCGTCGGCAATTTCTTTTCCAATAGGCGTTTCGTTAGCATCGCGAGCATTACCAGTATTTACCGATACATAACCCCCTGCTTGTATGATGCGGTCGAAAGCCGTACGATCAACACTCAAGTCTTTAATCACCGGAAATGCCTGCGCACGCCAAGGTTCTACGTAGATAGTATCGCCATCTTTAAAATTACGCATGTGCAATTGGCAAGCAGTCGTTCCTTTCAATGGTCCATGGGGCTTACCATTAATAAACATACTACACATACCGCAGATACCTTCGCGGCAATCGTGATCAAACGTAATAGGATCTTCCCCTTTCAACAACAATTCTTCGTTGAGCACGTCGAACATTTCCAAGAAAGACATATCAGGGCTAATATCTTTCACCTTATATTCTACCATTTTTCCTTTGGTCTGTGCGTTTTTCTGACGCCAAACTTTCAGGGTTAGATTCATTTTTTTACCACTCATAATTCAATATCAGTTTTGAGTTTGAAATCTCTAGTTTTGGTTGGAGGTGAAGCACAAAAAACAACTCAAGCTGTAATTTAACACACTCCAACACCAACATTTACTTGTAACTTCTCTGCGTTAATTTGACATTCTCAAATACCAAATCTTCTTTATGAAGTTCTGCTTGTTGGTTTTCCCCTTTATATTCCCACGCTGCAACATAGGCAAAATCTTCGTCGTTTCGGAGTGCTTCTCCTTCTTCCGTTTGATATTCTTCGCGGAAGTGGCCTCCACAAGACTCCTCACGATTGAGGGCATCATCAACCATTAACTCGCCAAGCTCCATGAAGTCCGCAACGCGATATGCTTTTTCGAGCGTCATGTTCAATTCGTCTTGTGTACCTACCGTTTTCAAGTTTTGCCAATATTCTGCTCGCAATTCTTGAATTTTCTTTTTCGCGGCTTTCAAGCCATCGGCAGTACGCGACATACCACAGTAGTCCCACATAATTAGACCTAATTCACGGTGGAATTGGTCTACAGTTTTGCTACCATTAATATTCAGGAGTTTATTCATTTGCGCCTTTAAATCTTCTTCGGATTTCTTAAACTCAGGATGATCCGTCGAGATTTTATCATACGATTGTTCTGACAAATATCCACCAATGGTATAAGGAATTACAAAGTAGCCGTCGGCTAGCCCTTGCATTAAGGCACTTGCTCCCAGTCGGTTTGCACCATGATCAGAGAAATTAGCTTCGCCTAAAGCAAATAAACCTGGAATTGTCGTTTGCAGATTGTAATCTACCCATAACCCACCCATTGTATAGTGTACTGCAGGATAGATTTTCATAGGCTCTTTATATGGATTTTCACCTGTGATTTTCTCATACATTTCAAAAAGGTTACCATATTTAGCGCTAATCGTTGCTTCTCCATCACGATTGATGGCATCCGCAAAATCGAGGTATACAGCCAAACCGGTTTCACCCACTCCACGACCTTCATCGCAGACATATTTAGCATTACGAGAGGCGACATCGCGCGGTACTAAGTTTCCGAAAGATGGATACTTACGCTCCAAATAATAATCTCGTTCTGTTTCGGGGATATCATTAGGATGGCGCTTATCGCCCACCTCTTTTGGTACCCATACACGACCATCGTTCCGTAACGACTCTGACATCAGCGTTAGTTTTGACTGATAGGTTCCGTGCACTGGTATACAGGTTGGATGGATTTGTGTGTAACATGGGTTGGCGAAATAGGCTCCTTTCTTGTGCGCTCTCCACGCTGCCGAAGCATTACAACCCATAGCATTTGTAGAAAGGAAATATACATTGCCATACCCCCCCGAAGCCAAAATTACGGCATGTGCAGAGTGTGATTCAATTTCACCGGTGATTAGGTTGCGTGTTACAATGCCACGTGCTTTGCCATCTACCACTACTAAGTCGAGCATTTCGGTACGAGGAAAGAGTTGTACCTTGCCACTTGCAATTTGACGAGAAAGAGCACTGTATGCACCTAGCAAGAGTTGTTGTCCCGTCTGACCGCGAGCATAAAATGTACGCGATACTTGTGCTCCTCCAAAGGAACGATTGGCTAGCAATCCCCCGTAATCGCGAGCAAAGGGTACACCCTGTGCTACGCATTGATCTATAATGTTTACACTTACTTCAGCTAAGCGATAGACATTCGCTTCGCGTGCACGATAATCGCCTCCTTTGATTGTATCATAAAAAAGGCGGTATACACTATCACCATCATTTTGGTAATTTTTTGCTGCGTTTATTCCTCCTTGTGCAGCAATACTGTGCGCACGTCGGGGACTATCTTGGTAGCAAAATGCCTTTACATTGTACCCCAACTCAGCTAATGAAGCCGCAGCAGAAGCGCCAGCAAGACCAGTACCCACTACTATAATTTCGTATTTACGCTTGTTGGCGGGGTTTACCAACTTAGTACTAAACTTATGTTTTGACCACTTTTCGGCCAATGGCTCTTCGGGAACTTTAGAATCTAGTGTCATACTCCCTATATGTTTGAGTTGAAAAATCTGATTTCTTTACTAGCTGTGTATCATTATTGTTTCTAAGAGAATACACACCCTTAATTTAGCGAGTTAATAAATATATAAATAGGCTGCACGGCAAAAAGTAAGGGAATACTAATAGAGTAAAGAACTCCCACAGTTTTTATAAAAGGTGTATACTTTTTATGATACAATCCTAACGTTTGGAAAGCGCTTTGGAAGCCATGTAATAAATGAAATCCTAACAAAGCCATCGACACAAGGTAAATCGCTACATACCAGGCTTGAGAGAAAGCTGCCACTACTACAGTATATAAATCTTTAACTTCTGCTCCTTCATAGGTTTTTGTAGGAATACCCCCCCAGTGCATTTCAAACCAGAATGATTTTAGGTGAATCACTAAAAAGATTAAGATGAATGTACCCAATACTCCCATATTGCGCGACATCCAAGTACTATTGGTAGAGGCTTTTTCATACGAATACTTAACAGGTCGTGCTTTCCGGTTTTTTGCCGTTAGCAGAATCGACCAAATGATGTGCACTAAAATAGCGGCATAAAGAATGAATGATGCTGTTTTGATGAGCGGATTCGTAGTCATAAAAGCGGCATATAAATTAAAAGCCTCGCCTCCATCATCCTTTAAGAGCAGCATATTACCACTCATATGTACTACTAAGAATACGATGAGGAATAAACCGGTAAGAGCCATCAGTAATTTCCTCCCTAATGTGCTCGATAACGTTTGTGTAAACCAACTCATTTTCAACGATTTTAAGATAATGCTTGAAATATTTTTATCTGAAGCGTAAGAACACTTAACGCTTTTCCCAAAACTAATAGGTAAAAGTTAAATCACCATTTTTGTTTTCCACTTCTTACTTACTCTCCCTCTTTTTTCCACTATTTCCCACTCAAAACTTGTATCAAGCCACAGAACAAATTTTCATTCAATGAAAGCCTATTGATTTGATTACATAATAATCATTAAAATGTTTTTATTTTTATTTTTTGTTTATTTTTAAAACCAAATATATATTTGAATTTTCAAAAAACACGAATAAATCACAAGCCTTCGAACACTGCATCTTTAAAAACTCTGAACGAGCTTTCGTGATATACAGCAAAATTGATTTCTAAAGTTAAACTTTAAAATAATTATAGCAACTTATTGTTTATCAATAAATTATACTTTTAAATTATAAAGTTTCATTCCTCTACTTCATACACTATCTGCTAACTCACTCAGAATGATTAAATTAAATTTTGGGAAAATGTGGGAGAAAGTGGAGAAAAGTGGTTGTATTTGTTTTTTAAAATGCTAGTTTTGTTTTAATAAGCTACAGAACTATAGAAACAATATATGACCTACTTCTCCAGTGAATATGAGTGCAAACTGGATGCGAAGGGTAGAATGATGCTACCCACTCGTATAAAATCTGTTTTGCCTGAGGATTCGGAGATTAAGGTTACCATTCGAAGAGGGTTTGAGCCTTGCTTAACGCTTTATCCGCAGCACGAATGGGAAAAAATTTTTCAACGTGTGATTTCTCTGGATGAATTCAACCGAGAGCAACGCAATTTTCAACGTAGCTTTTTGAGAGGCTGTACCGAAGTAGAACTCGATAAAACCGGGCGTTTTCTTATTCCGAAAACAATGCTTCGATACGCCAATATTGATAAGGATGCCATTTTGGTGGGTATGGGAAACCGCCTTGAAATTTGGAATCCTGAAACGTACGAAGACTTCCTCATCCAAGATGAAGAGGAGTTCTCAGAGCTTGCTGAAAAGTACCTCTCTACCCCTACTGCTTCACAAGAAGCTTCCGGAGTAGTGGTAAATATCAATCGTGCCGAAGTACACGAAACAGAAGAAAACGAAAAGTCGAATCAACAGTCATCATAAACACCGCTTATTTGAACGCATTTGAAACACCATATCATTTACCTGTAATGCTAAATGAGTCGTTGGAAGGGCTGAACTTACTTCCTTCAGGAACTTACGTAGATGTAACTTTCGGAGGAGGTGGGCACTCGCAAGCAATTCTTAGCAAACTTACAGAAGGTACTTTGGTGGCGTTTGACCAAGATGATGACGCACGCAAGAATGCCGATGCCCTTGCTTATGAAAATCTGGTTTTTATCCAAGCTAATTTCCGTTTTTTAAAAAAGTACTTGCGCTTACACGGGATTCAACAAGTGAATGGAATTCTGGCCGATTTGGGGGTTTCTTCTCATCATTTCGACGATGCCGAACGAGGCTTTTCTATCCGTGCTGAAGGTGAACTTGATATGCGTATGAACCAAACGCAAGAGCTTTCGGCAAAACAAGTAATTAACGAATACTCTGAAGAGGCTCTCAGCAACATTTTTTGGTACTATGGCGAGATCCGCAAAGCTCGAACCTTGGCAAAAGCCGTAGTGCGCGAACGTACCATTGCACCCATAGAAACCACAGAAGCTTTTAAGAAAATAGTGAAACCGTTTGCCCAGAGAGGCAAAGAGCATAAATTTTTAGCACAAGTATTTCAAGCTATCCGGATTGAAGTAAACGATGAGCTAGAAGCACTCAGAAACATGCTTCAGGATACCGCTGAAGTACTACAACCCGGTGGGCGATTGGTGGTCATTTCGTACCATTCGTTAGAAGACCGTCTCGTAAAACACTATATGAAAACCGGCAATTACGAAGGAGAACTCGAAAAGGATATGTACGGCAACATTTTACGCCCATTCAAGCCTGTGCAAAACAAGGCAATCAAAGCATCTGCTGAAGAAGTTGCGCGCAATAGCCGCGCTAGAAGCGCTCGCCTCCGAATTGCCGAACGAACTGATTTTTCATCTCAAACTGCAATGAAATGAACGCTTTTGGCACTCCGCTAAAACCCAAAAAGAAATCAAGATTAGGATTAGGCGGCTATAAATTTGACCTTACCTTGAACGACGGTACACCCATTCGGTACGTACCGTATTTTGCATTTCTTACTGTATTAGGATTGATCTACATCTCGAACAATTACTATTCAGATAAGATGATGCGCAAAATCAATGCACTGGACAAAGAAGTGGAAATTCTACGGATTGATTACAGCACGCTGAAATACGAATACATCTACTCAAGCAAACAATCGGAAATTGCGGAAAAAGTAAAGCAATATGGGCTGATTGAAAATCAGAAACCAGCCTATCGAATTCCACTAAACGACCGATAATTTTTTTAAAAACAAAAAAATTTAGTACGAGTTGAGCATCCGAAATTCCATATTACTCCGCGCACGTTTTGCCTTTTTGGTGGTATTGCTTTTTGCAGGAATCATTTTGTACCGCCTATTGGTGATTCAATTTGTGCAAGGCGAAAAATGGCTAAAAGTAGCTGAGGAGAACGGCTTGCGCTATATTGAAATAGATGCTACACGAGGCAACATTTTAGCTGAAAATGGCAACCTGTTGGCTACCTCGCTCCCATTCTACCGCGTGGCATTCGATCCGGTTGTAGCATCTGATGAGTTATTTAATCAGAACATCGACTCGTTGTGCACACTACTTGGTGAGTTTTTCGGAGAACAAACAGCTGAAGAATATGCTACAGAACTAAAAGAAGCACGTGAAAATAATCGCCGCTATAAAGTATTGAGCCGTCAGTACATCAACTATCAAGACAAAAAGGAATTACAGCAATGGCCCATTTTCAAAGAAGGGCGCCATGTAGGAGGTATCATTTTCGAAAAAGTTGAGCGGCGTTTCAAACCTTTCGAATCGCTAGGGCGACGCACTATTGGCTTTACGCGGCAAGATTCTACAGGCGACCTCAAAGGGGTAGGGCTTGAATATAGTTTTAACGAAAAACTAGCCGGAGTAAAAGGAGAAGCTCTTTACCAACGCATTTCCGGTGGCCGATGGAAACCCCTTAACGATTTAAATGATATCGATGGATCGCAACTCAAACCTGAAAATGGATTCGATATCCAAACTACGCTCGATATCGATTTGCAAGAGTATGCCACCAAAACACTGCGCAACGCTTTGCAGCTGCATAAAGCCAACTACGGCTGCGTAGTACTTATGGAAGTTGCCACAGGAGAAATCAAAGCAATGGTAAACTTGGGCGAAACTGAAAATGGCGACTACGAAGAAATTTACAACTATGCCGTAGGCAGCCAAGGAGTAGCTGAACCCGGCTCTACCTTTAAACTTGCTTCTATGATGGCAATTTTAGAAGAAGCTAATGTGAGCATTACCGATACGGTAAATACCGGCGATGGAGAATATATGTTTTATGAGGATTGCATAATGCGCGATGCTACTATTGGTGGGTATGGGCAGCTTTCCGTCCAAGAAGTTTTTGAGAAATCGTCGAACATTGGTATGTCCAAATTGGTGTTTCGTTACTTCAGTGAAAAGCCCAGTAAATTCATCAATTACCTTGATAAATTCGGTTTAGCGCAACCCCTTGGTTTCCAAATGATTGGTGAAGGCGTACCCTTCGTAGGCAGACCAGGCGACGAAATATGGAGCGGATGTTCTTTGCCCTGGATGTCAATTGGATATGAGTTAAAACTATCGCCCTTACAAACGTTAGCTTTTTACAATGCAGTAGCTAATGACGGGAAAATGGTAGAGCCTATCATCGTGAAGAAAGTACTTAGAGGCAACCAAGTAGTAAACGAGTATTTTCCACGGGTAATCAACGAAAAAATTTGCAGCGACCAAACCCTGTTCACCTTACGGGGTATGTTAGAAGGTGTGGTAGAGCGTGGCACAGCTAGCGATATAAAAACCGATACATACCGCATTGCAGGCAAAACGGGCACTACTCACAAACTAAACAATGGGGAGTATATCAAAAAATACTATAGCTCGTTTGCAGGCTATTTCCCCGCAGATAACCCTAAATACAGTTGCATAGTCGTGATTGACGACCCTAAAGCCGATGAAAAATATGGTGGAAAAGTAGCCGCCCCTGTCTTCCGCGAAATAGCCGACAAAGTATTTATCCGCAAATTATACCGACCGCTAGAACACGACATCTTAGCCACAGAAAGCCTACCCTACATACAAGCAGGTAACTACAAAGACTTAACCGACCTTAGCGAGGTGTTTAGCCTTAAGCAGATGTCGTTCAATACGAGCAATTGGGTTCGCTCAGAAGTACAAGGAGATACCATCCAGTGGCACGATAACCTTGCCCCCGAAAACCGAGTACCCGATGTACGTGGAATGACGTTGCGCGATGCGCTTTATATTTTAGAAAATAGAGGACTGAAGGTGCGTACCTACGGCAAAGGACGGGTTCAAAAGCAATCTATCAGCCCAGGAACAGAATTTAGAAAAGGAAACCAAATCTTTTTGAGTTTAAGTTAATCGTGCATACGCTACACTCCATATTGACCCATTATCCCATTGTGGCGGTGCAAGGTACATTAAATACCGAAATACAAAGCATCCAGCTCGACTCGCGTAAAGTACAGCCGGGCGATGTATTTGTGGCAATTCGAGGAACTGTCGCAGATGGACATCAATTTATCGAAAGTGCCATAGCAAATGGAGCCAAAGCCATTGTATGCGAAGAAATCCCTGAATCATACCATACCGATATTGTATTCGTAAAAGTCGAAAATGTCGCAAATGCCTTAGGTCATATGGTTTCGGCATACTTTGGACATCCTTCTAAAAAGATGAAGGTGGTAGCCGTTACAGGAACCAATGGCAAAACAACGACCGCTACCTTGTTGTATAACGTGTTCACCCAGCTAGGGTATAAAGTTGGGCTACTTTCCACCATTGAAAACATCGTGGGAGAAGAAAAAGCGGATGCCAGCCTTACCACTCCTGATGCCGTTTCTATTAATCGGTGGATGGCAAATATGGTGGAAGCCGGCTGCTTATATTGCTTTATGGAAGCTAGTTCGCATGCAATTGTGCAAGAGCGGCTCGCAGGACTGCAACTCACCGGTGCTATTTTCTCTAACATTTCACGCGACCACCTCGATTATCACAAAACGTTTGCAAACTATATCAATGCTAAGAAAAAACTGTTCGATGACCTCCCTAAAACAGCATTTGCACTTACCAACCTAGACGATAAACGAGGGGCGGTAATGTTACAGAATTGCCAAGCGAAAAAATACAGCTATGCCCTTAAAAATATGGCTGATTTCAAGGGGAAACTTCTCGTAAATAGTTTTGAAGGGCTTTGTTTGCAACTTGAAGACACCGAAGCATGGTTTCGATTAATTGGTGAGTTTAATGCTTATAACTTGTTAGCGGTGTATGCTGCGGGGCGTCTGTTAGACGAACCGCAAGAAGCGCTATTAGGTACGCTCACCCAAATGAAACCCGCACGTGGTCGTTTTGAACAAGTGCCGGCGCCCTATCAAATTATAGCGCTGGTTGACTATGCCCACACCCCAGATGCTCTACAAAATGTATTGGAAACCATCGACGAAGTACGACAGCCAGGGCAACGAATCATTACAGTAGTTGGTTGCGGAGGCGACCGCGATAAAGGGAAGCGGCCGCTTATGGCAAAAGTAGCTGTTGAAATGAGCGACCTCGTATGGCTCACTTCTGATAATCCGCGATCTGAAGATCCTGAGCAAATAATTGAAGAGATGCAGGCAGGCATCCCGATGGGAAAAGACACCGGCGTATCTCGGGTAGTCAACCGGAGAGAGGCCATTACCCAAGCATGCCAAGCAGCAAGCCCAGGCGATGTGATTTTGGTAGCGGGAAAAGGGCATGAAACCTATCAAGAAATCAATGGAAAGCGATTTCCTTTCGACGATAAACAAGTACTCCACCAAGCTTTTGCTTCACTATATCCCAAACAGAACAGTCAATCATCAATCAAAAAGACACCTGAATTATAATGCTTTATTATTTATTCAAATATCTCGATGAAACGTTCGACCTAGTAGGTGCTGGGCTGTTCCAATATATCTCGTTCCGAGCCGTGATGACTACCACCTTATCCGTATTACTAGCGGCTGTATTTGGCAATCGGCTTATCCGCTTTTTGCACAGAAAGCAAGTAGGCGAAACGGTGCGCGACCTCGGTCTTACAGGGCAGAAACAAAAAGAAGGAACACCTACAATGGGTGGGGTATTAATCATTGGTTCTGTAGTATTACCTGTGTTGCTGTTTGCTAAGCTGAATAATATCTACATCATCTTATTGCTTATTTCCATTATTTGGATGGGAGCGATCGGGTTTGCCGATGACTACATCAAAATCTTTAAAAAGAACAAAAAAGGATTACACGGTCGTTTCAAAGTAATCGGGCAAGTAGGTTTGGGGCTAATCGTGGGTCTTACGCTGTTCTTTCACGAAGAAGTGGTGGTGCGGGAGTTTGAACAGCCAATCGCTCAAGAAATTAAAAGTACTGAGCTGACTGAACAAGGAGCATTTCGCGATGTAAAATCGACTAAAACCAATATCCCATTTTTTAAAAATAACGAATTGGATTATGCCGATTTGGCATTTTTCCTTCCCGATAGCCTTACATGGATTTTCTATGTAGCTCTGGTGATTTTAGTAGTTACAGCCGTTTCGAATGGCGCCAACATTACCGATGGCATCGATGGACTTGCTGCCGGTACTTCGGCAATTATCGCGAGCGTGCTAGCTATCCTTGCTTACGTATCGGGAAACCTCATCTTTTCTGACTATCTCAACATTATGTACATCCCGAATACGGGAGAAGTAGTGATTTTTTGTACGGCACTGGTAGGCGCTTGCGTAGGCTTTTTATGGTACAATGCATACCCGGCGCAAGTGTTCATGGGCGATACGGGCAGCTTATCGTTAGGAGCTGTAATAGCCGTGTTGGCGCTCATCATTCGGAAAGAATTATTGCTTCCTCTCTTATGTGGCATCTTCCTAATCGAAAATCTCTCTGTGATTTTGCAAGTAAGCTACTTCAAATACACTAAGAAGAAATTTGGAGAAGGTCGCCGTATTTTTCTGATGTCGCCACTGCACCATCATTACCAAAAAATGGAAATCCACGAGTCCAAAATTGTTGCTCGCTTTTGGATTGTCGGGCTTTTGTTCGCTTTACTCACCATCGTAACCCTAAAAGTTCGCTAAGCCTATGAAGAAGCAACTCATTATAATAGGAAACGACGCAACTGCCATATCGCTTGCCAATATGGCTCGGCAAAGTGGGTATGGTGTATTTATTTCTTCGTACCAAAAAATCCCCGCTACAATCAAAATTGAGATGGTAGCACATGGTATTGCTTTCGAAGAAGGACAACACAACACTGCACGCTTCACAAAAGCCGATTATATTGTTACGGAAGATGCTCAAGAAGCTATGTGGCAAAACATTGCTCCCAACGCAAATGTACTATGCTACACTGAAGCATTTTTAAAGGTAATCCATGTTCCCATCGTGCTGATTGCCGGTTCACAAGGCAAATCTAGTACAGCACATGCTCTAGCTACATTGCTGCAGGCAAATAACTACCGAGCTGTGGTTACCAAGGCTAACCTAGCGGACATTGCCACATCATTTTTAGAAGAAGCTTTTGATATAGTGATTCTATCCGTCTCTGTAGAAGAATGCACGTTATTGGAAACCATTGCTCCCGAACTGATTCTGTGGCTCAACCATTGGGAAGGTGAAGTGCCAACGCAATTTGTAGAGTTGCTTAAAGCAATGGGAACCACCGACCGACTTATTTTCAATGCGGATGATGAGACCATTGCTCGTACGCTCAATCAAACGAAAATACAAGGCACTGCGAAGCCTTTTTCGCAAAGTTTTTTCCAAAAGGGCGAAATTCTGATTACCGGAAATAGCTTCGTAAATACAGAAGGCAACTGGCAAGAGCCTGAAATGGCAGTCTACCCGCTTGCTTTCAAAAGAGGAGAGCATCAAGTAATGAATCAGATAGCGGCAGTGCTAGCAGCACGCTATTTCCAGGTGAGTGATGCTACCATTGCCCATACGCTTCAATCCTACACCGGTATGCTCAACCGAATGGAATATTTACCCAAAGTAAATGGAGTTTCGTTTGTAAACGATGCCGCCGCATATGGTAGAGAAGCTGCCTATCAGGCTTTAGAAGCCTGTATGCCTTCCATCGTTTGGATTACCCAAGGAGAAGTAAGCCTCACAGATACACCCTTCGCCGATTTAGTATGCCGCAAAGTGAAGGCAATTATCACGCTTTCGCCATCAGAAAGCCTTGAGAAAGCCTTCGGGGAACTCGTGTATTCTATGCACGAAGCCGAAAACATGGAAGAAGCGGTACATCTAGCCTACTACCTCACCGAGAAAGGCGACACCGTATTGTATAGTCCTGTAATTGCTGCCAACGCCACTCCACCCATTGCAAACTACATGGGCGAGCAATTTAGGCAAGCAGTATTTGAGCAACTCAAGAAAATGGAAAGCCTAGGTTTCGAAAACGATTATTCACCTGAAAGAAAATACGCCTAATGAGCCAGCAAACCAAAGTAGCCGAATATTTGCAAGGCGACCGCGTTATTTGGGCGGTAACCATAGTGCTCTCTCTTTTGAGCATTTTGGTAGTATACAGTGCGGCAAGTACCCTAGCGTACCGTGCCTATGGAGGCGCTACCGAGTATGTATTATTAAAACATACTTTGCTAGTTGGGCTGGGCTTTGTTGCCACCTATTTATGCCATAAAGTACCGTACCACTATTACTCGCGCCTCTCTCGTTTAGCTTTACTAGCTTCGGTGCCCTTGCTGATTATTACTTGGCAGTTTGGCACCACGCTCAACGAAGCTTCGCGTTGGATTAGCGTGCCACTCACCGGTATTACATTCCAGCCTGCCGACCTAGCTCGTTTAGCGTTAATCACCAACATTGCCAGTATGCTTTCCAAACGCCAAATGACTATCAAAGATTACCAAAGCGATCTAACCCCTTTGATGATTTGGACAGGAATTATCTGCGGATTAATCGGGCTGACCGATTGGTCAGGGGCAAGTTTACTTTTTATTACCTGCATGTTGCTACTTTTCATTGGGCGCGTGCCTATGAAATACCTCGGCATGATGCTCGTAGTAGGCGCTTTAGCCGGTATGTTTGCCTTTACTTTTGGGCAACGTGGTGAAACGGTTTCAAGCCGCCTACGCACTTACCTGAGCGACTCTGACACCCCATTCCAGGCCGAACAAGCCTACATAGCTTTAGCTTCGGGTGGCTTAACGGGCAATGGTGCCGGCAAGAGCATTCAGCGCAACTTTCTACCGCACCCCTATTCCGATTTCATCTTTGCAATAATTGTAGAAGAATACGGACTAATGGGAGCCCTCATTATTATCAGTCTTTACCTCATTTTGCTATACCGAGGGATGGTAACAGCCTCGCAAACGAAAAGAGCCTTCGGCGGGCTACTTGCCGCAGGGCTTACCTTCAGTTTGGTAGTACAAGCTTTGGTAAATATGAGCGTAGTCGTAGGAATTTTACCCATCACAGGGTTACCCTTACCGCTGTTGAGTATGGGAGGAACATCCCTACTTTTTACCGGGATGACACTCGGCATGGTACTCAGTGTAAGCCGAACCGAACAATTAGAAGAAATGGGAAACGCTTAACCAACTACAGCAATTAAAGAGCACAACAACCATATTAACCTAGTGATTAGCGGTGGAGGCACCGGAGGACACGTGTACCCTGCCATTGCCATTGCCGATGCAGTTCGAGCTTACGACCCACACGCCAATATTCTTTTTGTAGGGGCAAAAGGGAGGATGGAAATGGAAAAAGTACCGAGTGCCGGCTATTCCATCGAAGGGTTATGGATTAGCGGCTTACAACGCCGTCTTACGCTCAAAAACCTTTCTTTTCCTTTTAAATTAATCCATAGTTCTTGGAAAGCACACCAAATTATTCGGCGCTTTAAACCCAATGTAGCCGTAGGTGTAGGAGGATATGCCAGTGGCCCACTATTACGTATGGCTGCTCTGCAAGGCATTCCTACATTATTGCAAGAGCAAAATGGCTATGCCGGCCTTACCAACCGTTTGCTTGCTGCCAAAGCACAGCGAATCTGTGTGGCGTATCCTCACATGGAAAACTATTTCCCAAAAGAAAAAATAATCTTTACAGGCAACCCTGTACGAAGTGATATTATAGCATTAGAGCACCTGCGCAAAGAAGCATTTGCCCATTTTGGCTTACAGCCCGATGCTCCGGTGTTATTTGTATTTGGAGGAAGCCTTGGTGCACGAACATTCAACCAAAGTATGGAGGCGGGTGTACAACGCCTGCTCGACAAAGGTTATCAGGTAATTTGGCAAACAGGGCGCAATAACTATGAGGCAATTGCCCAACGTGTAGCCACACAACAAGGCTTAGTATTGCTTCCTTTCGTAGAAAAAATGCAGTATGCCTATGCCTGTGCCGATGTAGTAGTAGCGCGAGCTGGCGCGCTTTCCATTTCGGAACTGTGTTTAGCACAAAAAGCAACCATTTTGGTGCCTTCGCCCAATGTGGCAGAAGATCATCAGACAAAAAATGCAATGGCCTTGGTGAATGAACAAGCTGCGGTATTAGTAACCGACCGCGAAGCTGCCGACAAGCTAGTAGACTCCGCCCTCGAGCTTTTGCAGGATGAACCCAAACGCCAATTACTTGTAAAAAACATCGCTCGCTTTGGCAAGCCCAATGCTGCCAAAGAAATCGCTCAACAGATTTTCAAACTTGCCGGAATACCGCTTCCCGAAAAAAGTATTGTGTCATGAAAGCATTCTCATTCATCAATAATCAAAACTTGGGCATAGTGGCAACCTTACTGTTAACTTCCATTGGGTTGTTTAGCTATCGGTATTCGCAACTGTACCCAGAAAACATCACGGTAAACATAGAAGATAAACGTGCTAACAGCTTTGTTTCAGAAGAAAACATCAAAGATTTCATTCAGCAAATAGGGGTGAATAACCCAGGCATTTTACAGCTTGAAAGTGTAAACCTCCGCAGGCTTGAAGAAGAACTCATGGCGATTAATTTCATACGTGAAGCACAAGTATCACGCGATTTACGTGGGAATTTAATTGTAGATATTCGCCAAGATACACCGATGGCTCGCATCATCTCTGCAAAAGGACAACAAGGCTATATTGCTGAAAACAAGACGCTCTTACCTTTATCGGATAAGTTCACCTCGCGGGTGCTTTTGCTTACAGGCACAGGAGCCGATAGCCTGTTCTCTGAAACGTTTCGCCAAACTCCGGAAGCAGAATCGCTCTTCGAGTTCGTCCGATTTATCAATGAAGATCCATTTTGGAAAGCCCAAATCACGCAACTCGACCTCGACGAGAAACTAAATATTGAGGCATACCCCCAACTTGGGAAGCAAATTGTGGAATTTGGCGCGGCGACAGGCTTCGAAATGAAGCTCAAAAAACTCAAAACATTTTATAACGAAATAGTCCCCAAAAAAGGATGGAATACTTACGAGCGAGTCAAACTCCAATACAAGAACCAAATTGTGTGTAAATAAAAAGAATTACAGAAATCTACATTAACATAAACATTTAAGGCTATGCAGCAAGAAAAAATCATTGTCGGCCTTGACATTGGAACTACAAAAATCTGCGCCATTGTAGGGGCAATTAACGAGTATGGCAAACTCGAGATCCTCGGAGTAGGAAAAGCCGTTTCCGATGGCGTAAAAGAAGGCACTGTACGCAACATCAGTAAAACGGTTGCTGCTATTGAAAACGCTATCAAACAAGCGGAAGAAGCTTCAAAAATTGACATTAACGTGGTAAACGTAGGCATTGCCGGCAAGCATATCAAAAGCTCGGTACACCATGGCAGCATCACCCGCAAAAGCGGCGATGATGAAATTACAGTAGAAGATGTAGACCGCCTTACAAGCGATATGTACCGCATTGTAACAGAACCGGGTTCGGAAATCATTCATGTAATGCCACAGAGCTATACCATCGATTACGAGGAGAACATCCGCGACCCTGTGGGGATGTCGGGCGTTAAGCTCGAAGCCGATTTCCACATCATCACAGCACAAACCAATTCAATTCGCAATATCAAAAAATGTGTTGAGCGTGCCGGTTTAGAAATTGAAAATATGATTCTTGAACCACTCGCCTCTAGCCTCTCTGTGGTAAGCGAAGAGGAAAAAGAAGCCGGCATTGTGCTCGTCGATATTGGCGGAGGTACTACCGACATTGCCATTTTCCACGATAACATCATCCGACACACAGCGGTGATTCCATTCGGGGGAAATATCATCACATCAGACATTAAACAAGGGTGTGCCGTGATGCAATACCAAGCCGAATTACTAAAAACCAAATTTGGGAAATCGCTCGCTCACGAAGCTTCAGATAACGAAGTCATCTCGATTCCGGGCCTACGCAACCGCCCTGCTAAGGAAATTTCCATGAAAAACCTTTCGTACATCATCGAAGCACGCATGGAAGAAATCTTGGATTTGGTAATGGTAGAAGTAGAGCGCTCAGGGTATCGAAACCGCTTAGCGGGGGGGATGGTGGTAACCGGTGGTGGTTCCTTACTTCAAAACTTAAAGCAACTCTGCGAGTACCGCACCGGAATGGATGCCCGCGTTGGCTACCCAACCGAGCACCTTGGCAAATGCAAACAAGAAGATATTAAAAACCCGATGTACTCTACCTCAATTGGGTTAGTATTAGCAGGCTTTCGTTCGCTCGACGACCGCGAAGAGCAACGTATCACAAGCAACTACCAAGCAAAAACACGCACTCGCAACGAATCCAACGGCGACTTAATCAACGCTATCATCCGAAAAACGAAAGAGTTGCTCATCGACGATTACGACGACCGCAGCCATTATTAATTGTTACAGAAAACGAATTATTTACTCCAAAAAAGCTAAGAGTATGGGAGATATAAGTTATGAATTTGATATTAAAGCCTCTGATAATTCTTTATCAATCATCAAAGTGATTGGTGTGGGAGGTGGCGGAAGTAATGCAGTAAACCACATGTACCGCCATGGTATTAAGGATGTCGACTTTTATGTATGTAATACCGATATCCAAGCACTTGATACTAGCCCGGTGCCCAATAAAATCCAGATAGGTAAAGCCCTCACCGAAGGGCTAGGTGCAGGAGCTAACCCCGAAGTAGGACGCAGTGCAGCGGTAGAAAACAAACAGGAAATTCGCGATATCCTTAGTGAAAACACAAAAATGCTGTTCATCACAGCAGGCATGGGAGGAGGTACCGGTACCGGGGCAGCTCCCATTATTGCCGAGGTAGCCCGCGAACTCGACATCCTCACAGTGGGCATTGTAACTAGTCCTTTCACCTTCGAGGGCAAGCCTAAACGCCGCCGTGCCGATGAAGGGATTGCCGAGCTTGAAAAGTACTGCGATACCGTACTGGTTATCCTCAATGAAAAACTCAAAGAAGTATTTGGGAAAGCGTCGATGAAGGAAGCATTCGGGCAAGCCGACGACGTGTTGCTTAAAGCTGCCAAATCGATTGCCGAAATCATCACCGTATCGGGGGTGATCAACGTCGACTTTGAAGACGTACGCACCGTAATGAAAAATTCCGGTGCTGCTGTAATGGGCTCTGCTACTGCCGAAGGTGATAACCGAGCAATCCGCGCAGCGGAAGGTGCTCTTACCTCTCCATTACTCAACAACACCAACATACAAGGGGCTAAGCATATCTTGCTGAGCATTGTGGTAGGCGACGACGAAAACTTCCAAATGGACGAGCTAGAAGAAATCACCGATTTCGTACAAGAG
>CAYMYI010000046.1:0-30212 GCA_964394585.1 uncultured Roseobacteraceae bacterium
TTTGGAATCGGCGATATACAGCGAGCCGTCTGGCCCTTGTGCAATGCCAGTTGGGCGAAACTCGGCATCACGTGGAGTTTTGGTTTCTCCGGCAAAGCCATCGGCAAACACTTCGTATGCTCCGGTAGGCGCTCCGTTAGCAAAGGGGACAAATACTACAAAGTAACCTTCTTGCTCGCGAGGGGCGCGATTCCACGACCCGTGGAAGGCTACGAAAGCACCGTTTTTATACTTTTCGGGGAACATATCGCCGGTGTACATCACCACGTCGTTGGGTGCCCAATGACCGGGGAATGCTAAGATAGGCAACTCTTTTTCTGCACAACGCCCTTGCTGCTTGCCATCGCCACCGTACTCTGGTGCCAACACTTTTTTATCAATCAGATGATCGTAATAACAGTACGGCCAGCCGAAGTCGGCTCCTTCGGTAATGCGGATGAGTTCTTCGGCAGGTAGTTCGGCATTCATATCGTCGTCGTAGAATTCAGGCCATAACGAGTTGAGCTGGTCACGTCCGTGTTGTAACCCAATTAGATCGTTGGTAATGGGGTTCCAATCGAGGGCAACGGCATTGCGGATTCCCGTAGCGAATCGGATGCCATCGGCTTGGGTTTGCTCGGTTTGGTTGGCATCGAATCGCCAAATGCCCCCTGAGTTTTCCAATAGTGGGCAAGGGTCTTGCCCGGGTACTTCGGGCTGGCGGTCTTGGGTTTGGCATGCATTTGAAGGCGCTCCTATGTTTACATAGAGGTTGCCCTCGGTATCGAGCGCAAGCGACTTCGCCGCGTGCTGTCCTTCGTCGAGCAAGCCGGAGACCACTGTTTCGGGCGTAGCTCCTTCGAGCACTTCACCGTTTACCATCGCATAGCGCATGACCTCAGAGTCGCTCGATGCGTATAAATAATTATTGTGAATTTCGATGCCTGTGCCAGTAAAGTCGCCGAAACCGCGCGTGATGTCGGCTTTGCCATCGCCGTTGGTATCGCGCAACAGAAAAATCCCTTTTCCATCAATCAGGTTGAGCGTTTTTACGTACACATCGCCATTCTCGTGGACGGCAAGATGCCTACCGGTTCCACCCAATTCTGCTACAACCACTGCACCAAACTGAGGGGGAAGGGTAATGCCTCCGTTATCAGCATCGGCAGGGGGGAGTTTGCCTTCTGCAACAGTAGGGGGGGGAATGGTAGGATCATCGGCAGTACGATTGCTAGTGGCATCGTCTGAGGGGTTACAGCTTAGCAACAGCCCGACAAGGCAAATGCTCCCCAAAAAACCAAAGAAAGTGTTGTGTTTCATATCGTACAGGTTATTTATGCATTGTTTGTATTTTCTTTTTAAGATACAAGAAAGTTTTGGAAGGCAATGTTTGGTAGCTTGCCATTAACTCTTGTAAAAACATGATGATTCCCACCAGGAATTATTTTGGGAACGTCCAATCTTCTACCACCTTTGCAATCAAAACAGGAAAATCTGCCAATCATGCCAATCTTGGTATATCTTTACAGTTAAGCAGTCGGTTACCATCGGCAAATGCTCCTTGCGAAAATTAAGAGGTATGTCCACACACGAAGTTCACCCCGAAGAAATCGCCGTACTATCGCCAGAAGAGTTTCTCCGTATTTGGGCGGAAGATAGCCTGGTACAACACGCCTACCAAACGATTGCCAAGCAATTACGAGGCGCTGTTCAATGCAAAGGGTTGCGCGGAAGTATGGATGCCATTTTTGCCGCAAGTTTATACCGCTTTGCTCCGAGGCAATCGCACCTTTTTGTGCTGCACGACCGCGAAGAAGCCGCCTACCTACAAACCGATTTGCAAAGTTTATTACCTGGGGTTGAGGTACTGCTGTTTCCTACTTCTTATAAAAAGCCTTATCAACTTTTGGAAATTGAAAATGCTAATGTGTTGCAACGCGCTGAGGTGCTCAACCAAATGAGCCAAGCCAAAGGCGAAGGCAAGCTAATTGTAACCTATCCCGATGCCCTCACCGATAAGGTGATCAACCAGCGTTCTTTGGTAGAAAATACGCTTTCGGTAAAAGTAGGGGAAACCACAGGGGTAGAACCCCTAGCGGAGATTCTCTCTGAATACGAGTTTGAACGCACCGAATTTGTGTACGAAGCTGGGCAATTTGCCGTGCGAGGGGGCATCATGGATATTTTTTCTTTTGCCAATGAGCTGCCCTATCGGGTAGAGTTTTTTGGCGATGAAATTGAAAGCATTCGCGTATTTGACCCCCTCACCCAACTTTCGGTGGGTAATAAAGAACACGTTTCGATTATCCCGAATGTGCAAAAGCGCATGATGCAAGAAGTACGCGATTCGTTCATCAAGTTTTTGCCTAACCACTCGGTGCTGTGGTTCAAAGATTTCCAGATGACCCTAGAAACACTCGAAGGATACTTTCACCAAGCCCGAAGCGATTTTGAGGCAATCCTTAAGCAAAGCGAAAATACACAGGTGATTCAATCACCACACGATTTGTTCGAAAATGCCGAAACGTTTCAAAAGTCAATCGAAGAATACACTTGTGTAGAGTTTGGCAATCGGTTCGCCTTAAAGTCCGATGTCGTATTCGATTTTGGAGGGAAACCGCAGGAGTCGTTTCATAAAGATTTCCACCTTATGGCGGAAACGTTCCACAAAAACCAGCACGCAGGCTTACAAAATATCCTCATAGCCGATTCGTTTCGCCAACTCAACCGTTTAAAGACCATCTTTGAGGAAATAGACCCTGCCCTAGAATTGCAAGAAACACGGCTCTCGTTACGAGGTGGTTTTGTAGACGAGACGCGCAAAGTAGCTTGCTATACCGACCACCAAATTTTTGAACGCTACCACCGCTACCAAACCAAACAGCGGTTTTCCAAATCGAAAGCGATTACGCTGAAAGAACTACAGAAGCTCAATATGGGCGATTTTGTAACCCATGTTGACCACGGCATCGGACGCTTCGGTGGGATGGAAATGGTAGAAGTAGGGGGCAAATTGCAAGAAGCCATCCGCCTCATTTACCGCGACGACGACATCTTATATACCAGCATCCATTCGCTCCATAAGATTTCCAAATATTCGGGGCAAGATGGAAAGCCTCCTAAAATCAGCAAGTTAGGGTCGCAAGAATGGGAGCAAAAGAAGAAGTCGGTCAAAAAGCGTGTAAAAGATATCGCTAAAGAACTGATTGCCCTGTATGCCAAGCGAAAAGCAGCGCGAGGTTTTGCTTTTTCAGCCGATACCTACTTACAAGCCGAGCTGGAGTCGTCGTTCATTTATGAAGATACGCCCGACCAGGCCAAAGCGACCCAAGCCGTTAAAGACGATATGGAACTCCCTCACCCGATGGATCGGCTGGTGTGTGGTGATGTTGGGTTTGGAAAAACCGAAGTGGCAATCCGAGCGGCGTTCAAAGCTGTGAACGATAGCAAACAAGTAGCCGTACTAGTGCCGACCACTATTTTGGCGACACAACACTACAAAACCTTTCTGAGCCGGCTTGAGGGCTTGCCGTGTAACGTCGATTACATCAACCGATTTCGCAGCAAAGCGGAAATTAAAGAGATCTTAAAAAAGCTGAAAGACGGACAAATCGACATTTTAATTGGCACGCATCGGATTACAAGCAAAGATGTGGTTTTCAAAGACCTGGGGCTGCTCATTATCGACGAAGAACAAAAGTTTGGGGTAAAAACGAAAGATCGCATCAAAGAAATGCGCCTCAATGTAGATGTGCTTACGCTCACGGCTACACCCATTCCGCGTACTCTTCACTTTTCACTCATGGGTGCCCGCGACCTTTCGGTAATTGCCACCCCACCGCCCAATCGGCAACCAGTAACTACTGAGTTGCACAACTACAGCGAAGAAGTCATCCGCGATGCTGTCCATTTTGAGCTACAACGCAACGGACAGGTGTTTTTTGTGCACAACCGCATCAGCGATATTGAAAGCATAGCCAACAAAATATTAGAACTCGTTCCTGATGCCCGCGTGGCATATGCTCACGGGCAAATGGATGGGTCGCGCTTAGAGAAAATCATGCTTAAATTCATCGAAGGTGAGTACGACGTATTAGTTTCTACCAATATCATTGAGTCAGGTTTAGATATTCCCAACGCGAACACCATCATCATTAACCGCGCCCATATGTTTGGGCTATCCGATTTGCACCAAATGCGGGGTAGGGTGGGTCGGTCTAATCGCAAAGCATTCTGCTATTTACTCACCCCTGCGCTAATTAACCTGCCTGCCGATTCGCGCAAACGCTTGAGTGCTCTCGAGGAGTTTTCCGATTTAGGCGATGGTTTTAAAGTTGCCATGCGCGATTTGGACATTCGAGGCGCCGGCAATCTATTAGGTGCCGAACAAAGCGGATTTATCTCCGATCTAGGTTTCGACATGTACAATAAAATTTTGGAAGATGCTGTAAAGGAACTCAAAGAACAAGAGTTTAAAGAACTCTTCGAAAAGGAACTTAATGCGCCTCAGCTTACAGTAGATTGCACCATTGAAACCGATTTTGAAATTCTCATCCCTGAGAGCTACGTAAAAAATACCTCAGAACGCTTGAACCTGTACATTACTGCCGACGAACTCAAGAATGAAGAAGAGCTCGCCAAGTTCAAGGCATCACTCACCGATCGCTTCGGGAAAATCCCACAACCTGTTGAAGACTTGTTCCAACTCGTTCGCCTGCGTTGGAAAGCACAACAAGCCGGTTTTGAAAAGCTATTGCTCAAAAATGAAGGCATGAAAGCCTACTTGCCAGAACAAGAGAACCAACAATACTATCAATCGGAAATGTTTGGCAACCTACTCAGTTTTGCACAACAACACCCACGAAAATGCCGACTAAAAGAAACTAAACGACGTTTAGTGTTTATTGTAGAGGAAATTACTACCATCGAAGAAGCTTCGAGCATCATCACACAACTGTTAACATAGCTGATGTATAAGGTGTTATTAAGAGATGTAAGAAAAAGATAAACAATTCGAAAAATTCCATGCGGTAATCAGCTAAGTAGGTACAGTTATTGAGCCTTACTAAATGCATTTTCAGATTCGACACAGTATTTAATTATATTTGAAGCAAATTATATTGTAAATAAAGAGGCATTATGAATCAGTTAAAACGCTTTACCCCTCTACTCATTTCCATGTTGCTAGGAGCATTCTTGTTTGCCGCCTGTGGTGGTAGCGGTCGCCCCGATGCAGTAAACCCAGGGAAGGAAAGTACCAAAACATGGCTCCCTTACAACGATAAGAAGTCAGACAACCCTTTTGAAGTTCGCGACTTTAAAGGGCAACCCGAAGGACCCGACTTAGTTTTCATTGAAGGTGGTCGCCATGTACTAGGTTCCTATGAAGAAGACTTACTACTATCGCGCGATAATATCGAGCGTACCGTTACGGTAGCTAGTTTCTACATGGACGAAACCGAAGTTTGTAACATCCACTGGTTAGAATATTTGCACTTTGCACTCGACTCAGGGCAACAATACTATGAAGAGGCACTCCCTGACACCACCGTTTGGGCTGCTGAACTCGCTTTTAATGATCCGTACGTAGATCATTATTTGCGTTATCCTGGATTTCGCTATCACCCAGTAGTGGGTATTACATGGAGACAAGCACGCGATTACTCACAATGGCGTACCGATGCTACCAACAAGCAGTTAGCATTAGAATACGGAGAAGATGAAGAAGTAGCCAAAGCAGAAGCCGGAGAGCGTATTCCGTTAGAATCTGGCATTGTACTTCCGAATTACCGCCTTCCTACGGAAGCAGAGTGGGAATATGCCGCCGCTGCCATGATTGGTCTGATTGAGTACGACGAAATGCACATCGAACAACGTTTATACCCTTGGGATGGTCACTCAACACGAAACCCTTACGGTCGCCGCCAAGGAGATTTCTTAGCCAACTTTAAAAGAGGTAGAGGCGATTACGCCGGTATTGGTGGTCACTTGAACGATGGCGCCATGATTACCGCCTACGTTTATGAAAATCCTCCGAATGATTTTGGTTTATATGGCATGGCAGGAAACGTAAGTGAGTGGGTTTGGGACGTTTATCGTCCGCTTTCATTCCAAGATATGGAAGACTTAAACCCCGTGCGTCGCGATGGTTTTATCGACGATTCCAAGTGGAGTTATGTATATGATTCGCCTGAAAGCAACCAATTCCAAACGTTTATTAGTAATAAAACGCGTGTATATAAAGGAGGTTCTTGGAAAGATGTTGCGTATTGGATGGCGCCGGGTACACGCCGTTATCTTGAAGAAGATTCCGCCACGTCTACCATTGGTTTCCGTTGTGCCATGATCCGCGCCGGTAAAAACTACTAAGACTAGTCTTTTGAAAAGATACTTTAGGAAAGGTCGCTCAGCTGAGCGGCCTTTTTTATTGGATTTATTTCTATTGCTTTAGAAATTTGACCCCATGAAAAATCTGATGGAAGAACTTCGGTGGCGCGGCATGATTCACGATACCACCCCCGAATTAGAAGAACATTTGAAAAAGGGAATGACTGCCGGTTACATTGGCTTTGACCCTACAGCTCCCTCGCTTCATATTGGTAATTTAGCTACCATTATGCTGCTAAAACAATTGCAGCTGGCAGGACACAAACCTTTTGCTTTAGTAGGCGGAGCCACCGGTATGGTGGGCGATCCTTCGGGAAAATCGGCAGAACGAAACCTGCTCGACGAAGCCACCCTTCGTGCAAACCAAGAAGGAGTCAAAAAACAGTTGGAAAAATTTCTCGATTTTGACTGTGGCGAAAACTCCGCCCAAATGGTAAATAATTACGATTGGTTTAAAGACTTTGGTTTTTTACCGTTCCTTCGTGAAGTGGGTAAACACCTCACGGTAAATTACATGATGGCAAAAGACTCTGTAAAGAAACGTTTAGAAACCGGTATCTCTTTTACAGAGTTCTCTTACCAACTTTTGCAAGCATACGATTTCTTCTACTTGTATAAACACATGGGAGTCCGCTTGCAGATGGGTGGCTCAGACCAATGGGGGAACATTACCTCCGGCACCGAATTGATTCGCCGCATGGACGGTGGTGAAGCCTTTGCTCTTACTTGCCCTCTAATCACCAAAGCCGACGGGAGCAAATTTGGCAAATCGGAGCAAGGGAATGTATGGCTTGACCCTAACATGACTTCGCCCTATCAGTTCTATCAGTTCTGGTTAAACGTAGCCGATGAAGATGCCCCCAAACTACTTCGCGTATTTACATTACTACCCAAAGAAACGATTGAAGGTTTGGAAGCTCAACACCAAGCGACTCCTCACGAACGCCCTATGCAAAAAGCCTTAGCAGAAGAAGTAACGGTACGCGTTCATGGGCAAGAAGAATATGATAAAGCCGTGCATGCTTCACAAATACTCTTTAGCAAAACGGCTATTGAAGAACTAAAAACCATTGACGAGCGTACCCTCCTTTCAGCTTTTGAAGGCGTCCCTCAAATTGAAATCACTTCGGAAGCCTTAGCCAGTGCAGAGGATGTTACCACTTTGCTATCGTCTACTACGGAAGGAATCATTTTCAGCTCGAAAGGAGAGGCTCGGCGAATGATACAAGGCGGCGGAGTGAGTATTAATAAACACAAGTTGACAGCTCCTACACAATCCCCAGAGTTTGGATTGCTACAAGGCAAATATCTACTGGTACAAAAAGGGAAGAAAAACTACTACCTCGTGATTGTAAAACCTTAGTGGAACTAAGCCATTATAATTCGAAAAGTTTCTGGCGCATTTGCGACACCTTCAGCTCTGTATCAATCATGTATTCAATGGTATGCGCTACATTGAGGTCAATATTGAGTAGCCGCGCTGCCTTGGTAGCGGCTACTCGTTCCTCGTCGGCATACTCTTGATCGGCATGCGCCATTTTGATAGAGTTATATAGCAACGTACGCCGAAAATTAATCGAAACGTCGGCCTTTAAACGCGTAAGGATTTCTTCTAAATTCAGTTTTTCGTAATCGCAAGAAACTACTTGGTGTACTATATACTCCGGCACTTGTTCTTCTACGGCATAAATATTTTGATACCAATCAACCTCTTGAGGAGAAACGGTTCCATCTGCACCGGTGATTGCCATAAGCGCATATCCGTAGTAGAGTTGTACGTCGTCTGAGGTTTTATTAATGCCATACGTATGCTTTACAAAAGGGGAGGTTTCCCGAAGTTCTGCATTCTGAAATAAATTTTGAAATACACTGGAAGCTAAGGCATCTACCTCAAAAATCGATTTCCGAGTAGCTTCTAACGATCGCTCCGTACTTACCAATCCTTCGATGGTTCTTGCTACATAAATAGGCACTTTCAAAATAGATGCAGAACGCTCTACGGCATGCTTTTCAGTATCGGCAAATACTTCGTCGGCACGCGACATCTTGATGGCATCGTACACTAAAGCTCGTTTATAGTTAATGGGAATGTCCATCGAAATTTTTTCCAATAGGACATCTAAGTCTGCATTTTTGAACTCAAAATTGTGTAGTGCTTGCCGAAACTCCCCATCCGCTTTTACGATATCGACAAACTCGGTCATGAGCCAGTTCATTTCTGCTGGCGTTACCCTACCATCTGCTCCGGCGATGGCCATAAGTGCATATGCGTAGTTTAACCACGCTTCGGTGGGGACATTTCCACAGCCATAAATGGCATGCGCTACCGGTGAACCTTTATCCATAGCGTAATGTGCTTATTTTAGCAAATCAATCAAAACAATAACGCCTTGAAACAACTATTACTTTTAGGCGACGCCCAGTAATTCTTTCATTTTTCAATTTATACCCAAATTTATGAGCTGGACATCCTTTGATTAGCCGACTTTCTAAGGGTTTACAAGAACTGCTTTCTCCTAAAATTCATTTTAAGTTTATTACTTCACAAGCATTAAGATTCTGTAAACAGTTCATAGACTAACTTGTTATTTTATTGCATTAAGTAGGTACTAGCTAAGTAATTGAATTGCCCCTATGTTTAGGTGATTATACATAATAAACTACTACTCATAAAAATTAGATACTAACAATGTCGATACAGGAAGAACTCACACAATTAAACGAACCATATGAATTAGTTTATGAAAAAAAATATGGTAAAATATTTTTACTGAAGGATAAAGGAATCATCATTGGTGAACTGACTGAAGATTATGTCCCGATTGATAAATTCCGCAAATTTTTTGGCAAACTTGGAGAGTTTATCCAACAGCATGCTATCCAAAAGTTCATTTTTGATAAACGTAAGCTCCAAACGTTTCACCAACCTTCCATGGAATGGTATTTCCTTACTTGGAAAGAAGAGATGTTCCATAAAGGCATGAAAACCCATCGAAAAATGTTGCCTCCTAACGATTTGTGGTTTAAAGAAGCTGTATTGGCAGGGCGGGCAAAAATCTTACAAGAAAACCCTGAGAATATCATCGATCAGCTCGATATTCAATACCGCGATTCGCTTGAAGATGCCATCGAAGACTAATCTTGTTTTAACGTAGGCTCTGCAGAAGTGGCGGTTTCCAAAATTTGTGCACCTTTATTGTGCAGCAGTAGGTGTGCTTTCACTTTCTGAAAGTACGAAACCTGTAGGGTATAAATTACAATATTAAAATGATAGGCACTCGCCGACTCCCGCAAATATTTAATCTGTGGGCTTTTAGTTACCGACGACCACGGCGTAGTGTGCAGTAGCAAGCGTTGCCGTTCAATAAGAGCATCTACGGGGGCAATCTTCGGCAACATCAATTCAAACTGATGTGCTTTAATGCGCTTGGCAGGGTTATCTTTAAAACGTACCGTATTTTGTATTTTGGTGTAGGGTATGCGAACGGTTTGCCCTTCGTCGGTTTCGAGCTCCACGCCCAGATACCCCACATGCGTAACAATTCCTTTTACACCTTGCACTTTCACTCGCTCATTGAGTGCAAAGCCTCCTTCAATTCGCAAAAAAACACCCGCCATAAAATCGCGCACGACAAACCACACTACACCTAAAAACGCCGCTCCCCAGAGCAACAGGATTGCTATATGTGCTACGGTTGGGTTTGTAAACAAATATGCTACCGACCATAAAGCAAACAAAAACCACCCAACCCCTTCCATCACGGGGCCTACTTGCTTGCTCGTATAGTACCAACGTTCCGATTGTAAAAACAGGCGACAAGCCATGTAATACAACCGAAATCCGGCGAAAAGTAAGAGTGCCGCCAATGCAACTGTAGGTAAATGAGCCGTTTGGATAATCATGCGAAAGTGAGCAAAGTAAATAACAACGAACGGATAGTTTTTATATAATGTATTGGTGTATTATATGCAATTTAGCGGGATTTTCCGATTTTGAATATCGATTCTTCATTTGCGTTATATTACCTTTTTACAGAACTCAACCAGCCGATTCTTATGCCAACTCGTCCCACTTTTGTTGCATCGATGGTCGATACGTTACGGAAATCCTCGTACCTCTTCGAAGGGCAACGGATTGCTATAGCCACCTCTGCTCAAACCATTCAAGCAGCTTTAACTAATTTAGAAAAGGATTTTCGTACCGATGGGTTGCAAATCCGAATGGCTACTCGCCACGATGCGGAAGAAATTGTAACATTTCGCGATAGCCGCTTCGATGCCCCAGGGCGCTATACGCCTTATTGGATGTACCATCTTACTACATATGGCAACAGCGTAGTAGTGTGCGACGCCCACCAAACCATTGTTGGGTGCTTTTTAGAAGTAAGTTATGCAGATTCGTTAAAAACTTCTAGCCATGTGATGGCAGCCGTAAGCCCTACCGTAGCTGGTAAACGGATTGCCGCCCGTATGAGCCGTTATATTTCTTTAAAAGCCTTGCAAGCCCGGCGATATGTGGCTCAGGGCACGATTGCTCCTAATAACTATAGCTCGTTAGTAGGAATGCTAAACTATGCGAGTGCGGTACTCACTTCGTATCATGACGATTTTTGTGGGTTTGGTGCCCGTTTTTTTTACACTATCCCGCTTACGGTAGAATGCATTGTACAACAAACCATCGAACAGGCTGTGCTTCAGCACATGATAGATGCTGAAAAAATAGCTACAGAGAAAATTCGGTTTGTAGAGGCTGATAATATCATGCAGATTAAAGAAATGTATGCGAACAGCCCTTTCCGTATTGTAGCTGCACTCAAGCGCGATGGCAACCCTCCTTTATTTGTAGCTGTTCCTTTTCCACAGAAAACGCTAGAGGCAATCTACCCATTGTAAACAAACCCAAACAAAGGTAGTTCTAAGTACAAAGCCGTTTTTTTCTTTCTAAAAAAATCCCTTGTGCGTTTATGAATCCATTGTGTTACAATACCTAGATAAGTAGCGTGCTTTATTCCTTACTGTAAGAATTTAAGCAATGATGAAAACAATTAAAGAAGTCGAGTCAGAATTGTACACTCACCTTACGCCCTTTTTCTACGATAGAGGTTTTGAGCTAAAGCCTGCTCTGAAACAATACCGCAAAACTACTGAAAGTGGTTTTCAGAACTTTATTTTTTCGCTTTCCCAATCTTCTGAAGATTTTTTCTTAGAGGTGAACTTTGGCGTTAGGCTCGATGCCATCGAACACATTGCACAACAATTCTTGGATACCCTTCCCGCTTTTCAGCAAGAAGCCAATACCCTAATCATTTCAATAGGGAAGTTTAACGACAACAAGTATTTCCGATACCGCATACAACACGCCGAAGACTTAAATGCAATCGCTGCGCAAATCAAAGAGTTTGTAAACCGAGAAGGTCTGAGTTTTACCCATGAGTTTAGCACTCTGAAAAATGTAGATGTTTTGCTCAACCGCAAGCCACGCCGACCCTGTAAATATTTGTACAACCAAACTCACCGTTGTTTTAAAGGATTGGTGGCGGCCAAGCTAATCCATAGCCCTAACTTTATTCGCCTGATTGACCAATATCTTTCCCAATTAAAATCGATGCGGACGAAAGAAAACTTGTTAGCTTCGTACACGAGTATGGCTAATTACCTAACGTATTACTCTGAAAATTGAGCCTTTGTTTTTACCTACGGTACGTTCCGCTTTGGTTTACCTGCAACCCGCCGCTGTGCAAGGCTACGATGCTAGTTCCCCTCGGGAATGTCCCTTTCTGTATCATATCAAAGATACCATACAGCATTTTTCCCGTGTAAACCGGTTCTAGCGGAACATGGTATTCTGCTGAAAAATTTTCTATGAACGATAGTAACGAAGGTTGCATTTTAGCATATCCGCCAAAATGATAATCCGTTACTATTTGAAATGCTACCCTAGCACGCGCATGCGCATCTTGCAACAAGCTACGGATTTCATCGGCTAAGAAAGCTCCTCCCTTCAACGCTGAAAAGCCATAGGCGCTTACATTTTCGGGTAGTGCAGTCAATACACCAGCAAGAGTTCCTCCGGTGCCGCAAGCACAACAAAACACATCAAAAGGCTGATGGATTTCTTCAACCAACTCTGCGCAGCCTGGCAATGCATGGATATTACTGCCTCCTTCGGGAATGATATACAGCTTCCCAAACGTTGCCTTTAGTTGCTCTACAATGGGTGTGGTGCTTTTGTGCCGATACGTTGCCCGATCCATATAGTGCAGTTCCATCCCTTGCGAACGAGCAAATTGCAAGGTAGCATTGAGCGGCAAATGTTCTTCGCCTCGAATAATGCCTATGGTGCGGAAGCCCATTAACTTCCCTGCGGCGGCAGTGGCATAAATATGGTTAGAGTATGCCCCCCCAAAAGTAAGTAAGGTGTTAAGCCCTTTTAGTTGAGCCGCTTGCAAATTGTATTTCAATTTGCGCCATTTGTTTCCCGAAACCGTTGGGTGCAGCAAATCGTCGCGCTTGAGCATTAAACGCACACCATACTTTTGGCAAATGGGGTGGTGCTCCAACGATTGTAGGGGTGAAGGGGTAGTATTGAACAGGAACGACTCCACAGCTACGTACAGTATAAACGGTTTGTTGAGGTGTAGGCTGTCATAGTAACCCCTCCTGAGCGCTTATGTAAAGACCTACGGAAATACCGAGTACTAAAGACACTAAAATAAGATAAAAAAGGACGAAGAAGATCGTCTTAATTACTGCCCATATTCTATATTTTGGTTGAAAAAATTGTATAAAAACGAAGATAGAATACAAAAGAAATAGCACCATGTAAACGATGTTTGCCGAATCTATAAAAGACTTATCTGTTACTAGAATAATCGCCATTATAAAAATATATCCCCACAAGATATGTGCAGATTGGTAAGCATTGAGTACCATATGCTTTGCATAGTTCACACGGTGCTTAAAAAAGAACAGTTTTGTGAGCAGTGCCGAGAAGGGAACGCCGATGACCATCAGCGCTGAAAAATACTGGTTCGTTATTTTTAAAAACAATTCAAAAAAAGCTTGCTTAACTTTCTCTGCTTTTTCGGCATCTTCTCCTGCCCCTATTTCAAATTGTATGTATTCTTCGAAAGGGATAAATACATTTACCAGAGCCGCTATTGCACTTACCAACAGTAAGTATTTCATCGGGTTCATATTGCCTTTGCGTTTTCCACCGATGTACTCTCGAATGGCGTGCCCCGGTCGGTAGCTTAGCTCTTTAAACGTATGCAGAAACCCTCGTTCAAAATTGAACGAATCAATGAGTTCTGCGATTAAATCGCGAATAGTTATTTCCTTAATATCCTTTTTTTGTCCACATTGGCTGCAGTAGCGTTCCGAAGCCATTAGCATATGTCCACAATTTGGACATTGGTACGTAGGGGTAGATTCCATCATTCTGAGAGTTTATTAAGCTTTTGAGGTTCGCTAGTCGCATAGTGCTGGTATACCTTCCATAAAATTGCCAAGCCTACAGCCGCTTCTGCGGCGGCAACAATCATTACAAACACGGTGAACACTTGCCCATGTAGGGCAGCATCGTTTCGGCTAAATGCCACTAGGTTCAGGTTGGTTGCATTCAGCATTAGTTCGATACCCATCAGCAGCATAATTATGTGCTTACGCGTGAGCACAATGGCAATTCCGATGGCAAATAAAATGGTGGCTATATATAAATAGTAAACAGTGGGCATCATTCTATAAGGTATTTTCGGTAAGATTTGCCAACATTTCGATAAGCTCGGGTTGTGGATGGCAGCCGTTTACATCGGTACGTACGCTACAGCGTGTGTACAGACCCGGGGCACCTTGCAAAGCCGGGGCGCTGACTTCCCAAATTTCGGAATGGTACTGCAAAGGAATGTCGTACTGCTCGCCTAAGTAGAGGAGTAACTGCCCTAGCGAAGCGATTTGCGCATCGGTATAACGGTGGTAAAATCGGTTACCCCGGAAAGGATCGGGGTATTCAATTACCTGCTCTTCAGGAATTACCTTCCGAAAAGGTGCATAAAACCGTCCGTTTTCCCAACTTAATGCACCGGCATTGCAAAGCATCACGCTGATGGAATGTTTTTCTAAGGTTCGTGTGTGTTCTTTTCGTTTAAATACTTCAGCTACTTTGTTCGTTTTTGCGTGCACCCCTAAATGCAATGCCCAAAATTTTGAATGGAAACATTGGTGTACTTGTCCGTCTTCGTAGTGTTCTTCGTTGGGGTAAGGTTTGCCTGCAATTAAAAAACAAGAGGCTATTTTATAAGGAGAATTTACCCACCGATCTACCATGAAACGAGGGTGCGGATGCGATATGCTGTGGTTCAAGTAGATTTGCCGCTTGGGAAACTCTTCGCGGAAATAGTTCTTTTTTCCAATTTTTTCGGCGACGATGGAGGATAAATCGAAGGTGCTATGCATAACCGTAAAAGCCAAACGTAAGTGTTGAATGTATCTACCAAAAGTAAAGGTTTCTGATAAATTACAGAGGCTTCGCCCGATTCGCAAACCGATGCCTACCTAGTGGTTTGCTACTTCTACAATACAAGGGGAAATACCTACCTTTGTTCTTTATCACTAACCGATACAATCCATTGTGTATATAGCAGTAGCAGGCAACATCGGATCAGGGAAAACCACACTTACGAGCTTACTAGCTAAAAAATTCGATTGGACTCCCAAATTTGAAAGCGTAAGCGATAACCCCTACCTCCGCGATTTCTATGAAAATATGGAGCGATGGTCGTTCCATTTACAGGTGTATTTTTTGAACAGTCGGTTCAACCAAGTGCGGCAAATTTCAAAGAGCGATTCCGTAGTCATTCAAGACCGATCCATTTATGAAGATGCCTACATATTTGCACAAAACTTGGTAGACTCTGAAATGATGCACCGCCGCGATTTTGAAAACTATCTAGCACTTTTCGAGTCGATGCTCGACTACGTACAACCTCCTGAATTACTGATTTATTTAGAAGCCGACTTAGACCGCCTGCTTCGGAATATTCGCCATCGAGGCCGCGATTTCGAGGAGAAAATCCCTATCGATTACCTCGAAAATTTAAATGTACTTTATCAGAATTGGGCTGAAAATTATGCCCACGGGCAGGTACTCCGCATCGACATGCGCCACTACGATTTTGTACAAAACCCCAACGATTTTGAGAAAATTGCTCATGCCGTACAAGAACGTTTAGAGGCTAAAAGCTAGCCTTTGAGTTGCTCGGCAAGCCATACGCTTTCTCTAATTGCTGCCTTATCGGTATCGGAAAGGGTGAAGGTTGCTACCGACCGACTGCCTACTAGCTGCACAGAGACCGATGCGCTGGCATTTTGGGCAATTGCTTTCAAAATGGTGATGTCGCTTGGAGACGAAAAGCTGCGTTCCTCTCGGAAGGTAGTTTTTTTATCGTAGCGGCCTAGCGGCATTTCAGCATGAGCCGGTACAAAGGTGCTATCATATACTTGGCTGCCAATTTTTACCCGAACGTGGGTATGCTCCAAAGGATAGCTTCCCTCAAAAAAGCTTAGTAAGGTTAAATTCCCTGCACTATCTACACGGGTAGCGAGCTGTGTTTGCGGCTTGGTTGTATGTTCGTAGGCGAGGGCTTTCCAATGTTTGTGTATCCACCAAGTTTGACCGGCTTGGAGGGCTTCTAACGCCACAAATCTTTCTTTCCATTGCGGAGAAGTCGTATTTTCTTCGGGGATTTGCCACGTAAATGGCTCAGCGGCCTCCAGTTTTTTAAGCTGTGCGGCACGCTCTGCATCGAGTTTCAGAGCTTGCTGTGCGGCATCGTACTTTTGGTATACTACCATAAATGCTACAATGCCTGCGAAGGCTATCATCGGAATCCATAGTTTTTTCATATCGCAACAAATTTAGGGAGTTGGTTTGGGTTACCAGCCTCCATTTTGGGGCATTTGCGGATTTTTAAGATAGGCACTGTGATATGCTGGAATGGAATAGACAAGGGCGCCATGTTCGGTAGCTGTAATTTCAAATACGCCTTTTTCTTGAAGTTCTTCCATTATTTTTCGGGTGTCGTCCACCGAGATATTCAAGGCTACGGCTACTTCTGCCAGCGAGAACTGATCTCCTGATTGCATAAACATGCGCATAATATCCTGTTCGCGTTCCAATTGTATACGTTTTTTAGCCCGCTTGCGAAACCAAAAGTTTGATAACCCTCCGGTGCCAATCATAAAACTTCCTGCGGCAAAGGGTTCCATATCGCCTTCCACTACGGAAATCATGCAGATAAATAAACCTAGAGCAGCAAAACCCCCAGTAGCAATCTGGGCAAAAATGTCGCGTTTTTTCATGTTAATTTCTCCTTTAATACTGAATAAAATGAGTTAGTGCTGGAAGGGATTTTACCCTTGTGGTGCAATTTTTCATGATGCCGAATTGCATCCATGACTTCCCTGTAAATGGCGTAGTTTCAGCATTATGGTTTTTATCTTTACTTAAAAGTAAGAACTTTTTACCAAGTATGTAAACGATACCCCTATTAAAAATAGTCTTTCTGCCGTTTAAGCGTTCTTTCAGCATACGTGCCTACCCTTTACATTTATATGTAGTTTTGCAGCGATTTTTCAACATTGAACTAAAAAACTATGGCGAGGCATAAGCTGCGAAAGTTTGCTGCCAATAAAGAAAGCCGGTTTGTAGTAGAGCCGGGGAAACCTTTTTTTGAGGCTTGCAAAGGGAAATGGCATACTGATTTTTTTGAGAATTATCATCCTATTGTGTTAGAACTTGCCTGTGGAAGAGGAGAGTACACCACAGGTCTTGCTCCACATTTCCCCGAAAAGAACTTCATCGGGGTCGATATCAAAGGCGATCGGTTGTGGTACGGCAGCAATGTTGCAGAAACCGAAGGCCACACCAATGTTGGTTTTCTACGTACGCAAATCCACCATTTAGAAGATTTTTTTGCCGAAAACGAGGTGAGTGAAATTTGGCTTACCTTCCCCGACCCACGCCCTCGGAAAAAAGATGTAAAACGGAGGCTCACCCATCCACGTTTTATGGAAATTTACCGGACGATTATGGCTCCTAACGGGCTGATGCATTTTAAAACCGATAACCCAGGGCTTTTTGACTATACCCTCGAAGTGCTAGAGAGTATGCAAATTGCGCCAGAAGCACTCACACGCGACCTGTACAAATCGCCGTTACACCAAGAACATTATGGCATTGTTACACGGTACGAGCGTCTTTTCTTCCAACAAGGTTTCACCATTAATTATCTTCGGTTTCGGTTCCCTCCCTCACCCCATAACTCACTCTAACATGCACACAACCCTTCGCATTGGTATGGCACAAATTGCCCCAATTTGGCTCAACAAAAAGGCAACGATTGAAAAAATGTTGGAAACTGCCCGCCAAGCTGCTGCCCAGCAGTGTGAGCTTCTTGTGTTCGGCGAAGCCTTGCTCCCCGGTTATCCGTTTTGGCTTACGCTTACGCATGGAGCTGCGTTTGAAGACCCTCTCCAAAAAGCCATTCATGCGCATTACCTCAGCCAAGGCGTTCAACTTGAAGCCGGAGACCTCACCCCGTTTTGTTCTCTAGCAAAAACCCATGCCATGGCTATGTATTTGGGCATTGTAGAGCGTGCTACCGACCGTGGAGGGCATAGCCTTTATTGCTCCCTCGTTTTTATCGATGCCGAAGGATATATTCGCTCTGTGCATCGTAAACTTCAACCTACTTACGAAGAACGATTAACTTGGGCTCCCGGCGATGGCAATGGCTTGCAGGTGCATCGGTATAAAGGCTTTTCGCTCGGAGGGTTAAATTGCTGGGAAAACTGGATGCCCCTCCCCCGCGCTGTACTTTATGGATTAGGCGAAAATGTACACATTGCCGTGTGGCCCGGTTCGGAACGTAATACCCATGATATTACCCGTTTTCTGGCGAAAGAAGGGCGTTCTTTTGTGGTTTCTGTATCGGGATTGATGCGCCGCACCGACTTCCCTGCGGACACGCCACATTTGGAAAGCATTCTGGCAAATGCTCCAGAAGTACTTGCCGATGGAGGTTCTTGCATTGCCGCTCCCGATGGCACATGGCTCGTACCTCCTACTGTACATACCGAAGGGGTGATTACCGCCACCATCCACCTACACCAAGTGCTTGAAGCTAGGCAAAACTTTGATGTTTCAGGGCATTATGCTCGCCCCGATGTTACCCAACTCCACGTAAACCGAACACGGCAAGGCATTCTTTCCATTAGAGAGGATAATACTTAAAAAATATCTGTTAGATTTTTCGAAATCGGGAGACTCAAAATAGGGAGCTATAAACAAAACTCGTTTTGCTAAGTCGTTAAAAATCAGAGTAATCGCATTGAGTAAATTCTCAAATCGTGCAAAACCGTACGGGTAATTCCAATTCGCTCTGTAAATTAGAGTTCGTGCTAAGAAAAAAGTACCTTTGAATTATCCTTTTTCAGGAAAATTAGAGAAATGTTAAGGTATTATGCTCATTTCTGAAATCGGATAGATAACGCTCTGATTTACCTCTTTGAATATGTTGCTCTATCGAGTTTATATTGTAGTTCTTATTTTGCTAGGAAGTGTGCCTTTATTGGCACAGCGCTATAGCATTACGCACTATACCAGCAAAGAAGGACTCGCTCAAAACGAAAACCGTGTGTTACTCAAAGACTTCCGAGGCAATATCTGGGCAGGTACTCGCCAAGGAGGGCTAAGCCGATTCGACGGGCAGAAATTCATAAACTACTCTACACGTAATGGACTTGCTGATAATTTTATCTATGGCATGGTGCAAGATGCCCAACAATTTATCTGGATTGCCACAGGAAATGGAATTAGCCGGTTCGATGGAGAGTTTTTTACCAACTATCTAACTAGTGAAAACAACCGTACGCTGATTTCTGCCATTACCGTTGATTCTCTCGATAATATTTGGTTTTTTCAAAAAGGGAAAGGATTGGGTAAAATGAGTCCTTCGGGCGAATTAGAGTACATATATTTCCCTTCTTTAAATACTCGGATTGCTAATGCACTTTATGCCGACAGCCAAAATCGTGTTTGGATTGCCACACAGAAAGCTGGTGTATTTCTTTACGATGGAGAGTGGCAACATTTCGATTTAGAAAAAGGACTCAACACTAACGAAACCTTCAGCTTTCTGGAAACTTCAGATGGCGATATTTTAGTAGGAACAGCCCTTGGAGTCAACATACTTCGAGGGAAACAGTTCGGAACGGCTGCTCACTTTGCTTTTCTTGCACCTTTACCCGTGCATCATATCGCCGAAGATGCCAAAGGCAGGTTATGGTTTGCAACCATGCGCGGCGCTTGGCTATACAACCGAGAAAATATAGTGCAAGTGAGTACCAACAATGGGCTCACCGAAGAGGTATTCGCTATACAACCCGATAACGAAGGAGGGCTTTTCTTTGCTACCGCCGAAGGTATTTTCCGTTGGAATAACGATGTGTTCGCCCTCTACGATGCCGATCATGGGCTTATTGGTGAACGCGTATATAGTTGCGCAGCTACCCCCGATAGTACCATATGGATTAGCACCGAAAATGGTGTAGGCTACATTAAAAATAGCGAAGTAATTGTGCCTGAAAACTTGCCTTTCCTACTTTCTGAGCAACGTGTTCCCATTGTAGCCGATGCCCAAGGCAATGTGTATTTTGGCACTTCGGCTAGCGTACATCGCTACAATGGTGATTCCTTTGAGTTTGTGTTTCGAGAAGATGACCTCCAAGAAGGAGAAAAATTTACGTGTGGCCTTGTAACTCGCTCGCAAGAAGTGTTTTTTGCAGGCACTAACGGTATTTGCCAATATAAAGAAGGGAAACTGTTCACACATCTTCCTAAACGTTTGCTCAAAGGGTTTATCGTTACAGCATTACAAGAAGACCCCAATGGTAATTTGCTGATTGGCACCAATGGTGGGGGGGTATTCCGCTATCGTAAAGGAAAGCTTGAGCAATTTGGCAAACGGAAAGGGTTTCCAAATGGTGTAATCAATACAATGTTATACGACACACGAGGTAATTTGTGGCTAGGTACCTCAGGGAACGGCATCATGAAAGTACCTGAAGGAAACCTAGAACGCGACGTTGTAACCTTCGACGACCTACCCATTGCCTCAAGCAACGTTTATTCTATCATAGCCGATGAATTTGGTGATCTATGGACAGGTACTGACCGCGGTTTGAGCCGTATTAAGGTCTTACAAAACGACTACGTGAAAGTAGTTAACTATTTTGAGCGCGAGGGCTTTTCACCGTTAGAGGTATATCCAAATGCCATTTGTAAAAGTCCTGATGGCAATTTATGGATTGGTACTATCGAAGGGATTGTAGAGGTAAACCCCAACGAAAAGGTATTTACTGCCCAACCCCCTAACGTCTATTTTGAGGGGCTACATCTGTTTTTTGAAACTACGCCTTGGACCGATTACACTGATAGTGTCGATCGATGGACAGGTATGCCCCATAACTTAGTACTTCCTAATCATAAAAATCATTTGCAGTTCAAATTTGTAGGTGTGAGTATGAATCTGCCTTCTGAAGTAACGTATCAGTGGCAACTCGAAGGGTTAGACCAAACCTGGACTCCTCCTAGTAAACGTTCAGAGGCGATTTATACCAACATCCCCCCGGGAAACTACACATTTAAAGTAAAAGCTTGTAATGCAGGCGGCGTGTGCAACGATATCCCCACTTCCTTTACTTTTGAAATTACAAAGCCCTTCTACCAAACTCGTTCTTTCATTGTTCTCATGCTGTTGGCATCAGGAGCGTTGCTGTATTTTTTCTTCCGAGTTCGCCTGAAGCAGTTGGAAAAATCGCAGTATTTACTGCAACAAAAAGTAAAGGAGCGCACCATGGAAATCGAAACTCAAAAAGCTGAAATTGAAGCACAAAGTGATAAACTGGAAGCTGCCGTATTTGAAATCGAAGAAAAAAATAAAGAGCTAAAACGCGCTAGTGAAGAAATGGTGAATAGCCTTACCTATGCCGGGCGTATTCAGAGTGCTATTCTTTCTTACAAAAAAGAGTTTAAAGAGTTCTTCCCTAACTCGTTTATATTAAGCCTGAATAAAAAAATTGTAGCAGGCGATTTCATATGGCTCAAAAAGCGAGGCGACTATACGTATGTAGCTATGGTGGATTGTACCGGCAATGGAGTCCCTGCAGCGTTTATGTCCATCATCGGATACGACTCCCTCAACCATGTAATTGAGCACTGCGAAGACGATGAACCTGCTACCTTACTGAATCGTTTAAATACTCGGGTCATCTCGGCACTGCATGTGGAGGGGAACACCGATTTAAACGATGGGATGGACATTGCTATGTGCCGTATCCACCATGAAACCCGAGAAATGGTATTTGCCGGTGCTCGCCGCCCTATCATTTTAGTAAGCCCTAAAGGAGAGCTCGAAACCATCAAAGGAGAGTTTTTTAGTGTTGGTATTCACTACAATGGAATTGAAGCGAATTTCAAACAGCATACTCTTTCCATACAAGAAGGCTCAACTATTTATTTATTTTCTGATGGGTTCCAAAATCAATTTAATGGTGCTGGGAAAAAATATAAGTTTAGTAACTTCCGTAAACTCCTTGTGCGTGTAAACGAATATGACATGAAAACGCAAATGGATATTCTGAAAGATGAATTTCTGCGGTGGAAAGGGGATGAAGAACAAATAGATGATGTTTTTGTAGCAGGTTTTCAATTTTGAGTTATGGTTTTACAGGCGAAGGATATCCATAAATCGTATGGTAGTTTACAAGTGCTTCAAGGGATTACGCTGCAAACACAAGAAGGCGAAATCCTTTCGATTGTAGGGGCTTCGGGTTCGGGCAAAAGTACGTTACTTCAAATATTGGGGACACTCGATAAACCTCAAGCAGGGGAAATATTTGTGCAAAATACAGCAATTCATCAGCTAACACCCGATAAACTCGCTCAATTTCGTAATCAACACATTGGTTTTGTATTCCAATTCCACAACTTATTACCCGAGTTTTCTGCTCTAGAAAATGCTGCACTACCTGCAATGCTAGGAGGAAGTTCTTTGTCTGTGGCTCAAGATAAGGCCAAAGAATTACTCGATTTGCTTGGACTTTCAAAACGCTATCACCACAAACCTTCGGAACTATCCGGAGGAGAGCAACAACGCGTAGCCGTTGCACGGGCATTAATCAACCAACCTGCAATCGTATTTGCAGATGAACCCAGCGGTAACCTCGATTCTACTACTGCTAAGGAGCTTCACAAGCTTTTTTTTCATCTTCGCGATAAGTTTAAGCAAACATTCATCATTGTAACTCATAATGAAGAACTTGCTCAAATGGCAGATCGTACTCTTACTATTCAAGATGGGAAAATCGCTTAAAAAAAAGAGGCTATTATAAGATAGCCTCTTTGATTCTTTTGTTATCGTAATAGGTGATTATTCGTCATCATCGTCGGAAGTAACCTTGCCACTTACTCTTTCATCTCTACTGGCATCAGCAATAGACTCTCTCATGCTAGTGTCCGCTTGTACATTTTTTAGCTGGTAGTAGTCCATAATCCCCAATCGGCCGGTACGGAATGCTTCTGAAATTGCCAAAGGCACTTCGGCTTCAGCTTCAATAAACTTCGCTTTTGCGGCTTGTGCCTTCGCTTTCATTTCTTGTTCTACTGCTACCGCCATTGCTCTGCGTTCTTCAGCCTTTGCTTCGGCAACCTTTAAATCAGCATTTGCTTGATCGATTTGAAGCGTTGCTCCAATATTTGAACCAACATCAATATCTGCAATATCAATCGATAAAATCTCAAAGGCAGTTCCTGAATCAAGCCCCTTTTCTAATACCAATTTAGAAATACGATCAGGATTTTCCAGTACATCTTTATGCGACTGCGAAGAACCAATTGAAGTTACAATACCTTCTCCTACTCGGGCAAGAATTGTTTCTTCTCCAGAACCCCCGACTAACTGAGCGATGTTTGCCCGAACGGTAACCCGCGCTTCTGCTTTCAACTGAATTCCATCTTGAGCAACTGCGGAGACCGTAGGCGTTTTAATTACTTGAGGATTTACAGAAATTTGAACTGCCTCAAACACATCACGTCCTGCTAAATCAATAGCCGCTGCTTGCTTAAAAGAAAGCTCTATATTGGCCTTATCCGCAGAAATCAGGGCTTTAATTACTGAAGGCACGTGCCCTCCTGCTAAATAGTGCGTTTCTAAGTCTGCTACAGAAAGGTTCAATCCTGCTTTCGTCGAAGTAATCAAAGATTCTACAATAATGCGAGGCTGTACTCTACGAACCCGCATAAATACCAAGTCGAACAAACCTACCTTCACCCCCGAAAATATGGCTGTAATCCAAAGGTTTACTGGCACAAAATACAGGAATAAGAAAAAGGCAATTAGCCCAACCGCTAAGTAAACAAAAAATAAAATCATACTCTTATGCTACTTTAAGTTGCTTGATGTTGAAAATATGGAATGAAAACTATAGTAAAAGTTTATATCCATAGTACTCTTTAAAGGTAAAAGTATAAGAGCAATTTTCATAAAGATACAGAGGGAATTTATTAGCGCTTCTTATCTATAAGGATTGAACGCCTTCTTTGAAAGTTGAAATAAGTACAAAAAAAAAGGTCTCCTAAAGGGAGACCTTTTCAGTTTCAGGAGTCGGTTTAGTTAGGGGTATATACGTTGACACCGTTTTCGCCGTAGATATTTTCCCAAATGATGGTAATCACTCCGGTTTCCGGGTTGATGTTGGATCCATCGAGGATGGAGTATCCGTACAGATAGCTAAACTGCGTGAGATCGAGTTTGATGGCACCACACTCGTCAATCACCACGGCTTCTACATCGGGGTTACCCCAAATGTTAGGTTCCATTCCTCCGCTGAGATCTTTGATTCGGTATTTTCCTTCCACACCGGTAGGCTCAAAGGTTTCGGTAAATGTGTAAGAGAATGCACTTCCGTAGTACTCGGTTCCGTTAGAGACCATGGTGTAGCTTCCTCCGATGTCCGACTCACAGATGATCCCCCACGCCAAGCTACAATTAGCACCGGGGAACTCGAGGCAAACCGAGTCGTTCCAAGTGTCGAACTTCCGGCCATCGGCAGTGTATAGGATCCATCGGATGCTGAAGCTATCGCCATCGATAAACTTAAAGTTAGAATCGTTACGGCGCGGCTTATCGGGGTTTCCCCACACGGGTACTTCTCCGTTTCCGTAATCGAAGCGCGCATCTTTGTACAACTCGTAGATGGCATCTTGGGTAAGCGAGAAGGTGGTGTTTGTTCGGTTACCGGGCACTTCACTTCCTTCTAAAGAAAGCAACAACTTACCGTTGGTTCCCCCGTGGCGAGCGGTGGTTGGGTTTCCTTCCAAATCGACGTATGACTCGTTGAAGAAGACGTATATTTCGATTTTGTTGACCGTGTTTTCACTATCGATGGAAATCCATTGTAGGTCTACACTAAGGTTTACGCTCGGATCGCCAAATTTGAAGTTGGCCGCCGAGCCTTGCGAAAGCTGTGCAAAACCATGTACAGCCGTTTCAAAGTCCGGTTCGGGGATCAAGTCATCATCTTGACACGAAAACGGGAGCAAGAATACGAACGCAGCAAGGGCGATATATAACTTATTAGTTCTCATAGGTTTTCTTAGTTTTAATTAGATAGGGTATTTGTACAGAATTACATCCCAGAAGATGCCTTCGGTACCGTCAGACGGGATTACTTGGTTCAAGTTGTTGTTCAAGTTCAGCTCGTCGATGGTGTAAGGCCAACGGATTGGGAAGTTTCGCTGTCCGGGCGAAGCCTCTCGGAAGGTAGGCACTTGAACATCGTTAGGATACCCGGTGCGGCGGAATCCGTTGTAGAGTTCCATTCCTGCGCCGAAGTAAGCAAACCAGGCTTGTTTCCAAGCAACAGAAAGTTTGTTGCTGGCACCATCCCAACGGGCAAGGGCAGCGGTTACGTACTCGTCAATTTCGGCTTGTACCATAGGCACCGCACCACTGCCGGCAGAACCCAAGCTAAAGTTTTCTACTTTGGCCATCGACTCGCGGATGAATGCTTCGTACAACGCACGCGCATCGCCGGGAGCCCCCAGTTCTAAAATTGCTTCGATTTTGTAGAGCTTCACCATGGTAGAGGTGATGAATGGCGTGATGCCGGCACCCAAACCTACCCCGTCGGAAGCATTGATTTTACGCGGTGCGCCCCCATCGTACTGCCCGCCCATAGGATATACGCCGGGAGCGGTACGCAAGGCACCGTCTAAGGGAATACCGGAAGGGTCTCCTTTGTCTCTTCCAAAGAAGCCTGCAATGTAGGAGATATCCGCAGAGGTTGGCGGGTTGGAAATCACGCCGGCTTCGGCAAGTTCGTTCAGGCGGCGATCGCTCAGCACTAAGTAGCCGTAGCGGCAGAACGAGTTTTGCGAGCAAGGGGTGGTGTTTCGTTGAGTGTCGTCTTCTTGGTCGAGTACCGAAGAAGTCTGACGCTTGAAGTAGTAGGGTAAGCGCGGATCTTTGTTGATGAGCATTTCGAACATGAATTGGTGCATAATGTAGGAGAACGCATTATCGCCTCCGTACACGGCACCCATCCAAGGGTGTCGTTGGCCTAAGGCAAGGTTGGTAGTGTATTCAAACTCCATATCCTGCGATGGGCTGTTAATCAAGTCATCTTCTTGCATCAGTGCGGCCACTTCGTTGGCAATGCCACTTCCATAGCTAAATCCTGGTGCTCTTCTAGCCTGAATGAGTAAGCGCAACTTCATGGATTTAGCAGCTCTCAGCCAGCTTCGTGCGCTTCCTCCGTAGAGGAAGTCGCCACCGATGGCCACCCCATCGCGGCCAAGGTTAACGATGGCTTCGTCGAGTAGGCGGAGGCAATCGGTGTAGATTTCCACCTGGCTATCAAAGGCAGGCGAGAAGATCGGCTCGCCGGCGTTCCCTCCTCCGGCTTGGCTGTAGGGCACATCGCCCCACAGGTCTACCATTGTAGAGAAGATGAACGCCTTCATCACCTGACCGGCTCCCAAGCTGTGGGGTAGCAAAGGGTCGCCGTTTTCGTTGGTTTGGCTCGCCACCTTGAGGTATTCGTCCAAATCTTTGATAGCATTTTCAAAGATGTTGTTCCATGTAAAGTTGAAGGTTACCTCGTCGTAGTCGAGCAGATCCGAGTTGGAGGTTAACCCCATAATCCCTTGGGCAATGTCGTGGATGCCCTGGTATCGATACGCCCAATTGACTTGGATAGAGGGCATGAGTAGCTCAAGCTGCGCCTCGGTGGGGTTATTGGGGTCTTCGTTGATGTCCAAATTGTACTCACAACTAAAGCCAAGCAATAGCAAAGGCACGGTGAGTAATACTTTGAGTATTCTATTGTGGTTTGTTTTCATAATGCTCTGTTCTAAAAAATGGTTAGAAAGTAACAGATAAGTTCACACCAAATCGGCGTGTGGTAGGAGTGGTACCCAAATCGAACCCTTGAACGTTGCTGCTTGGGTTAGATCCAAGCACTTCGGGGTCAAAGTTGAGGTCTTCCGGGAAGTTAGGGGCATTGTACCACAAGTTTCTTCCTGAGAAAGTGATGCGTGCTGAACCAAACGGCGTTTTATCTAAGATCGACTTAGGGAATTGATAGGTTAAGCCCAACTCGCGCAAGCGGATCGAGGTAGCATCGTATACGTTCACTTCGTCGGCACCGTAGGCAGCAAAGCCATCCGAGAAGTACCAGTCGAAGGAGGTGATTGCCGTGGTGTTTTGGATGGTTTGTCCGTTTTCATCCAAAATAGGCTGACGCGTTTGGCGGTCGCCATATACGCCGGGAACTACGCGTAGTTGTTCGCGGTCTACCGAGTAAGCTAACTGCCCGCGAAGCTTCAAGGAGGCTGCCGTGATTGAGAACATATCGCCGCCTTGGCGCCAATCGATGAGCATGTTCAACGAGAAGCCTTTGTAGCTAAACGTGTTGTTCCAACCTAATAAGAAATCGGGGTTCGGGTCGCCTACCGGGTACTTGCCTACGTCTACAATCGGAGTACCTAAAGCTTGGTCGATGAGCAAGTTGCCTTCGTCGTCGCGGGCATAGCGCGTACCAAAGATTTGTCCATACGGTAAGCCGGTGCGGTGGATTACGTCTACGTAGCTACCATCCGGGGCAAAGATGATGTCGCCACCAATTCCGGAGTCTTTCACTTCGGTGCGGATGCGCGTAAACGAGATAAAGCTATTCCAAGAGAATCCTGCAATGTTGACCGGTGTCGCATCTAAGCCAATTTCCCATCCTCGGTTTTCAAGGTCGCCGGTGTTTACAATGCGGCGGCTAAAACCGGTAGAAGAAGGAAGGTCGGCAAAGGCGATTTGATCTACCGAGTTTCGTTTAAAGTAGGTGATGTCTAAACCGATTTTATCGTTGAACATCCGCGTTTCAAGACCAAACTCAATTTCAGTGGTTAACTCGTTTTGTAGGTCGGCGTTGTTCAAGGTATTGCTCAAGCTCAAACGGTTTTGTCCGTTGAAGGCTTGCAATACGCTGAAGGTAGTGGCAAGGCGGTAGGGATCGGCTTCGTTCCCCACTTGGGCATAGCTTGCACGTACCTTTCCAAAGCTGATCAGGTTGCTTGGCAGGCTCAACGCTTCGGTGAACACAAACGAGGCACTGATACTAGGGTAGAAGTAGCTTCGGCTATCCTCAGGGAGGGTAGAAGAGATGTCGTTCCGAGCCAATACGTTCAAGAAGAGATAGTCTTTATAGGAAAACGAAACATCGGCGAAGAAGGCATAGAAACGCTGCATGCGTTGGAAGCCACTCGCCACTTGGCTCAAGGTGTTATCGATGTTGTCGATTCCTTTTACCACGAGCTGCTGCCCATCTTGGTCAGAACGTTCGAACGAACGTTGGTTGTAGTTGTGCCCAACCATGGCACGTAGGTTGATATCTTCGTTGAGTTGCTTATCGAAGGTAAGCAAGAAGTTGAAGTCTACCTCTGTGTTGCGCAGTTGGGTGGTGCGCACAAACCCAAATGGGAAGGCATCGCCCCCTATTTCGCGGAAGTCTTTGCGCTGCTCGCTGTAGGTGTTAATCCCCCCTTTTGCCGTAGCCGTAAGGAAGTCGGTTAAGTCGTAAGTAAGCGTGAGGTTTCCATACGCCCGGTTTACATCGCTCGTGTAGCGGTTGTTTTCTACCAACCACCGTGGGTTATCCAAGGCGCGGTAAAACACGTTCGACCCATCGATGGGGTTTTCGTACGGATAACCGTTCAAATCGAAGTTACGCGGCAGATAGAACAAACGGGCGTAGATAGAACCTCCTCCACCTGAGCCGTAGTCGTTGTTGAACGAAGCCCCCGTCGGTGGCGATTGTTGGTTCACGTTTACATAGTTTACGTTACCGCTTACAAACAAGCCGTTATCCAATGTGGCATTTCCACCAAAACCTAACGAAGTACGCGATAACTCCATGTTGGGAACGATCCCCGTGTTATCGGTGCGCGAAAGGGTGGCACTTACCGAGCCTTTGTCGCCGCCACCGTTGATGGTGATGGCATTTTCAAACAACTGCCCATCTTGGAAGAAACCGCCTATGTTATCGTGCGGCACTAGATCGACGGGTACAGCAAGGTATACGGGCTGCCCGCCGCTTGTTACCGCCGACCCATCGCTCCCGGTAAGAGGGATGAACTCTCCGTTCGAGTCGCGCAATAGTAGGTCGGGGAAGAACTGCTGCTGCCCGTAGTTGCGGTCAATACCTACTAAAGGGTGAGGAGCCGTGCCTTCCGGATAGTATTGGACGAGGTGCTCAGGCACCACAGTTTTTGAATAGCTCGTGCCATATCGTGCGTTGATGCGATCTACTTCAGCAGGGAAGGGAGCGCCCCAGTTGCCAATGAAACCGCCGTTGTACACTTGGTTCGAGCCTTGCATGTACACATCTTGGTAATCGGGAATGCCGGAAATCTGCTCTACGTTGTAGGAAGTAGAGTAGGAAATCTCCATGCCTTTGCGCGATCCTTTCTTCGCCGATTTGGTTGTAATTACGATGGCGCCATTGGCAGCACGCGAACCGTAGATGGCAGCGGCAGCGGCTCCTTTCAGTACGGTAATCGACTCGATTTGGTTGGGGTCAAGGTCGAAAGCACGGTTGGTAAATACGGAGTTCTGCGAGAAATCGTCCGAAGCGTTCACATCGTTGTTAAACGGAATGCCATCGACTACGAAAAGGGGCTGTGTGTTGCCGGTAAACGAGGAAACCCCCCGGATGTTGATCTTAGTACCTTGCCCCGGGGCACCCCCACCGCCAACGATGTTTACCCCTGGTACTTTACCGGTCATGGCACGCAACGGGTCCGGCTCGGCTTTTTGCTGAATGGCTTCAGAGCCTACGTCGCTTACTGCATAGCCCAATGCTTTTTTCTCCCGTTCAATCCCTATGGCAGTTACTACGACTTCTTCCAACTCCGTAGTACTTGAAGAAAGCGATACATCAATCACCGATTGAGTGCCAACCGGGCGCTCGATGGTCTCAAAGCCTACGAACGTGAAGGCTAACACCGCTTCGTTGTTGGGAACTTGAATGGAGTACTGCCCATCAATATTGGTAATTACTCCCGTAGAGGTGCCTTTTACCAACACGGTTACCCCGGGCAAGGGGGATTTGTCCGACGCATCGATTACCGTTCCGGTAACCGTGCGTTGCTGCGCTACTGCCAATACACTGCTCAGCAATAACATCAGCATCAAAAGTAATCTTCGATGCATAAATCTGATTGTTGTGGTTTGAAA
>CAYMYI010000047.1:0-19468 GCA_964394585.1 uncultured Roseobacteraceae bacterium
CGCTTTGGCGAATTGGCAAAACAACAAAATAAAATTTCCCAACAGACTCTAAGTCAATTTTCTTCTTTTTCCTATCGCATTCAGTGATGTAACAATGTCATTATACTCTCGATTACTAAAAAGATGAAATTGGTTGTTAGGGTTTATCGTCATGTTCTGTTTTTTAGCGGAAAGAGCATTCCCCACAAGAGACCTAACCTAATCCCCATAGTTAGTGGGTAAGTGCTAATCGGTTCCGTCAACAAACGTCTTCATGTTTCGGCTCTACGAGCCACACGAAGACTTAGTGTTGTGCGTTTGTTATTTTCTTCTTCGGGGTATAAGTGGTGTGGTTGGTTTAGCAGGCTCGTAAGCTTTTAAACCATTATCACCCGTAAATATCTCAACAATGTATCCACTTTTTGAATAATAATCTGCAACATCTTTTATCGTTGCATCACCAATAGAAATCCCATGAGAAGCCAATTCTGGCCAATCATTAGCCAATTTTCTTACATTATCATCGATCCATAAAAGACTTTGTTCAGAAAATGCGGCCCAAGGATTTTCATTGTCAATTGACTTCATCAAAATATCACAAAACTTTTTAGCATATCCGAATCTGTCACCTGAGCGTTGGCTAATATGATTGCCAGTTTCAATAATTGTTGCGAGAGGTAGAATTAGCGTTGTTTTAGAGTTTACCTCTGCCTCTATTTTTGTATTCACTCTTGTGTAATCCCATCTATCAGAATCACTGCCACATGTTTCAAAATCTGGTAACTGTAGCCAAACACAAAATATACTTGTATCTATAACTAATACTTTTTTCATGATTAACTACTTTTTGACAGTCTCTTCGATAACACCATTAGAAGCAAGCCTACCTAAACTGCCACGACCTATTAGCTTAGGTAATTCTTCGATTTCTTCTAAGAGCTTAATACAACTTTCTCCTCCTGTTTCACTCCTATATATCACGGAAATAAAAACAATCATTTCATTTCCAAGTGCATCGAGAAATGCGGGATTATGGGTAGTACAAATAATGTCAATTTTTCTGCTTGCCCCTACCTCTTTCAAAAACTTAACCAGTAAGTTAGCTCTCGATGGATGAAAACCATTATCTATTTCTTCAATTACTAATAAACTATTCTCTTTTATTGTTAGTAAAGCAGTCATGATAGCTAAAAATCTTAAAGTTCCATCCGACATTCCTCTTGAATCAACAATGAATTGATCATCATACCATTTTTCTTCACAATAAAGCATAGCATCAGAGTGAAATTTACCTACTGTCTCGACCCATACTTTAGATATATCTTTTTCAGGCAGCTTTTTTAAGTAATCAGTTAAAACGCCTTCTACCTCTTCTTTTCTCCCTGTTTCTAATGCAGCAAGAACACCTGAAATGTTTGAAGCATCAGACAACAATATATCTGAGAATTTTGAGTAATCCCGCATTAAAGAAGGTATTGGATCAAGTATAAAAATATTAGAAAGCTTGTTTAAAACTATATTTACGCCTTGTGTGACTTCTTTTATTAGTTTTAAAGATTGGCTTTGGTTCAAAACACTAAATGATCTTCTTAGATCTATTCTTTTGCCCCTTCCTTGAGTATTAGTATTAAAGTAGGTAATAATACTTGGATCTTTAAGGTCTTCACTTGAAGTATAGAAAAGCCTTTTTTCATATCTTCTACCGGATGAAGTTCTTTTAACTCTTAATAATGATTCAGACTTTATTTCAATTCTATTGTCATCTGTCTTCCCAATATTTATTTTATAAATGAAATCCGTTTTATCATCTTCGTCTGACTGAACAGTGACTGATATTTCTGAATCTGTTTCATTTTTTGATATAGCCCAATCTATCCCTCCTCTAATTCCTTTACTATCAATATCGCCAGCTATCGCTGAACTTACTTGCTTACCTAAAGTAACTTTCTGAAGAAATAAGAGAGCATCTAATATATTTGACTTGCCACTTGCATTAGTCCCTATCAAAATCGTTAGAGGATCAACATATAGCTTACTTTTCTTGAAGCTCTTCCAGTTCCTTAACTCAATTTCCTTTATCATCTGTTTGGAGAATTTTGTTGAAAACTAAAGTACAAACATATATTGAAAGGAACACTGTAAAAGATAATTTCACACAACACTTGTGTAAACGCATTACGTTTATTCCCCTTATCTCGATTGCGTTTATCTACCCTATTAGAGCCGATAACTACAACCACAAGTTTAAGTTATATAACATCAACTATATGAGCAAGAAGGTGGTGGAAAAAACTCACCGTAAGGAAGGTTGATTTTGAGGCTTTAGGTTTTCTTCTCATCCGATCAGGATACGAGATTAGAAAAGGATAAACGTGGGTTTCGGTATGCAGTTTTCGCTGTGGTTGGCGGTGAGTTAGGGTGTCCCCCAATAGCCGTATGCATCTCATATTTATTTTGATAAAGTGCTTAATTTAATGAATCGATTTTTTTTAAGAATTTATCAGACTTAATTTTCCCACTCGCAGCGGCGAACTGTTTAATCGTTTCGAGTAGAACACTCGTAGATAAAAGTGATTCCGCAAAAACACGTTGTTATGCATACTCCTAAATTCTCCATAGAGCGCAAACAGTTTGCAAATCAGGAAGTCATTCAGGTGAGCACTGCCGATCAGTCTACTTGGTTTTCGGTTTTTCCTCGTTACGGAGGGGCATTGCATGAGTTGGTAAGTCGGCATCAGCCCTTACTCGAAACCGCTTATGACCGCGCTTCATGGGTACTTCGCACACAAAACGCCTTTGCTGGGGCACAGCTTTGCCCCTTTCCCAACCGCATTCGAGGCGGGGTATATCGTTGGGAGGGGCAGTCTTATCAGTTGGCAACCAATGATCCGGCGGCTCCTAATGCCTTGCACGGCATTGTTTATCATCAGCATTTGGAGGAAATCGCTGCGGATGCCGAGAACGGTTCACTGGTTTTAGGTCTCGAATACAACGGCGACGTACCAGGGTATCCTTTCCCTTTTCGCCTAGAAAACACCTACCAATTAGTAGAAGATGGGCTTTTGGTGAAAACCAACATCACCAATCGGGCAGAACATGCCATTCCTATGGGGCACGGATGGCACCCCTATTTTTCGGTGGGTTCGCCCATCGATACGGCACAATTTCAGACTTCAGCTTCTTTGCTCTACCCTACCGATGCCAACTATATTCCCACGGGAGAAGCGCTCGCCTATCATCAGTTCAAAAAGTTGGAAAATATTGGAAACTACGCAGTGGATCATTGCTTTAAAGCAGATCAACAAGAAGAAAAGGCACGGCTTTACTTCCCTTCGAAGGGCATTACCTTAAAAGTGATGTCGCAGCGCTACGATTACCTCCAAGTATACATCCCTGAGCATAGAAAGTCCCTCGCTATTGAACCCCAAAGTTGCCTCCCCGATGCGTTCAATAACGCTGTTGGTTTGGTAACGCTATCCCCTAAAGAGAGCGTAGTGTTTGATATGCGATTGGTCGTTGAACATGAGTGATTTGCAGGGGGAGAGACCCTCAATTGATATATTTACCTATCCTTTCGGTAGAAGTAGTAGCTATAACAAATTGAGGATTTCCGCCCTTTTATTTACCTGATTTTTACAGATTTACAAGCCCTCTCTTTCGCTAATTAGTTTGCTTAGAGTATCTTTCCTGCAAGAAATCAACGGCTCAACAGCTTCAATTTGTATTGTAGTACTTTTAACTGAATTTCTAATTGATTTATCGCCGTTAAGCTCAGCTTATCGTTTAATTTTTCTTCTATTACTTTTAACCTTGCTTTAAAAAACCGATTGTTTTTTTTCTTTGATAGCTCAGCCAGACACGCTTCTTTTCCTTTAATACAATCCAACCGTTTCTGTTGCAACTGCTTCAGTTCTTTTTTCTTTTTGTAAATGAGTAGTCGGATTTTGTCTATCTCCCTCTGCTTGTATTGCTCGAACTCCTGTATTTCAAGGTCTTCTTGCAACTTTTTGCCATGGGAAACATCTGCCCAAGCAAGGGCCTGATAAATGGGGAAAACTTTGGAAAGCTGCTCTGCGGAAAGCCTTCGGTGGCCATTGGCAACCAACCGCACGAAGCTTTCCGATACGCCTAGGAATATCGCCAGTTCTTGGCTATTTAACTGATAACACGCCATTATTTCTTTTAACATGAGTAACAATTTTAGATAAACAGAAAAAAGTTTCAGTAGTGGCAACAGGTTGAAATTAAAAAAAATTTTGTTACAGAGTTGAAAAACTGTGCGATTCCATCGTACAAGTACTCATCTGTGCTAACGGACTCACTAGGCATTAGTACTCCACAACGAGAAACACTTTTGACACTGCCTTCCAATAGGTTGTCTTCAGGCTATACTGCATCTAATTAACGAGGGAAACGAAGCAAATCAAAACGAAGTGCCTGCTTTTACAAAAGGCTGTGTACTTTTGCCAGAATTTTCAATGATATAGCATGAGCAGTCTTTTTATAGCCACCCCTGCTTTTACTAGCAATTGCACAATGATTTTTGGAAAAAATACAGATCGAGAACCCAACGAAGGGCAATCGATTTTGCGTGTTTTGGCAATGGAACAGCCCGATAAAGAAGTGCAATGTACCTATCGGGTAGTCCCCCAAGTGAAGCGAACGTTTGAAGTTATTTTAGCCAAGCCTTTCCATGCATGGGGGGCGGAAGCAGGCATTAACGAGCATGGCGTTGCCATTGGCAATGCTACGGTATTTGGCAAGCTGAAATCTGACGGACGAAATTTGGGGCTTACCGGGCACGATATGGTTCGTTTGGCGTTAGAACGCACTCGAACCGCGGAGTTAGCGCTCGAAACCCTCTGTGGGTTGGTCAGTGCCTTTGGGCAAGATGCCGCCGATGGATACACCACTCCTTTCACGGCACAAAACAGTTTTATCATCGCCGATGCGCGGCAAGCCTTTTTGTTAGAGACAGCAGGCAAACATTGGGTGGCTCAAAAAATTGAAACGGCGCAGGCAATCACCAATGCCTACACCATTGGAGAGCATTTCGATTACCACAGCAAAGGCGTCGTGGAGTTTGCCCATGCGCAAGGCTGGGTAAAAAAAGGCAAGGAGTTCTCGTTTAAAGAGGCATACGGTCTGCGAAAACAAGCGAAAAAACTACATGCCGAAACCACTTGCAATTACCTACTCCAACAAATGGAAACGCGCCGAGGTACGTTCGAGGTAGCTTTTGCTATCGATTTGCTTCGCTCGCACCATCCTTCTAAAAAGTTTAATCCTTCGGTGGCAAAGAAAGCTGCCGTTTGCAAGCACATCACCACCGGGCAACAACAGTGGCAAACCAATAACTCTAGTATCTTCGAGTTGCGTCAGAGCGGTGTACATACGGCTTGGCTTACCGGCACTTCACATCCTTGCTTATCGTTGTTTAAGCCCTTCTTTATTCCGGGGAAAAATTTGTACGAAGGGCTCGTGCGCGAACCAGCGAAACTGATTAACAATTCGCTATGGTGGCAAGCCGAACAGTTCCACCGTAAAGTGGCGCAAAATTACCGAGCAATGCACCAACATTTTGCTGAGGAACAAGTACACCTGCAAGAAGAGTGGCTTGGCGAAGAGCAACGCCTGATTCTTGAAAAGGCTACTAACGAAGAGCTTTCTGAGTTTTCTACGCAAACGTTTAACAAGCATCTAAAGCGGATTATGGAATGGAACTTTTACCTGAAGAAAAATCCCCCATCTTCTAAGCAGTTTTCGCCCATGTACAAACGCTTACTCGAACGGCTCACCCAAGAAGTTACCCCGGTAACGTAGCGGTTACAAACCAATTGGGCATGTAAATTTGTTATAGCGAAGAACTTGTTATCTAGTAAAAGCTTCAGTATCAGCAGAATGCTCGGCAACTCTTTTGAAAGTCTTGAAAGGGAGAATGCAACAAATTGGCATCTCTGAGGTATATTTGATAGATATTCAAAACTGTATACTTTATAGATTACCCTTAAACCGCATAGCTATGATAGTGGAAACGAACGACTCAGGGTTGTTATCAAAAGTTGAAGAAGCACTGCAAACCATCAGGCCTTACCTAGAAGCCGACGGTGGCGATGTGCGCATCGTGGAAATTACCCCTGAAAAAGAAGTACGGTTAGAACTGATGGGCGCTTGCGAAACCTGCCCTATGTCGGCAATGACGTTGAAGGCAGGCGTAGAGCAATCCATCAAAGCGGCAGTTCCTGAAATCACGGCTGTTACTGCTGTGAACGTGGAAGCATAGCATTTCTACCTACTTGCCCTCTACACCAGACAAACCACAAATGCCAATAATCCGATGAACAATGCCAATCAGATTTAGGAAAACACCTTCTAATGCCAATGCCGATTCTGAGTTCCCGGCATCTGAGCTAATTCTGAACAAAGACGGTAGCCTGTACCACTTAAATTTACGTCCTGAGCATATTTCTGACCGCATTATTACCGTAGGCGACCCCGGCCGCGTACACCGAGTGAGCCGCCTTTTTGATAGTATCGAATTTGAAATGCACCGCCGGGAGTTTATTACCCATACAGGGGTGTACAAAAAAAAGCGTATCACGGTGATGTCAACCGGAATGGGGACTGATAACATCGAAATCTTTTTAAATGAACTCGATGCCCTAGTCAATATCGACTTAAAGACACGCCGCCGTAAGCCATCGTTACAATCGCTCACCATTGTGCGAGTGGGCACTTCTGCGAGCATTCGCGAGGAAATCCCTATTGGTACCCATCTTATTTCAACAGCGGCTTTCGGGCTCGATTCCCTCATGTTCTTTTATAAGATGAAACAAACGCCTGAGGAAAAAAGCCTTTGCAAAGCCTTTCGGAAACATATCAAGTTGCCATTCACTCCTTACTTTGCTTCAGCCCCTGAATACCTCGTTCAACATATGGATGAAAACTCCGATATGCTCAAAGGCTGTACTGTAACGCTTCCGGGGTTCTATGCACCGCAGGGGCGTACCTTACGCTACGAACCTCGTTTCCCCGACATGCTCAACGAACTTGCCTACTTTAACGAGCAAGAACAATGGATTACTAATTTTGAAATGGAAACCGCCGGTTACTATGCGCTTGGTAAACTGTTAGGGCACAATATCCTTTCGGTAAATGCCATTGTTGCCAACCGCATTGCGCAAACCTTTTCGGAAAACGCCAATCATATTATTGATAGCCTCATTGAAAAAACCCTTGATAAATTGTGTACACTCCCATGAGAACGCTTCAGTATTGTTTGTTTTTAGTATGGATGATAGCAGGCTGTGGAACGCCTCCTGAAGAATACGTACAAACAGGAAAACAGCGATTACAAGCTGAAAAACACGCTGAGGCTATCTCTTTTTTTGAAGAAGCCCTTAAGATCAATCCCGAATTGCACGATGCCTGGAATGCCAAAGGCGTTGCCTGCTATCAACTCGACCGCAACGCTGAAGCCCTCAACGCATTTGACCAAGCCATTGCCCTGCATACCCAAGATTACCGCTACTTTTATAATCGGGGGAATGTACAGCGCAAACTGAACGCGCCTGCAAAAGCAATTGCCGACTATACCCAAGCCATTGAACTCGATAGCATCCACTACGAAGTATTTCTAAACCGCGCGCTCGCACGCGTGGCGACCGGAGAAACCCAAGAAGCTCTTGCCGATTTTGACCGTGCCAGCCAACTCAACCAATCGGATCCTGCTGTGGCGTTTTATCGAGGAAAGTTGCAGCTTGCCATGCTGCAATTCGATGCTGCACAAATTGATTTTCGCAATGCAGTGCAATTAGCCCCCGACCATGCAGAAGCATGGTACCGCCTAGCGCTTGCCAACCAAGGCATTGAAAATATGGAAGCCGCCTGCAAAGCTGCGGCAAAAGCAAAAGAAAAGGGCTACCCTGCCGCTAGCCAATTTATCGAGGCTTTTTGCAGCAACTCTCCTGAGATGTAGATGCTATAAAGTGCCTTTTTGAGCCAATAAATTTCTTTCAAACCCTCCGAACTCATGATTAGCCACGCAAGAAGATTCCCGAATCATAGCAATCTTGGGGTAATTCTCCGCTTTTTGGTACTCTTATCCATAGGGCTTCCCCTAGCTTGTACCTCTGCCCAAGAAAAGCAACCCTCCCTACAACTTCAGCAGCTACAAGCAGATACTCTACTACAAACCAGGCCACAACCTGCTGCAGTAGCCATACAACGGTACTTACCCATGTTACAAGGGAAAAACGTGGCGATGGTTGTAAACCAAACGTCGCGCGTTGGCGAGGTGCATTTGGTAGATACCCTGCTAGCGTTGGGCATAAACATTCAAAAAATCTTTGCACCAGAGCATGGGTTTCGAGGTACTGCCGACGCTGGCGAAACCGTGAAAGATGCTACCGATATGCGTACCGGACTCCCTATCATTTCATTATATGGAAAAAATAAAAAACCAACGGCATCGCAATTGGCAGGCATCGATCTGGTAGTGTTCGATATCCAAGATGTAGGAGCACGGTTCTATACCTACATCAGCACAATGCATTATGTGATGGAAGCCTGTGCCGAACAAAAAGTGGCTTTAATCGTGTTAGACCGCCCAAACCCCAATGGGCATTATATAGATGGCCCCGTGCTCGATACCGCCTATCGCTCATTTGTAGGCATGCACCCCATTCCGGTTGTACATGGCTTAACCGTAGGAGAACTTTCTCAGATGATTAATGGGGAAGGTTGGCTTGCCGGAGGGCTTCAATGCAGCATTACTGTCATTATGTGCGATAATTATACACACTCCACACCGTATCAGGTTCCAGTGGCTCCTTCTCCTAACTTGCCTAACGCACAGGCAATAGCGTTGTATCCTTCGCTATGTTTTTTTGAACCCACTATCGTAAGCATTGGAAGAGGTACAGAAGCGCCCTTCCAACTCGTTGGAAGCCCTGAACATGCAGCCCAATATGCGTTTTCGTTTACCCCACAAAGCACTTCAGGCGCCAAGTATCCTAAGCACGAAGGGGTAGCTTGCTTCGGAGAAGATTTTCGGCAAATGGATGTACAGTCGTTAGATTCTCTCTGGTTAGGCCCATTGCTGCGCTACTATCAACAAACTCCGCAAAACGTAGATTTTTTCACCAATACACAGTTTTTTGATCTTTTAGCAGGAAGCCCCGCACTTCGTACCGCCATTATGGAAGGGCAATCGGCTGAAGAGATTCGTCAAAGTTGGCAGCCAGCTTTGGCAACGTACAAAGCCCTTCGCCAACGGTATTTACTGTACGAAGAGTAAATAACAATCGTTAGATTTACACCTACATATATAGGTAGCTATGTGTTTTATGCGTAGCTTTTAAAAAGTGAAGTGATATATACTATCATTTAAATAACTCAAGGCGTTTGCTAGGTTAACACTCTTGATTTATAAGAATTTACGAGCATCTGATTTTTCAGAGTAATTCGTTTTGGTATATCATCCGTGGCTTTTATTCAAATAACTGCATATAGCATGATTGACCTCGGCATTCAAAAGATTTTCGATATAGGCATCTCCTCTAAAGTCCCTAAAAGCCTGCATAGCCGTATTCGGCTTACCAATCAGATTAATGCGATCTTGATGTTTTTTATCACATCGTTCACGATCATGTTTATTGTTCGCAATGATCCTACGCAGAGCTTTGGAATTGCTTCTTTAGTAATAGGATTGCTGCTTTTTGCCCTTATGGGCAGTGGGTTTCACGTTGTTGTTCGTAGCCTTACTAGTACTATCCCCATCTTTATTACTACCATTTCACATGCAGCCAAAGTACCAGCCGATATGCCCCCTATTGCCGGTAATTATATATTGACCGCTTCACTTTTAGTAATCCCATTTATTATATTCGACCCTCGCGAGCGGGTTCGTATCCGAATCACCACGATTATCAACATTTCCCTTTTGTTGGGTTTACCACTGCTAAGCCAATTTATAGATTCAACGGTAAATTACGAGGAAGTCAGTAAACTGAGCAATCAGCTAGTGTACTTCTTTGTGGCTACATTTATTCTAGTAGGCTCGCTGGTAGTATTGGTGGGTTCTAACCGAAGAGAGATTATCAACTCGCGAGAGATTTTAAAAAATCTTACCCAAAGTAAAGAAGAATCGGAAAAGGCAAAAGCCGATTTAGAAGCCTCATTAGTTGCCTTAGAAAAAGCCAAACAGGAAGATTTAAATCGGAACTGGATTACCGAAGGGATTGGCAAATTTGGCGAAATGATGCGCATCCATAGCGAGGAAGATAATTTTTATGATCGCCTAGCGGCAGAAATTGCCAAGTACGTAGACTTAAACCAAGTTGCTCTTTTTTTACTTCATAAGGAGGAAGGGCATGAACCTTATTTGCAACTGGAATCGTGCTATGCCTTTAACCGAAAAAAATTCATTGATAAGAAAATCAGCATTGGCGAAGGGCTTACCGGGCAGGCAGTGCGCGACCGCGATAAAATCTTTTTAACTGAAATTCCGGAAGGATACACGAGCATACAATCGGGTTTAGGCGAAGGAACTCCGAAGTGTGTCCTCATTATGCCCATGATTGTCAACGATGTAGTAGAAGGGGTGTTAGAAGTGGCAAGTTTTAACCTTATTGAGGCTTACCAAATTGAATTTATACAGCGCCTTTCTGAGAACATCGCCTCCATTGTGAATGCAAAGAATGTAAATATTAGAACACGGGCTTTGTTGGAAAGCAGCCAAAAGAAAACCCAAGAACTCCAGCAAAAAGAAGAGGAAATGCGGCAAAACATGGAAGAAATGATTGCCTCGCAGGAAGATCAGAAACGCAGAGAACAAGAACTCCAACAGCGCATTGCCGAACTAGAAGAACGACTCGCCGCAATGGAACCCAAAGCGCAATAGCTTTTTGCTTTCATTCATCGACTGCGATGAACGCATCGGGATTACAAGCCATGCTTACCACTGCATGATGCGCCAGCTCGTCGGAGAGTTGGTAAGCAACAAGCGGAGTAGCGGCATCTTCTACCTGTAGCTCAAAGCGAAAAAAAGCACTTACACGCCTCACCTCCATGATCGCCCCTTGTAGTCTGCCTTGTGTAGGGGGCGTTAAACGGATTTGCTCAGGACGTAACAAAATCTTTTTTTGTGAAAATTGTGTGGGTATGCGTAGCCCTAATCGTTCTGCTATTATGGCAGATACTTCGTTTACTTCTCCTAGTAATTGGGCAACATAGCTCGAAGCCGGTTCCAGGTACAGGGAATTCCCCTCCCCTACTTGTACTAGCGCCCCATCGGCAAGTACTCCCACCCGATGGGCAATCGAAAGGGCATCGGTACTTTCGTGGGTTACAAAACACAAGGTAGTAGCAGTTTCGTGTACGATACGCTGCAATACTTTTTTAAGGTTTTGCCGAAAAATTACATCGAGATGGCTAAAAGGTTCGTCCAGCAAAAGCAAGGAAGGTTCCGCAGCCAATGCGCAGGCAATAGCTACACGCTGTTGCTCTCCCCCCGATAACCTATCGGGTTTTTGTGCAGTGTATTGTTCTAGTTGGCACAGTTCCAACATCTTTTTGAGTTGCTGTTGTTGGTATGCCGGTTTGTATTGCCGCAAAGGGTGTAGAATGTTTTCTTCTACGGAATGATGCGGCATCAGATCGAACGATTGGCTCACGAGCTTTACCTCATCGTAGCCGGGCACTAAGTGCTCCGCCGGCCCTTTGATAGGAGTACCCTCTAGGGTGATCGTCCCAGAGTCGGCATCGAGTAACCCTGCCATCATACGTAGTAAGGTTGATTTCCCGCTCCCGCTAGCCCCCAACAATGCAAAGATTTCACCTTTGTGCAATTGCATGGAAAGATTATTGACCACCGCCTTTGCTCCAAATCGCTTGGCGAGTTGCCTTATTTCAAAAAACTGAGGAGAATTACTCATCACTCAACCTAAGCGTTACACGACGATTTTGGGCATATGCAATAGAATCACCTTCTATTACAGGCTGCGACGCCCCGAAGCCCTTCGCACGCAAACGGCTGGGGGCAATGCCGTGTGCCACTAGCGCTTCTACTACCATGTTAGCACGCTGCTGTGAAAGGTGTATGTTATACGATGCATCGCCGATTTTATCGGTGTGCCCTTCAACTACAATTTTCCAAGAAGGATGCCGCTCCAATATTTCGGCAATAGCCTGTATCACCGGAAGGCTTTCTTTTTTCAACTCTTTTGAATCGGAATCAAACAAAATATTGTACAAATCTACCGCATGTTCTGCCTGTAACGACATTTCAAAGTGGTTCATCACCAAATCGTTATACGCATAGACTCTTCCTAGTTCGGTAATGTGAGTATTACCGAAATTATTCAGGAGCGAAATTCGAATCCATTTTGCCGAGTCGGTAGCAATACCTACAATTTGTTCGTTGCGTTTTTTTGCAAGAAATGTATGTGCTACACGGCGATACCCACGGTGAGGTCCTTCGTTCGAAAACTCAATCATCACACCTCGGGGAGTTACACCGGGGAATTTATCTTCACTCAGATGCGCTGTATTGAAACTGAATGTGGTTAGCTGGGTAGTGCGGGGCAATTCAATCACTACCCAATGAGGGAATTTTTTCTTAGGCGTTGTGCGCCAAATCCCTTTCGTTCCTTTAGCTGTTGCAATGATATTCTCGGCGCCCCATTCGAGGGAGTCGGTACTGCTACAAGAATGAATGCGTGCGCCTGCTTCATCGCTGAGGTAATTGGCATAATCGGGCGATTTTTCTTCGGTTTGAGCTTCCGTAGGATGTTGCGCCCCAAGGTTTGTAGAAAGATATACCGCTATGCATGACAATAGCAGAGAAAACAGTATTCTTCTCATGGTTTAAAAGGATTAGTTGGTTTCCACAAAAATAGGAAATTGCCAGAGGAGAATTAGGGGCAATTTGCCGCAAAACCTTACAACAGTAAACGAGCTACGATGAAATAGACGCCTAACCCCAATAAATCGTTCGTAGTGGTAATAAAAGGGCCAGATGCTAAGGCAGGGTTAATTTTTGCTTTGTTAAGTAAGATGGGGGTAACAGTTCCCATAAGCGATGCCAATAGTACTACGCTAAATAATGCAATCGAAACTACTAGAGCGAGGTGTGTATTGGAAAAGAATAAATTGAATGCAAACACCAGCAAAGCGATGATAAGCCCATTGAGCAAAGCCACCAAAACTGCTTTCAAAAGGCGTTGATAGGGGTTTACTACGGCGCTGCTCGATTGGTTCGCCAAGGCTTGTACTACAATAGTAGACGATTGAATGCCTACATTTCCGCCGGTGGCAGTGATGAGCGGGATAAAAAATGCCATCGCTGGCACCAGCGCAAGATCTGCCTCAAAAAGTCCAATGAATCGCGCTCCCAATAAACCGCCCAACATCCCGACAATCAGCCAAGGTAAGCGTGCGCGGGAGAGCATCCAAACGCTGTCATCGGCTTCGATATCTTCGGAAATACCCGACATGATTTGCTTATCGAGCTCGGCTTGCTCGGTGATTACATCGACGATGTCGTCGATGGTGATTCGCCCTAACAGCCGCCCTTGCACATTCACCACTGGTACGGCAACCATATCGTACTTTTGCATAATTTCGGCAACTTGCTCGGCTTCGTAGTAGGTTTGCACGGTTGCAATTTCTGGAATGTAGATATCTTTAATCAGCATTTCATCGCGCGAAAGAATGATTTTTTTGAGCGATACGCGCCCTAACAAAATGCCTTGGTCATCTACCACGTATACGGTCAGCACTTTTTCCACACGCTCAGCCTGCCGGCGAATTTCTTCGATACACTGCTTGACCGTCCAGTTGATGTTGCATTTTACTAACTCGGTTGCCATTAATCCTCCTGCACAGTCTTCGTCGTAGTGCAACAAATCGATAATGTGGTTTGCCTTCTCTCGGTTATTCATCAAGGCTAGCACTTCTTCTCGCACTTTTACCGGCTGTTGGTTCAAAATATCGGCAGCATCGTCCGAGTCGGTAAAGTCCATGAAATGCGCAATCTCTTTAGAAGCAAACACACGAAGGAAATCGCGTCGAGTGTCTTCTTCTAAGTGGCTGAGGATTTCCGCACAGGTTTTATCGGGCAATAAGGTAAAAATGTATTGGCACGATTCGGTATCAAACGAATCGAGAATTTCGGCAATATCTACCGCGTGTTCGTTTTGAAGCGTAGCGATGATAAAGCGTTTATCGCGGTTGGCAATCGCTTCCTTGAGTTGCTCCAAAAATTCGGCTGTAATTTCTGTGGACATAAGCGGTAATGAACTGATTTTGTACAAAAATCGAGACTGCGCCCCACTCCAACGTCGGGGCGAAATTGCATGGAACAATTGTAAATTGAAAGTTTCCATGCATTTTGTTGTTTCCCTTTTATGGCGATACCGATGCTGCTTTTGCGGTAGAGGATGCTGGTTTGCCAATCCCTAATACCTGCGGAACATAGGGGTTTTTAGGGCTTTTTTTCCAGATGATTCCATCAATGAAATAATGCGCTACCTGTGGCACCGAAAGCAATCCTAAAGCAACCCCTCTGGCTATGGGGCTTTGCAATACGGCAATGGGATACGCAAACATGCTGCGGAAAAGTGCTTCTTTTTCGCGGTTAAGCAGCATATCCCAAAAATACTCTTCGCCAAAGGCAAGAAAGCAAATAATAAGGAGCATTTGCAACACTGGCAAAAAACGAACACCTACATTTCGCGGTTTTTTGAGTTGTTTTTTCCGCTCTACATAGAAAAAAATAAGCACCATGTATGGAATGCCATGCGCCACCACATTGGTGAGCGAAAATGCAAAATCAGAATTAAACCATACAATCCCTAAGAACCAATTGAGCGCTGTAGAAACTACCCACAATACCTTTCCCCATGCAAAGTATTGTTTCTTTTGGTAGGCAAAGCCAATTTCTTCGACAAGCCACACCAATAATACGAAGGCATACACCACATTCCCGATTGCATTAAACCACCATAGGCTCTCAGATGGTATTCCTATGGCAGAAAGCCACGTACCAAACTCTAGGAAATCGCCTTGTACAAACCAGCTAAATTGCCTGCCTTGGTTCAAATGCCAAAATAGCACAGGCCACAACATCCCTGTATAGATAGCGAGCTTATCGCTCACAAAGCGGTGTTGTACTGCTCTTCCAAAACGCGCCCGGTACAGCGCTAAAAAACCATATTGCTGTTTGATAAAATGATGGAGGGCAATGTATGCCATCACACGCCAAAAGAAATACTCCGAAACCGTAGCAATGACCATAAGCCCGGTAAAGCAAGCAAATGGAATGGCGATGAGCATATCGCGGTGTTGCTTGAATTCTTCTTTATCGAGATAAGTCCGAAAAATGGTACTCCAAACATGGGTAACATCAATCCCTAAAATGAATACTACCCAAAACCATAAAGGTATGGACTGATTGAGTATCGATTCGGGCAGGGCGAAACACACCAACCATGTTATCCACACCGGTAAAAAAAGCCATACTAAGTCTATCTTCTTAGAAAACAGCCAAATATGTCCGCCTAATCGTGCCACAGGAATTGTTCGTTTGGGGTGAAACAAGGAGTTCGAAAGATTACAACTTTGCCGTTTTTAAAACAAATTCTTCTTCAATTAAAATGGAGATTTCCACGGTAAATGTACTTTAACAGGTACTAAGGCTGATATGTTGATCAATAAATCGCCAAAATGCAGCAGGCTCATGCAACTGCACCTCAACGGGCAGTACAAAAATGGGAAGGTGGTGCAAATACGGAGCGGCAGCAACATCTTGCATTTTTACAGCATCTTTTTCTGTAGTAAGGATGGCAGTTTTTGCTTTAGAGAGCTGTTGGTAGCGCTGCACGATTTTCTTACAAACCGATGGCGTGTAGGGCTGATGATCGTTCAAAAACAAGGTATCCCTAACGTGGAACTTTTGTTGCACCTCGTTATACATTTGTTTTGGTTGGGCTATCGAAGTAACTAATAACCAATGTGTATCGGCGTTAGGTAACGCCATTGCATTATATATAGCGCGTGGGTTTCCATACCGAAAGCTTGAAAAAAAAATGGGCGTATTTTGCTTACAATATGGCTGTATTTGCCGGCGGATGGTCTCTTTCTCTGTTGCCGCAAGTTCCATAGGGCACTTGGTAACTAAGATGGCATCGGCACGCTGTGTCCCTTTTCGGCTTTCGCGCAACCGACCGAAAGGCAGCAAATAGTCGGTATAGAACAGGCGATCGTAGCGTGTGAGCAAAAGTGCTAGCGAAGGCTCAAGTGCCCGGTGTTGGAAGGCATCGTCTAGTACTACTAGCTGTGTTTGAGGCATTTGTTGAGCAATTGTTTGCATTCCTATTACTCGCTTTTCGCAAACTACCACTGGCACTTCGCCCGTAAAACGCTGGTACACTTGCAACGGCTCGTCGCCTACGGTGCGAGCACTCTCTTTGGCTTGCACTTGCCGATATCCTTTGGTTGCCCTGCCATAACCTCTGCTCAACATGGCGACTGCGTATTTTTTGCGGAGATACTCCAACAGTAACTCCGTATGAGGCGTTTTCCCAGTACCGCCTACAGTAAGGTTACCCAACACTAGCGCAAAAGGCTTCCGAAAACTTGTTGATGGCTTGTACTGCATATCGTACAGCCAATTGCGCAGTGCGGTAATACCGTGGTAAAGCCATGCGAAAGGAAGTAAAAGCCATTTCATGCAGTAACTAAAAAGCGGTTGAAGGAAAATTTCTAATCTTTTTGGAAGGGTACAAAAAAAGCGACTTTGCAAAGTAGCAAAAGTCGCTTATATATGTTTAGGAGAGGCTGCTTAGTTACTTCGGGTGATGGTAAATTCTCGTTCGAGGTTAAAAGTCCGATATCCATCAATAGCAGGTACTTTAAGGGTAGCAGTCCACATTTTTACAGCATTGCCATCTTCGTCGAAATCATCGGCTTTTGCGGCTATGCGTAACGTAGCCGATTGTTTATCATTGCTATAGCTCACTTCCCCATCGGGTGAGGTAACTTCGATTCCTGTCGTGAAATAGTTTCCTGAAAGCATCATGTTGGCTACGTAGTTCTCATCAGGGCTAACTACACCTGAATGCGAAGCAAATGCAATGGTTACATCTGGCGTTTTATTTTCTTCGCATTCAATCTTTCTAATAAATTGATTCAGCAGTTCGTCTTCCATTTCGAAGCAAAACGTACTGACCATTCCTTGCGATAAATCCCAGAAAATAGCGTCGCTATTTTGCAAATCGGCAAGATGCACCTCTTTGCCTAACACTTCGCTTTGGTATGGTATCGGCGGAGCAAACGATTTGTTGTTAGTCGTCAGTGTGCTTAAGCTTTGGGCTAGCCCTCTAAAATTCCCTTCTATTCTATTGAGTGAAGAATCGGGAAGCGTTACAGAACCGCCTTTTTCTTGTAAAGCACTTTGCAGCCAAGCAGCATTTTTTATGTTCTCGAACGAAAGTTTGCGTGCGAGTTGCAGTTTATTTCTTAGCGAGTCGAACCCTTCTTGGTTTTTGCAGGCTTCAATTTGTTTCATCAAATAGTTGTACTTGCGCACTTTGGTAAAGCTGAGTTCTTCCAACTGTTTGTCCATTTGCTTTGCAGCTAGTGCTACGGCTTTTCGATCGGTTTCGCTAAATCCTGCCTGCGAGGTAATATCCAAGGCGGCAAATACAATCAAAACTACAAGCACTATATATAAAATGATATTTAAAATCTTCATGGCTATAATTCGAATGGTTAGGGGATTAGTTTTTTTCTACACTAAACTCGTGAGTAGCTCCGTAGGTAGTATTTCCAAAAGGAGTTACAAGGGTAATGGCTGCCCTAAACGAATTATCTTTATACTCGGCAGGGTCAAGTTGCAACACACCTACGCCTGCTTCCGAGGGCACTGCCTTGTTGTCGATAGTCATGTAGTACCGAATGTTAGGATCTAACGCTCCAAAAGAAATTTCAGCTTCGTAAATATCGCCTTCTTCTACTCTTTTATTCGCCACATTAACGATAGGAACAATGCTATCAAAGGCGATATCAACATAATTGGCAATACTGCCGGCTGCTTCCATGGCTTTCCGCTCTAGGTTAGCCAACTCGTTTTCCATTCGGCTTAAGTTTATTAGAAACACTGCCAGCGACTTATCCTTAAAATACGTATTGAAATACTGATAAGAATTCAATTCGGTACCTTCAGGGTCTTTCAACAGCGTTGGGAAATCTTGCTCTGCAATGGCACTAACCGTATCGCTGTAGTTTTTCACTAAAAAAATGACTTCCAAGAGTTTCTGGTCATCAATGCTCACTTTCTTGTTGCGTCCGGTTACTTGTTCAGGGGTGCCGCCTACACTAGCAATCGCCTCGAGCCGTACTTTTTGCGACTTATCCAAAACCTGCTGCGTCAGGCTCATGATTCCTTGCACTTTATCAAGCAACTGTACATCGCGCTCTCGGTTGTTGTTCATCACCACCAAGTTTTTCAAATTGGCAAACATACGTTGGTTATCTTGGCGTTGTACTACAGTGAGGTACTGTGTAGAACCTGCCGACTCGACCATCATTTCGAGTTCGGTCGCAGATACAGGGCTAGGCATAAATAATTTGTAGCCTGCATATAAAAGCCCTACAATTACAAGTAAGATAAGAGGTAGTTGAATTCGCTTCATATCCTTCAGTTTGGTTAATTCGGATGCGAAATACTCAAACTTTTACACGGTAAGCAAGCCTACAATTCAATACAAACCTTTGTTTAATAACATTTTAGCCTTTTTAACATCCTATTTTTTTAAGCGTATTCCCATAAACTTTCCTCATATGAAATAAGTATATTTATAAGAGTAGGAGTGCGTTTGTATCTGCTATACTGTTAGCGAGCCTATGGCAATCGGTGTTAGTATTTTTGAATTTTGACTATGCTATGATGAATACTAAAGAAATGAAGGCGCTTATTTCGTTGCTTGACGACGAAGATCAAGAAGTTTCCAACCATGTTGAAAATAAAATTATCTCCTTAGGGAAATCAATTATTCCTTTTTTAGAAGCCGAATGGGAAAGTAATTTCAATCCTGTGATTCAGAAAAAGATCGAAGACTTAATCCATAGCTTGCAGTACCGCCAATTTGACGAACGGCTACAACATTGGGCCGAGCGCGACCGAAGTAATTTGCTGAAAGGCATGTGGGTGATTGCCACGTACTTATACCCTGACCTTTCTTACAATAAATTACTCGAAGAAATCGAACAGTTGTACTACGAAGTTTGGTTAGAGTTGCGCAGCGATATGCACCCACTCGATCAGATCAAAATCTTTAACAGTATCTTCTTTGGGAAATTGCGCTTTAAAGCCAATATGCAGAATTTTCATGCGCCTAACAACTCTATGATTAATAGTGTGATTGAAAGCCGAAAAGGTAACCCCATCACGCTTTGCGTGGTGTATATGCTCATTGCCAATAAACTT
>CAYMYI010000047.1:19478-30152 GCA_964394585.1 uncultured Roseobacteraceae bacterium
GCCGGTGTATGGGGTCAACTTGCCCAATCTTTTCATCTTAACTTATAAAGACGAAAATGTGCAGTTCTACATTAACGTATTTAATAGAGGACTCATTTTTTCGCGCACCGATATTGATAAATACATCGCTCAATTGAACCTCAAAAAGTCAGATGCGTTTTATGAACCCTGCGATAATTTAGATATTGTAGTGCGGGCTTTCCGCAACCTAATTATTTCATTTGATAAGCTCGGCGATACCGATAAGGTCGAAGAGATGAAACATGCCTTACAGCTATTAGGCATTTGATATCCACTGGGGTAATAGCTCTTTTACCTTTTGCCGGTTGTGTTTTTGAGTAGCGGTTTGCGGGATTTTATCGACATAGATAAGATGCTTGGGCACAGCGTACCGGTGTACGGTATCTCTTACATAATCTTTTATTCTTTTTTCTTGGTTGCCTTGTAAAGAAGTGCCTTCTAACACCAAACAAATTGCCTCGCCCCACTGCTCGCTGGGCAACGAAGCGACCATCAGCTCCCTGGGCTTTATCCTTTCTGCAGCTAGGGCATCCTTCACTGCTTCTTCGATTCGTTCTGATGGTATTTTCACTCCCCCTGTATTGATAATGTTATCGAACCTACCCAGCCAATGAAACTGTCTGCGGCTTTTTAACTGTACTAAATCGTTGGTAGTGAGCCAGCGGTGTTGGGTAACCGCTCCTTTTACCTGCAAGCAGCCTCGCGAGTCTATTGCAATTTCTACATTGGGTAGCGTAGTGTATTCGGTTTCTTCGGGTAATTTCCGCAGGGCGATATGCGATGCTGTTTCCGTCATCCCATAGGTTTGATAAATCGGCAATTCCACTGTTTTTATTTTTTGCAGCAACGAAGCTGAAATAGGCGCTCCCCCTATCAAAATCGCTCTTGCTTGTGCTAGTTGGTCAGTCAGGTTTGCCGCAAAAATTTCCTGCAATTGTAATGGTACGAAAGCAAAAAAAGTAGGCACAGGATGAAGGGGCGATGGTTGTACAAACGGGTTCCGAGAAGGTTCCACCAAAATGGCTTTCATTTCAAATTCCATCGCCCTTAATAACATCATTTTACCGGCAATGTAGGTAGGGTCTAGGCAAACCAAAGCGGTATCTTCGGGAGTAAGCCGAAAGAAATTGCCCGTCCCTTGGGCACTTGCCTGCAACTGTTGTCTGGTAAGCTCAATGGACTTCGGCACCCCGGTAGAGCCTGAAGTCTGCATTTGAAAAATATGCTCGCCCGTAAGCCATGCATGGCAAAAGCTGAGCGCTTGTTGTACAAAAGCCGGCTGAGCACGCTGTATGTTACTATCAGAACAAAGCGTTTCGGCATTCCATACGTTATGCTGAAAATGGAGTTGGAACATACCCGATACCAAATGGTTTACTTTATACGTTTAGCATGGAAATTGAAGACTGTACCGCAACAATCCTTCGAAATACTTCCAACAAACATAGTACAACATGGGAAAACGTTTTGTTTGCTTGACACTCTTTGGGTGTCTTTCACTTTCACAATTCATAGTTTGCGCACAAATAGAAGGCCCCCAAATCGATTTCAGTGGGCAAAAAAAACCGGCTTACCAACCTTTCCAATTAGATAGCCTTGAAATTGAACGCATACGCCTCGATAGCCTTGGGTGGACCAAAATAGTAAAGTACTATCCGGTAGACCCAGGCGACTTGCAAACCAACTCGCGCCGAATCCGTGAAGTGTATTTTGTGCAACGTGCCGACTCGAGCAAACGCGAAGGTGAGTATAAACTACTTTTCCCTACCATTGCCAAACCCGAAATTGTTGCCCATTATAAAAATGGCTTAAAACACGGTAAAGAAATAGAATACTACGAAAACGGTACGGTAAAATCAGAAACCAACTATGTGGAAGGTAAACGAGCCGGTTTGTACGTAAAACACGATGTTTATGGCAACACGAAAGTGATTGGCAAATTCGAAAACGATGTACTCGAAGGTAAAATGAAAAAATTCTATGGCCCTGGGCGTGTTGAAACGGAAGTCTATTTCAAAAAAGGGAAAAGAGATGGCAAAATGCTTACCTATCATCAAAACGGCAACGTGATGATTGAGCAGTTTTACAAAAATGATAGTTTAAATGGCCCGGTAACAGTATTCAATCCAGAGGGCATCGTAACGCAAAAAGGCTTTTACCGCAACGATGTACTCGTTGATACCTTTCGCACTTTTTACACCGATGGGCAACTTGAAACATTGAGTGTTTTTAACGAGAATGGGCTACTGCATGGCGAAATGCAAAAGTTTTTTGAAGATGGAACCCTCAAAGAAAAACTTACCTACGAAAACGGAAAGGAAGAAGGTGCCGCCATTACCTATTTCAGAAGTGGCAAAAAACGCACGGAAGCTTGGTTTGATGGCGGAGTCCTTATTGGAGAGTTTACCACCTACCACCCGAACGGGCAAATCGAAACGGTGGTAGAAACCAAAGAAGGTTCGCCCAACTCTGGCTCTTTCCGCACCTACACTCCCGATGGAACACTGCTTGCCCAAGGCGAAATGTTTAATGGAATTCTCAATGGAGAAAACATAGGCTATTACCCCGATGGCAGCATTAAACACAAGTTTTTCTATCAAATGGGCAAAAAACAAGGAGAAAACGTACAGTATTACCCCGATGGTACTCTTAAAGAACATATCGTAGCGAGCAATGGTGAACGCAACAAAATTGTAAAAGAATACTACGAAAACGGGCAACTTAAGCGCAAAGAAGAATATCGTGGAGGCAAACGCTATGGGAATTGGGTAGAGTATTACCCTTCCGGGAATCTGGTCGTAGAAAAAACCTATGGCGAAAAAGGCTATCTCGATGGCATTTTAATTTCGTATTACGACAACGGCAATAAAAAATCGGAAACTCCTTTTATCGATGGGAAAGTAACCGGCATTCAAAAGGAGTACTACGAAGATGGTACCCTAAAAAAGGAAACGACCCACGAACGCGATGTAATCTTTGGTGTAGTCAAAGAATACGATACGGCAGGCAAACTCCGTGTAAAAGGCGAATTAAACCGGTTCCGCAAAGTAGGAACATGGGAGTACTTCGATGAAAACGGGAAACTCATAAAAAAAGAAGTCTACGAAAAAGGTGAGCTACTAACCACAGAAACCCAAACGCAATAACGAGTTACTTAAAAAAAAACACCCATCGCCTTCTATCCTTAGAAGGCTTTTTTATGTTTGTGTCCCAAATTTTTGCATATGGTACGAATATCAATCATCAGTTTGTTTATACTTTTCGGGCAAATGCTTGTAGCCGACCAAGTTGCCTTTCAGCGCATTACCCTCGATATGGAACAGAAGATCCTGCAAAACAAACAAGTTACCGTTTCGAAAGCTCGTATTTATTACCAAGCCAATGGCGATATGGTAACGCATACCTCCTACCCCAAAGAGGTAATGATGGTGAACAATCGAAAAGGCTCGCTTTCCGTTTACAACCCTGAAACGCACACTGTAACACTTATTGAAAACTTCATGTACAGCACTGAAAACTCCCAATTCTATTTTTTCCTGCAAAACAAGAAATCGGATATGGGGCTGAAAAACATGGGATTCCATTTGCAAGACACACAAATGCAAGGCGATAAGATCATCACGTGGTGGGGCGCTCCTTCGGCAATGCGCAAAGTCTTAAAACGCATTATGCTAGTGCACGAAGCAGGAAACCCGGTATACATGAAATACATTGGAAACAATTACGAAGAAGTAAAAAAAGTGTACTATTACAATTACTTTAAAGAAGAAGGCATCAGTTTCCCTACCACAATCACACAGTTTGATTATTTACCCACAGGCGATTCCATCATAACGCGAACGGTCTATTCAAATTTTCAACTCAACGACGAGGTGCAAAGCGATATGTTTGATTATCAGATTCCTGCCGATGCACAGCTTGTTGAATTCAAACCGGAAAAGCCATGAGAATAGCTATTTGTTGTATAGGATTATGGTGGATAACTAGTGGGGGAATCTACTCACAAAACTTGCAGCAAGACCTTTTACTACTTGCCAATGCAAAGCAAGATACCGCTAGCACTCAAGTGCAAAAACCTAAAAAAAGTATAGGAGATGCGGTAAAACAATACAATCCGATTTCGCTTACGCTAAACGGGTTGCTTACGATGTATCAAAAAGTAATTTCACCTCAAATTTCTGCCGATTGCCTATACCACACATCTTGTTCGCGATTTAGCCGTAAAGCCTTGGGAAGGTTTGGGGTGATAAAAGGAGCGTTTTTAAGTGCCGATCGGCTAAGCCGTTGCAACCGTGTAAGTGCTACTACACTGCATCCCTTACGGTTCAACGAAGAAGGCAAAGTAACCGACCCTATTGAGTGGTATAGTGTTAAGTATCATCGAAACCATACACATTAGTGAAAAAACACCTGCTTGTTTTGTATCTGGGGCTATGGGTAACCGCCCCAACCGTTGGGCAGCATAATTTTACCCGCGAGATAGAGTTCTATCAACATCTTTATACGCAGCAACTCACCGACGATGCATCGCTGCACCTGCAAAACCTACTCAACACTTCAACACTTTTGCCCTCTCAGCGCGATTCAGTCTATTTTTATCTCGGATACCTGTATTATGAACAGCAAAATATAGGACGAGCCCTCCACTACTTCAACAATGTGCAATCGAAAAATCATCCATTCTATTCCCAAACTCAGTTTACTAAAAGCTTCTTATACAGCTACGATGGCAACTTTAGTGCAGCAGATAGCACACTGCAAAACCTACAAACAAACCAAGCCTTACACACCGATTTGCAATATTTTCAACGTGCTGTAAATGCACTTTTAGCCCGAAAGTATGCCGCGTTTGACTCGCTTTCCGAGAACCTCTCAGGCAAATTTTATGTATTTACCAAGCCTCTTGAAAACCTACAGTTAGCCCGCACCGATTTAGCAAACTTCCGCCGCAAATCTACAGCGGTTGCCGGTACCCTATCGGCTATTGTGCCTGGTAGCGGGAAAATCTATGCCGGTAAATTAGGCGAAGGCATTGCTTCTCTATTGCAATGCACCTTTTTAGGTTTGCAATCTTTAGAAGCCTGGAACCGTAAACCTACATTGCGTAACAATCCCCGTTTTTGGGTTTATGGAGGGCTTTTTTCCGCTTTTTACATAGGAAACATTTGGGGTACTGTTCTCTCTGTTCACATCCGTAGAAAAGAATTTTATGATACGATTGACCGTTCTATCCACGTGGATATGCATATTCCTCTGCGCACCATTTTTCGGTAAGGCGCAATGGCTACAAAAAGCCGATAGTTTGTTTAAAAACGGAAAGTATCGGCAAGCGGCTCTTGCTTACGAACGCGTTGTGTTTGAACACACCGCAGAACCTACGTTGCAATGGCAAGCTTACCTCAAAAAAGCCTGGAGTTTAAAGCAGCTTCAACACTATAAAGAAGCGCAGCAAACCTTAGAAAGGGTCGATTTGTACGCTTTCGCAGGGGAGGACAGTTTAAAAGAGGCCCTTCAATACGAACTACTCTTGGCTACCTACTTGGCAGGCGATTACGTTCAAGCCAATGGTTACGCAACCCGTTTCTTCGCGAATAACTCTCAAAGTCCTTTTGCCGTGCAAAGCTACTTGCTGCAGGTATTTGCCCTCAACCGATTGGGCAAATGGAACGAAGCCTACCAAGTAGCTCAACAACTCCAAACGTTGCTGCCCACCCAACCGCTTTTTCTCGATAGCGTGTATGCATTTCGCACAAAATTTAAACTTAAGAAACCCAAGAAAGCTGCGATGTTATCTACCTTTATCCCTGGAATGGGGCAACTCTATGCAGGATACCCTCTCAAAGCTGCTACTTCAGTTGCATTGCACGGGGCGGCGTTGACCTTTGGTGTGCTCAGCGTTTTGGACAAATATTACCTTTCAGGGTTTCTGACTGGTGCAGGTTTGCTACAAGCATTTTACTTTGGGGGCATCAAACATTCCAGCTACTTAGCAGAGAAAAAGAATAAAAAGAAGATAGAACGCCATAGCCAGCGTATTCAAGGATATCTGTTAGAAAATATCTCTCAATAAAAAAGGCTGCCCTATCAAAGGCAGCCTCTTTGCAAAATCCTAATGCAGAAAATTACCACATAAAGAATTTAGGGTTGTCTACATACTTTGAAATATCATCGTTGATTACCCCAATCAATAGAACAATCCAGTCTACAAAAGCTACAATACCAAAACCACCGCATGTTAAAATATACGCGATGATTGTTCCGGTACTTGTGCCCATATAAGCACGGTGGATACCAAGGAAGCCAATAAACCATGCTAACACAAAGGCTACTGCTGGACTTTTATCTGCTTTTACTTCTTGTGGAGCATTCAAATTGGCGATCACGCTTAAATCAAGGTTTTCCGAAATGTCTTCTGCCTCTGCAAACAGGGCATCTAATTGGGCCTCGTTCACTTCAAAAGATGTTTCAGTTACTTTCAGGCTTTCTTCGGTGGGAATTTCCGTTGCCGAAGCATAAAGAAGGCTGCTTGCTAGTGACTGCCCTGTGATGAAAACCATCAAGAGCATGGTTGCCATAATTCGTCTTTTCATAATGCAAAATGAGTTTTGAGTAACACAAAATTTCAACCGTTAAATACGATAAAAAAGGGATTATATCCTAGTAAGCTTTATAATAATCTAGGCGTAAATAACACCTAACTATCTTTTCAGAATTCTTCTAAGTAGCTCAATACATTCTCAAAATAAAGGGGAATTGTCGAAAAATGGTCAGTTCCTAAAACAGGTACTAACTCTACTTGAGAGGCTCCGTTTGCCTGCATTGCCGCTAAGGCATCTTCTGCATTAAATATTGGCACAAAATCGTCGGCAGTGCCATGAACCATCCGGATAGGTGCTTGAGGGCGCCAATTGTATGTATCATTATCTTGGAGTGCAGCCAACAGTTCGGTATCGGTTTCTTGTAAAACTCCCTCGCGGAAGGCTTGTGTAAATAAGAACTGCGGGTTGGTTTCCAACTCGCTTATGCGGAGTTGCATTAATGGTGTAGCGGCGATATAACTCGCACTAGGCTCGGTAAAATAATAGCTGTACGGCCGATTCAAGCCATACAGACTGTTGTAAGTTCCCAGTACCCACACATAAAAATCGATGAACGACTGAGATTCCTCGGCAGTAAGCAAGTACTTGGCAAACCCCACTTTATTGTAAGAGCCGGCACCAGGAATGCTCGCTGTTAAGGTAAACTCTTGGTCATGTTCTGCTTCAATGAGCTGGTGTAGCCCCATCGTAACGCTTCCGCCTTGGGAGTAGCCTGCCAAAAACAACTCACCGCTCAATGTATTGCCCTCTATTGCTACAAATTCGCGTACAGCGCGGAGCATATCGCGCGATGCCGTTGCTGAAAGTGCACGGTGTTCGTAGGGGTGTGGATAGGCTTCAGAAGCACCAAATCCGATGTAATCGGGAGCGGCGACTACATACCCTAAAGAGGCGAGCGGTAACGAAACCAACGTACTTTCGCTTGTAAGGCTAAAACTAGAAGGTGCATCGGCAGTGTTGCGAATGGCACCATGATGGTAGCTAAATAGCGGTACAGGATTAGAGGTTGCCGGCACTATTACCAAGCCTGAAGCTTCTATACGGTTTCCATCGAGGTATTCGGTGAAATACGTGAGTTTGTAAGCTTTTACGTCGTACTGTAACTGCCCAACATAGCGGTTCAAAAAACTGAACGAAGGATCGATAAAAGTAAATAAAGCAATACTGTTTTGTAGCTCGTTTATAGTGAGTTCTCCTACGAGTTCTGCCTCGATAAAGTACTGAGGAGAAGGCGTAACTTCTGTCTCTTCAGAAGTGCCACAACTGTACAAAATAGCTTGCCATACCGCAAGCCAGCCTAGCAAACGAATTAATTTTCTCATACCACAATGTTACAGAATCCTACTGGCAATTGTGGTAACGTCTTATCCCTTTGTAATCCGAATTCCCGGATAAACTCGTTGGAAGCCATCGCCTACGAGTAGCTCGGGCGAAATGCGAATACGATTTTTTAACTCCCATGTGTAACGCAAACGAAAAGTGTCGCGGGTCATGGAAGAACCGTCTGGAAGGTTTAGTAATATCCCCACACTTACCCCCTTGCCTCGAACGGCTTTTTCTTCATTTTTAGAAAATGACCCGGTGCTTACTTCGGCAAATACGTGCGGGCTTACTTCTATGCCCGACTCCGCATTGGTTAGCAAGCCTTCAATAGAAAGAGCGCCGCTGTAGGTAGTCCATTTCGACGACTGCTGCGCCGAAGAGGTGAGCCAGCGCGTTTCTACTTGGGCAACAGGTGCTACCGAGTTTGCCACAACGGCAGCGCCGGCGAGTAAATTTACCTGAAACTGATGCTGTGCGTGGGCTTTGTATTCCTCTTTGCCTTTTAAAGGATGATTCCACGTGAAAGCATGGCGTTTCTGCACCATTTTTTCCGCTACGGTTTCCGGGGCAACTACCTCTACACACGGCAACTCGGTAGGCGCTACTTCTACGTGTACTTCTGAGGGGGAAACCGAGGGAATGAGTTGTTGCGAAGACGCAGCACCTTGCGGATTAGCGGCAAGTAGGCTTTCCGACGAAGGCGTTTGAGGGGGAATCCCGTCCGAGGCTACACTGTGTAAAATAATGGGTGCATTTTTTTGAGTCAGCCAAGCATCTTGCATCACATCAGGCTGGTTAAGACTTTTCTCGGTAGTTTCTTCGAGTAAGCGGGCGAGTTGTACTGTTTGGTAAGGTAAACTCTGCAAAAAGTAAACACCCCCCGCAACCAACGCTACTAAACTTACCGACGCAGCCAAACTCACATACCAGGGGATAAACGTCCGGCGCTTGGTGGGCTTCATTTTCTGCTGAATTTTGTGGAAGGTAGCCTCAGGCACCCAACTTGTGGGGGGCATCGTATCGGAAAGGGCTTCGAGTCGGTCGTTGAAAAACTGATCTATTTCTTCTGGTCTCATAACATTTAATCTTTTTGAGTCAACATGGCACGCAGCATCGCCCTCGCTTTGCTTAACTGCGATTTTGAAGTATTTACGCTTATACCGAGTTGTTCGGCTATTTCTTTATGGCTATAGCCTTCAATAGCATATAGATTGAAAATAGTGCGATAGCCCACCGGCAACCGGAAAATGAGGGCATAGATATCTTCGGTGGCAAGGTTGCTATCGGTCGGAACATTACTTTCCACAGGAGGCGCATCCGAAATCGAAATGAGTGTGAAACTTTTCCGCTTGCGTAGGTGCATTAACGATTCGTTCACCATAATGCGCTTAATCCAGGCTTCAAAGCTGCGGTCGTCGCGGTATTCTACTTTTTCTAGGTTTTTAAACACCTTGACAAACCCATTGGCGAGCACCTCTTCGGTGTCTTGTTCGTTGCGTAAGTAACGCCAGCACACCCGATACATACGCACCGCATACTGATCGTACAATGCGCGCTGTGCTTTTTGCTTGCCCTGCAAGCACAGTTGGATGAGCTGTTGATTGCTGGTATTCATTCGTGTAGTTTCTCATTGATTTGCTCTATCAGCATATAGATAATACCCATAAAGCGGTTTATACTAATGAATGCAAGATAGACCGAAAGGGTTGTATAGGGTTGGTAAGGGCTGTTAAATAAAAACGAGGGTTCTGTTAACCTCTCTGAAAGAATTGGATACGAACTTTCTTACATCCAATTTGTTACTACTGTATATTTTGTATGTACAACTAATTAACACTAAATATTATGAAAGCCATTTGGAACGGAATTGTACTTGCCGAAAGTGATCAAACCATCAAGATAGAAGGCAACCACTACTTCCCGAAAAACTCCATAAAAACAGAATTCTTCACTGAAACCGATACGCATACATTGTGCCCTTGGAAAGGTACAGCATCTTACTACAATATTGAAGTAGATGGAGAGGTAAACGAAGATGCTGCCTGGTTCTACCCTACTCCTAAAGAAGCGGCTAAACAGATTAAAGATTATGTAGCCTTTTGGAAAGGTGTAGAAGTTACTCAATAAGGTATCTTTTCAAACTTCTTTTTATAACTTCCCAAAAAACCGATTTGGGAAGTTTTTTTATGATTGAAGCAAGGGATATTACCAAAAAATATAAAGATACCGTGGCTGTAAACCGAGTTTCGTTTACAGTGCAAAAAGGCGAAACGTTTGTATTGTTGGGTACTAGCGGCTGTGGCAAAACTACTACGCTGAAAATGCTCAATAGGCTGATCGAAGCCGATTCGGGCTCCATCTTACTAGAAAACACTCCGATTACCGAATTTCCTCCTCACCAACTCCGTCGAAAAATTGGGTATGCTATCCAACAAATTGGGTTGTTCCCTCACCTCACAGTTGCCGAAAATATCACCATAGTCCCGCAGTTATTGGGATGGAAGCCTGCAAAAATCCAAGAACGTATCCGGGAGCTTATCGAACAGTTTCATATCGATGCTTCTCTGCTCCTTCAATACCCTAATCAGCTCAGCGGTGGGCAACAACAGCGCGTAGGCTTGGCACGTGCCTTAGCCGCCGACCCAACCGTGATTCTGATGGACGAACCTTTTGGGGCGCTCGACCCTATTACGCGGCAAGCCATCCGGCGGGAGTTTAAGCATATGGAAGC
>CAYMYI010000048.1:0-29647 GCA_964394585.1 uncultured Roseobacteraceae bacterium
GCACTTGGCAGAAAGTTCACGCCAAAGCGGCTGCGAGACCGCCTACTTGAAACTCACCAGAAACCCATGTTACAGCAACAAGCCATTTTGGAAAAAGATATCACAGAGTGGATGGGAGAGCAACACCGCCAAATTGATGATATTTTAGTGCTAGGGTTTCGGCTGTAAGCGTTTTTTATTCGTCTCTTTGCGTATATCCCTGCATTAAAAACAATCTCTGGATGGCGCGCTGATCTTCCGGCGATCCTTTAAAAAGCTCTTGTAGTTGTATTTCTACCTTCTCTTTTCGTTCAGGTTTTTCGGCAAACACTTGGCTGAGGCTTCTTCGTAAATTCTCAGCAATTTGGTCGCTTTCTGTATTAAAAATATGAATGCGTTCATCTTCCCCCGAGGTAAAAAACTGTTTGGAATTGGGGTGGAAATCTACGGCATACGTCCATTGATTTTGAGAAATTACGATAGGGTTAGCCTCCAAGTTATAGAGGTTGTAAATCTGAATGGTTTTATCAAAACTGGCAGTAACTAAATATCGGTTATCAGGGCTGAACGACAAACTTAAAATTCCTGATTGGTGTGAGTTTAATGCGCGGATGAGATAAGGTTCCGGGAAAGTGTAAAGCCGTAAGCTACCCGTCCGAGAGCCTACGCCCAACATGTTTCCATCTGGGCTAATGCTAAGATTTTGTACCGGGTTGATCTTCTTAATGATAGGTTGCAAAGGCGAGGAACTTTGGGGATCGAAAAGACCGATTTCGCCAAACTGCTGATAGTTGTATGCTATGATAAACTGGTCGTATTTAGGGTGTGTGGCAATACTGACTACATCGTACCCTTCAGGTAGTTTGGGCATGAATGATTCAGCACGTTTGTTTTCAGTGTTTAAAGGCCAATAGCGCAAGTTACCTTCCGTATCGAGCGAGAGCACTCCTAGGTCATTAGGGGCAAATGCAACGGATTTTACAGGGTATTCGTGTCCTTTAAGCTCAATGTACTGATCTTTCCCTTTTTTGGGGAGTGATAACGGGTTATCACCCTCGCCGATATACCAAATCCGAATGCTCTGATCATTATGTGCCGAGGCTACAAAGTTTTTATCGTTGCTTAATGCGATATTTTTGGTTAAATGAATACCACTTTTCGCAAACCGCAATGTACGAACTTGCTCTGCATTGAGTCCATCAGGCGTAACTTCCCAAAGTTTGATGGAACCATCAGAACCTGAGGTAAATAATTTCTCGCCTTTGGGGGAAACCATCAGGCTACGGATAGAACCTTGCTTAGCACTTACTTCGTTGCTATTTTGATCGTCGAGTTTTTCGAACGCCAACCGTAAGGCTGAGTAAATATCAGGATCTTGAGGTGCGTCGGGGCTTTGGTTTTGTTTATAGTTATCGTAAGCATATAGGGCAATTAATGCTTTTACCTCCCGCTGTTCGGCACTGTTAAAGCTCTGAATCGATTTAAAAGCAAGTTCCCTCGCCTCTGCCAATTCTTTTAAACGGTAGGCTTTCTCTTTTTCTATTTCTGCTTTTTTGCTGTTTTGTTCGGCAAGTTTTGTTTGGAGTCTCGCTATTTCAGTTTGGTAATCGGCTCTTTTCTTTTGCGCTAGAGCACGTTTTCCCTCTTCAATTGCCAATTGTGTTTGCTTGCGGGCTTCTTTTTCGGCAGCTTGCGCCTTCAAAAAGTTTTGAAGTGCTTCTGCCTCTGCCTGGCGTGCTAATGTACGCTCTTCGTTCGCGCGTTCCTTTTCTCGGTTGGCACGGTCGGCTTCTTCTTTGGCACGATCGGCATTACGCTTCGCTCGTTCTTCGTTTTTGATAGCTTTTGCGGCATTATCTTTTGCTATTTGCGCTTGTTGTGTGGCTTCAAAGGTTTGGAGAATAGCTAATCCCCCAAAACCAAGTGCTAACACTAACAAAGCAATAGCAGCAACCAGTGCCCTTTTCAGCCGCTTTTGGTTGCGTTTTTCGCGAAGTTGCTCGGCATAAATAGCCTCTCGGCTCGACTCCACCAAGTCGATTTGCAATTTCGAAGGCTTGGGCTTTTTGTGATGTTCGAGAGCATCGAGCAGCCATGCATCGGCAAGGTTAAATTCAGTTCCTCTCAGTAATAAATCGGACGATTTATCTTTTTCTTGCCATGCTAAAGCAAGTTTTGCCCACTTGTTATGATTTTTGATGTACTCTCGGTCGACATCGAGTGTACGGATTACCTCGCTGAACTTCGCTTTAAAATCGCCTTTGCGAAGCGTAAAATTGATAGAGGGGGTTTTCTGAAGTATTTTCGGGAAGTCATCTTCTACGATGTCTTCAGTATACTGAAGCGTAATAATACGCTTGTTGAGTTGCGATGCGTATAAGGCTTGTTCGATAAGCCTTTCAGAGTTGCAAGAGGTACGCGAGGCAATGAATAAGAAGTTTTCTGAAGATTCAATCCCCTTAGTAATATCTTCGTGGTACGATTTAGCGTCGAGGTGCTCATGGTCAAACCAAGTAATCCGCCCATTGCTTTGTAGCTCTCGGTTGAGCATCGAAGCGAAATCATGGTCGGCAGCATCGTATGCAATAAACACTTGCGGTACTTGGTTAGGCGCTTCTTTTTCGCTAGTAGTTAAAAACTCACTGTGTATATCAAGGGGTTTACTCTCTTTGTGTTTCCGAGCGATTTTCAGCCAATTTAACCCCTCTTGCAAATGGTTCCCATGCGCTAGAACTCCGGGGTTTTCCCCTTCTCTTTTCCATTTTAAGGCAAGTGATAGCCAACTTTTATGATTTTGATAGTAGGCTCGGTCATCGTTTATTTTAAGTAAAAGCGCATCGATATCGCGGTCGAAATCCGATTTAATCCCAGCGGGCAATTCAGCTTCAGGGCTTACGTTATCGGTGAAATCGATTGCCTGAATGTTTTGAATAGGTTCAGGAAGACGCTTTCGGTCTACTTTTTCCAACATGAGCGGAATCAGCCGTTTATTGAGCGATTCGGCATAATCAAGTTCAGAAAGGCACTGAAGATCTTCTATGGACTTCTCTGTAATGAAGAAAAGAAAGCTATCAGCATTTTCAATGCCTTCGCGTATGGCTTCTGTTTGATCTTCTCCGGCAGGAGTATCTTTCAAACGCTCCCAGACTGTAAGTCCTTTCCGAATCAATGCCATGCTGATGTGCTCGCTGAGCTTGGCATCTGCATTAGTATACGATAGATAGGCATCGGATTGGTAGCCCATTACATGCTTTTTACTTTCGGCAATAAACATGCAGTGCAAATCGGTAGGAACAATGGGGGCTTGTTCATTCACAAATTGCCGAAGCATCCAATTTTCGGCTTTTTGGCGTTCGTTCCCAAGAAGCAAATAGCTCGATTTTCGTTGGTTTTGATCCCACTCGGCAGCGAGAAGTAGCAATGTTGTGCTGTAGGCTACGTAGTCGTAATGCTTATGCAACAGTTCACCTAGCGATTGGAACGCTTTATCGAGGTCGTCTTGATTTTCGCGTGCGTAAATCCAGTTGATTTTCCCAATCATGGGATGCATTACCCCAAAATCTTCAGGGGCAAGTTCTTGGTGTAAAATGGGTATGATACGCTTTTTACGCAGTACTGCTCTTTCGATTTCTTTTAAGCAATAAGGGGAGTTGACGGAATGTGGTGAAATGATAAACACAAAATTATGAGCCTTTTCAATGCCATCGTCAATCTGGTTTTGGAAATCTACACCGTGGGGGATACTCACCTGATCGAACCACACACGAAAACCATCATCTACTAAACGTTTATGTAGCGAGTAGGCAAACTCAAGATTTCTTCTTGAGTATGAAATGAATACATCATTGAGTGGTGTATCGTGTAGTTGTTTTTCCATACGAAAAATCTAGTTGTTAAAGCTGTAATGCAACGAGAAAACTCAATACTAAGCTATTCGCTTTGTTTAGGTTGAGTGAAAAATGTATCGAAAATCTCCTTTGCTTTTTTGGTGGCGTTTTGCATGTTTTCTCCTACATCTTTCAGCGTAGGGCCAAAGCTTTCTCTAAAGCCTTCAGCATAGGAATTACCGGCATCCTTCAGGTCGTCGGCAAATTCAGTTTGTTCTGTAGCGTAAAAGCCGCGTAGGATGGAGTCGTAATCGCCGGAGCGAACCCACTTAAGCAACTCGTTAACACGCAATACGGGGAATGGATGCGATTGACCCAACAGGTTTAAAATTTTATAAGTTTGGTCGCTCAGCGAGCCACTTTGTTCATATTCTTCTGCTTGGCGGATAAACTCTCCCAAATCCATTTCTTCCACTTGGCTACCACCTGCCATTTTCATTAACAATCGGATGGAAACTTCGGGGTTTTGAACGGTAATTAGGCCGGCGCGGTCGGCACTCAATTCGCTTTTTCGATCCCATTCTTTTAGGGCAGCAATAATGCCTGCAATGGTAATGCCACTCAGAGGGATGTTCAGTACTAGCGTGGAAAGCCGCAGCATCAACGCTAAAAGCGATTTGTACAGCACATGCCCGCTGAGAATATGCCCCATTTCGTGGGCAATTACTCCTAAAAGTTCTTCATCATCGAGCGATTGTACCAAAGCAGAATTTAAGGTGATGAAGGGCTTATCCATTCCTACAGCACCGGCATTTAAAAATGGGTTTTGAGCAACGTATAATTCTGGTTTAGTTTGTACATCGAGTACCTCGCAGCATTCCCTAAACAGCGAGTCAACCCTAGAGAACTGCTTGTCAGTAACACGAACAGCCGAAGCCAAAGCAACTAATCGGAGCGAGCGCTCGGTAGTCGATCCAAAAAAAGTTCTGATAGCAACATCGAGCCCGGGGACTTTCTGCAATGCTTTTAGAGCGGCTCGGTCTGCGGGGTGTTCCCAAGCATTGGAAGTAATATTTTTAAAGCGAACTCTAACTTTTTTTTGGGTTGCAGGTTTTTCCATATGAACTGTCCTTTGGTGAAGAGTAATTCCTGTAGCAGTTTTATTAAACTATTAAACAATAAATCTTAACTTAGCAGATAACAATAAATGCAGAATTACTTCGTGTAATATACAACATTCTATGCGATTTTATGGAAATCAGTATCTTACGCGCACTAGTCTGATTATAAAGAATCCTTCGGTAAACAAAACTATTTTGGCTTAATTTAAACGATTGCATGTATGGAGAACTTAATGATTGAAGAAGAAAGAGACGTATTCTTCATTCCAAGTGTAAAATTCAATGCCTCTTCCGGCGTTTGCGAAATAGCGGGCGAATCTTACTTAGAAGATACCGTTAACTTCTACAAGAAGCTCATTGATTGGTTGAAAGAATTCAAAAAACAAAACAAGCCACTCACTTTCAACTTTAAACTTACTTACTTTAACACAAGTTCCTCGAAGGGTATCTTGGATATTATGAAGTTGCTTAAAGAGTTTCAGCAATCGAAGGCAGGGGCGACTGTAAACTGGTACTACCCGGAAGACGACGAAGATAACCTCGAAGAAGCCGAAGATTTTATTGCCGATACCGGCTTGAAAATGAATTTAGTATCCTATTAAAGCACAAAAGAGGTAATGTCTGTGTAAGAAAGATGCTTCGTTAGGTTAATTATTTGCAAAGAAATGATGTTAACACAACATACGCCAACAGTACAAGATAACGAACCCACCGAGATTTTAGGGTACTATGGGCCTATTTCAAATTCTATTATTTCTGAATTAGGAGATTTTGTACGAATATGCTTTGCAGATGATGAAAAAATTTCAAGGAAAATATTTGCTGTTTTCATTGAATTGATGCAAAACGCCTCTTTTTACTCGCACTCTTCACTCACATTGCGCGATGAAAAGTCATGTGGCGTTGGTAAACTTTCAATTTGGCACGATACTACCTCCTATTACATTGAATGTGGTAATTTGGTAAACGCAAAAACGGCGTCTTTACTTGATGAATCAGTTCAGCATATCAATTCCTTAGATCACCAAGCATTGCGGCGATACAAACGCGAAAAACGCGATAGCCCTAAACAGGAAGGGAGCCGTGGGGCAGGTATTGGACTTATTCAGGTAGCACTTTTATCGAATAATCCGCTGCAAGTAACGTTCACCCCCAGAGGCGAAACTCACTTCGATTACCATACCACAGTAAAGATTGATAAACCACTGAATTAAATGAGAGATAGTTTGATTTTTATACTCCTCTCATTTAATTTTCGCTGTGTAGTTTACAGAATCAATCTTGCTACTTTCAGCGATAAACATTTACAACGAGCGGTAAACACCCTGCAATAGTCCTTAAAATACATTCATTTTACAAAAGAATTCTCGTGGCCAAAGAAACCCTCGAATCCATCCTAATTGAAAGTAATGAAGACTCTTCATTCACTCCTTCCGTTAAATTTGATGTTAAAACCGGTATATGCACTATTGAAGGGGAGTCTTGTTTAGAAAACGCAGCTGAATTTTATGCACGACTGATCAATTGGTTTGAAAAATTCATAAATCAGAATAAAGGAGCTATACAGCTAAATTTAAAGTTGATGTACTTTAATACCAGTTCATCGAAGTGTATTCTTGATATGCTTAAAATCTTGAAGCGATACAAAGATAGTGGAGGCAAAGTAACTGTAAATTGGTACTATCGCAGCTACGATGCCGATCAGCTGGAAGAAGCACAAGATTATGTGGCGTATACCAAACTCCCGATGAACATCATCCCCATTCAAGACGATTAGCCTCTATCTGCAAGCAATAAAATTTCCTTTTTTGCTTGTGATCCTACATTAGTATGTCTATGCGACCACGTCTTCTAAAAATATATTTGATTACGTTACTAGTGGTTCTAGTAGACCAAACCAGTAAAGTATTAGTCCATAATTTTATGGAGCCGGGTATGCTAGGGCAAATTGTGGTCATTCCTGATTGGTTTCGCTTATATTATGTACTCAATCCGGGGATGGCATTTGGAATGGAATTCGATTTTGCCTACGGAAAGTTGTTACTTACCTGGTTACGAATATTTGCTGTAGGTGCAATCCTTTACTTTCTGTTTGTGCAAGAAAAACGCGCTCGAATTGCATTTGGGTTTTTAGCGTGCATGGCTATGATTTTAGGGGGAACAATCGGCAACTTGACGGATAGTGTTTTCTATGGAGTGCTTATTGAAGGAAATGCTATTGAGAATGCATTGACGCCCTGGTTTCATGGAAGGGTGATTGACATGCTCTATTTTCCTATATTTGAAGGCACTCTGCCTCAGTGGATTCCATTTTGGGGAGGGCGATACTTTATTTTTTTTAGCCCAGTATTTAACATAGCCGATACTACCATTTTTTTGGGCGTAAGTGGTATTTTATTGTTTCATCGCAGGTCGCTGAAAATACTTGAGCAGCAAGGCTTTTTTGCAAAAACTTCGCATTCAAAGCCCGCGTAAATTTATTCTATCTCAAATTCGTGCCGAAGGCCTTCGTAGTCATCTAGTTCGATTTCGAAAGCTCCCACAAAAATTTTAGCGCGTACTTTTAGCGGTACTTTATTTTCATCGTCCGAAATCCAGAGTTTTACTGAGTTTTTCCCCCGGAAAAAACTATTATCGGGCATAATAGGGGCTAGTTCAACCGAGTTAATCTTTCCGAACTTTGTTTTGAGCTTTTTCTTGCCTAAATAAAGGATTTTAAAATCATAGACTTCATTTTCGAAGAAAGCATCCATTTGAATCGTATCTCCTTCATGCATTTTTGCAAAATCGACGGTGCGTAAATAATAGTATCCACTAACGATATCTTGCGCGTATTGCGGCAGGTCAAATTCTTTCTCTTTAATTTTCCCTTTTTTGTTTTGGCGAACTTTTGCCTTTTTTTGGTGGTGCTCGAACTGTACGGTTTCTTCCAGTTTGTATTTATTTTCCGAAACGTTGCGGTAGAACTTCCGGGGAATTACTGCACCGGTGTCGATAAACGAGCGGTATAGGTTATCGACGTCGTACACAAATGCAAATGAGCCTGTCGTTTTAGCATCGATATCTACTTTATAGCACGTGTACTTATCAACTCTATGGTATGAGGTATCTAAATGAACTACAGCTTCGGCAGCATTTAAAAGGCCATAATGTGCCCGATACGAAAGCCGCTCTCCGCGTGAGAAACGCTCGAGTTGTTTCGTGGAATGCGTAGAATGCGGTCTTTCTTCTTGAAAAAAAAAGCTAGTAAAAGCCGCGATGCTTATCCATAGAAAAGCTCTGTGGGATATGGGAAACGTCATAGTTCAATGCAGTTTAAGTGGTGGCAATTATTCTTTTGAATAAAAACATCCGATAAATATTCGTTACATACTAATGACAATTGATACTCCAATAGGGTAATGTTTTGATGTTAAAAAATGAAAAGAATACGCTTAGAGGTTTATTGAAGGGCTTCTAAGTGATCGATCAGCATTAAAAAGCGCTCTTTAGAATGGGTTGGAAAGTTGGCTATGCGGATTTGGCTTTGTTTGTAGCTGCCATAGCCTGCGCCAATGATAAACCCCTTTTGCTGACAATAATCCAGTACTTCGGAGGCTGTATGATTGAGGCACTTGGCAACAATGACTGTTTTTGAACGATGGGATTTCTTTGTTACAAGAGGCTCAAAATGCGGGCTATTTTCCAATGCCTGATACAAAAATGCCGCTTTGTAGTTGGTTTCTTGTCGGATGGCTTCAATCCCTCGTCGGTTCATATCTTCTGCAACTTTTCCTAGCAGGTAAATGCCAAGCACATTGGGTGTAGGGGGTGTTTGGTGTTTTGTAGCTTGTTTTAGCAACGATGGGATGCTATGGTATGTTCCGATGGATACTCCTTTGGCGTGTAGAGCTTCTGCTTTGGCAACGCATCGATTGTTGAACACCCAAACGCCTAACCCGGCAGGTAGGCCCATGCCTTTTTGCACCGAAAAATAGAGGGAATCGATAATTGAAAAATCGAACGAGGGATACGGTACGGATGATACCGCATCGACGGTAAGCAACGCATCGGGCGAGGCAGCCCGTAGGGCATGTAAATATTCCAAGGGGAACGAAACGCCTGAGCTGGTTTCGTTATGGGTTACGGCTATGAGTTCGGTGTTTTCTGCTACTTTGAGTAAATTTTCGGTGAAACCCTGCCCAAAAGGCACTTCTGTCTTCTGAGGTTTCTTGCCGAGTTGCTCGGCAAAATCATGAAATTTCTGCGAGAATGAGCCATTCACAAAGTGGAACGAGTGGCGCTCTACACAGTTTTGCAGCAAACGCTCCCAAATTTCGTTTGCCGAACTGGTGAATACAATATGGTGAGTATCCGGAATTTGCAGCAGTTGACGCACCTGTGCAATGGCATGGGCATAGTAGCTTTGAAAAGCTTTGCTGCGGTGCGAAATGGAAGCAACAGACTCTTTCAGTGCTATTTGTAGGTGATCGGGTACGGTAAAATAAAGTTCGCTTGGCCCGGGGGTAAGAAAGTATTTCATGGAAAGTGCAATTCTAATTACAGAAAAACTGAAGGCGCAAAACTACAAATAACCAGAGGTATCAATAGTGAAAGTACACTGCTATTATTTTCGAAAAAACAATTGCCCAATAGTTTATTTGTTCTTACAAGTTTCGAGATGTAGCTTTCTGTATACTTCAATGTACCACAAAAAAAAACGACTATGCAATCTTTTCATTTCTATCAAAAACTACTGCTGTTTGTGGGTCTGTTAGCCTTGGTGGTTGTGCCCAATGCTAAAGCACAAGAGTATTTCTTAGCGGATAAAGGAACTTTCGACGCTTCCATACCCACGCCGGAACAGTTTTTAGGGAGGGGAATCGGTGAGCAACATACCCGGCACGATCTTATCGTAGCATACCTCAAAAGGCTGGCGGATCTTTCTCCGAAAGCGACTTTTCAAGAGTATGGAAAAACGTATGAGGGGCGCTCGCTGGTCATCTTAACGATTACCAGCCAAGCCAACCATGCTCGGTTATCTGAAATTCAATCGGCACACCAGCAAATAGCGAATCCCGGACAAGAGGTTACCGATTTCAGCAACATACCTGTGCTGGTTAATTTGGGCTATAATGTGCATGGTAATGAGCCTTCTAGCTCTGAAGCTGCCTTGTTAGCAGCCTACTACTATGTAGCGTCTACCTCTGACGAAGTAAAAAATACGCTCGATAATGCCGTAATTATGATAGACCCGACTATCAACCCCGATGGCCGCGACCGCCACACCCACTGGGCCAATATGCATAAGGGGAATCCGATTGTAACCGACCCACTCGACCGCGAACACAACGAAGCATGGCCCGGCGGAAGAACCAACCATTACTGGTTCGATTTAAATCGTGATTGGATTTTGGCTGTACACCCTGAAAGCCGTGGAAAACTCAATTTTTACCACCAGTGGCTGCCCAATGTGGTAACCGATTTCCATGAAATGGGTACTAACAGTACGTATTTTTTTGAGCCTATGAAAAAAAATGGCTCAAAGAATCCGATTATGCCCAAAGAAAATTATACAACGTTGAACGACATCTTTGCAACGTATTATGCCGAAGCACTTGATGGCATTGGATCATTTTATTTTACCAAAGAAGCATTTGACGGCACATACCCCGGGTATGGTTCTTCTTATCCTGACGTGCAAGGGGGGTTGGGAATTTTGTTTGAACAGGCAAGCTCCAGAGGTCATGCGCAAGCAAGTGAAAACGGCATTGTTACGTTTCCCTTTACCATTCGGAATCAGTTTACCTCAAGCCTTGCTACTGTGAAAGCCGCAGTAGCCGAACGAGAGCGGTTGTTAAAGTACAAGCAAGATTTCTTTAAATCGGCACTAACAAACGCACAGCGCGACCCTATAAAAGCCTACGTATTTGGCGATGCAAACGACCCCAGCCGTAATCGAGCGTTTTTAGACTTGTTGCTGATGCACCGTGTAGAAGTTTACAAAGCAAACACCACCGTAACGGCGAGTGGAAAGCGGTTTAATGCAGAAAATACTTGGATTGTACCCACTAACCAGCCCCAATATCGCATGGTACAGACCATGTTCGAATCGTACGATGAGTACCAAGATAGCGTATTTTACGATGCTTCGGCGTGGTCGTTAATCCATGCATATGGCTTGCCTTACGGCGAACTCCGTTCAGGAAGTATTCCCCTAGGAGAGCGCGTAACCTTCGATAATAATTTACCCCCGAAAATTCAGGTAGAAAAAAGCCAATATGCGTACGCATTGGTATGGAGCGATTATTTCGCGCCGAAGGCGTTACACTTCTTACAGAGTAAGGGTATTCGGGTAAAGGCGGCATTTAAACCGTTTACGGCAAAAGTAGGCGATGAGGAAATTGATTTTGGATATGGCACTCTGATGATACCCGTGAGTACACAATCGCAAAGTGCCGATCAAGTACATTTAATTGTGCAACAGGCTGTATCGCTCACCGGGGTCAAAGCGTATCCGTTATCTACAGGCTTTAGCGTACGTGGGGTAGATTTAGGCAGCCGTTATTTTGGTACACTACGCTCGCCAAGTGTGCTGATGCCTGTAGGAGAGGGGGTTTCTGCTTACGAAGCCGGAGAAATTTGGCATGTGCTGGATACACGAGTAAACATGCCCATTACTAAGGTAGATATGAATGATTTCAACCGAATTGATTGGAGTAGTTACAATACCGTAGTGATGGTTTCGGGTCGGTATGATTTGGATAGTAGCCAGTTTGCACGTTTACGCCAATGGGTTGCGGAAGGGGGAACGCTCATCACGCAGCGTACGGCAACCCAATGGGCGATTGACCGAGGGCTTGTGAAAGAAAAACTACGTAAACTCGACCGAAACGAAAGCGGCCGCTTACCCTACGTAGATGCCCCCGAAATTGCAGGAGCTAAAGAAATTGGAGGAACTATTTTCGAAGTAGAAGTCGATATTACTCACCCGTTAGCATTTGGATACACCCAGCCTCGAATGCCAGTCTATCGTAATAGTTCCGTGATTTTAGAGCCTAGTGAAAATGCGTTTAGTACTGTGTTGCAATACACGAAGGCTCCACATATCGATGGGTTTGTGAGCCCAGAAAACCTTGAGTTATTGAAAGGGTCGGCAAGTTTATTGGTAAGCCGCCTAGGCAGCGGGCGAGTGATTATGTTTGCCGATAATCCAAACTTTAGAGGAACCTGGTATGGCACAAACCGTCTGTTTTTCAATGCTCTCTTTTTTGGTAACGAAGTCCGTATCCCCTCCGAATAAATTTGCCATCACTCCTTATTTTAAAGCAATAGCTCTTTCCTGGCTATTGCTTCTCTTTAAAGTCATCATTCCATGAAAAAAATCATATGTATTTTGGCGAGTGTTCTGTGCGTAGCTGCGTGCTCGCCCATCCGGAAGTACAAAACACAGGCAGAAATGCAATGGCGCGCTGATATCGATGCATTTAACGAGCGGAATGTTACAGAAACGCATTCGCCGAATGCGGTTTTGTTTGCCGGCAGTTCCAGCATTCGGCTTTGGGAAACTATCCACGATGATATGGCGCCCTACGAAGTCATCCAGCGAGGGTATGGAGGAGCAAAGTTTTCCGATTTGGCAGTATTCGCCGAAGAGGTATTTTATCCGCATACTTGCCAAGCGATTGTCATCTTTGTAGCAAATGATATTTCCGGTACGCCCGAAGATATTTCCCCTGAAGAAGTAGGCCGCGTGGTGCGGTATATCACCCGAACAATCCGAAAAAAAAAGCCAACAACTCCAATCTTTTTTATAGAAATCACCCCTACTAGCAGCCGATGGAAGGTATGGGAGCAGATTCAGCAATCGAATGCGCAACTCAAACAACTCTGTGGACAGCACGAAAACACGTACTTTATCGCTACAGCTTCGCACTTTTTAAACGAGCAAGGGGTTCCGCGCGATGAACTGTTCGTAGACGATTTGCTCCATCTGAACCGCCAAGGGTACCAACTTTGGACTCGGTTAATTAAGGCTTCGTTAGATGAGGTGATTTCCCCTAAAGGCGATTAATTAGTTTGCCTTACCCGAAATGGTGAGTTCCATTGTAAATTGAAGGCGCACAGAATCGGCGACGAAATCGGCAGGGAATGCATATAGCTGAAACAGAAGGGCACTATCGAGCAAAGGCTGGTGCAACGAAACTCCCTCTGCGGCATCGAAGCCATCGCTTGCAGCGTTTTTGAGTGAGCCATCGGCTGCTACAAGAACTTCGGTGCCTTCGAGCGAAACTAAACGGAGCGAATCGAATCGGCTGAGTTGCACGGTGCTTAAGTTGGGCGCTTCGATGGTTACCAAAATGGTATCAATCTGCACGCGCTGAATCGTAGAAGGGCTAACCGAAAAGCTATCTAACAAAATGGCAAGGGGGTTTTCGGCAGGGGTAGCTTGTAAAACGTACACCGTATCGGTTTTAACGCTATCGGGAATTAGGAAGGAGGCTTCGAGTGTACTTCTGTAATTTAACTCTACCACATCGCCATCGAAACAAGCGGTAAATACTCCGGAAAGCAACAATAGAACGAGCAACCAACGGGAACGCATACTTCTGAATTTAATGTTTGAACGCACAAAAATAGAGGAACTCGCCAAGCCTTTTCCCATTTTAGCATCTTTTAGTTTTCGCTTCATCTGAAAAGCATGTGAAAACCAGCATGACTTGATACCTAGAACTTAGAACGTTTTCTTTACCTTCCCTTTTTTACTTTTAATGCATTGGCAATGTGGTTTCGCATCGTACGATTTTTCCAAACCCCTCATCCTTTCATATTTAATGTACAAAGTATTGTAATTCCGGGTGCAGTTTCGTTTCTACTTATCGTGATGATCGCCCCGTTTGGGTTTCAAGAATTACCCTTAATGCATCGGGTCGCCTTCGCATTGCTTTTTGGAACGGTAGGGTCTTGCTCGGTGTGGGCTGTGGTGAGCGGTTTACGAAAGACTGCCGCATCCTTTATGCAAGAAGAAGAATGGACGGTTGGCAAAGAGTTTTTGCTCATTCTTTTGGTAGTCGCTACGATTAGTTTGGTAAATGCTACGGTTTTTTTAGGATTTGATTTGGCAGAGCACGTTCCTATGTTGCCATTATTTTTTCAAGTGGTTTTTCAAACTGTAGCCATCAGTGTATTCCCCGTTGCAATCTTAATTTTATTTGAGCAATACACGCATCAGAAACAGAAATTTCAGCAGGCTCGGCAGCTTACAGAGCAATTACGCCAGACGCACCTTCCCAATGTAACTTCGGAAACGCCGAAGCCTCAACAATCAGAAGAACCGGTTACCCCTTTTCCGGAACGGGTTGTATTTACTGCCGAGAATGGTAAGCCGGTAGTGCAGGTATCGTATCGCGATATCGCCTTTTTAAAGTCGGATGGAAACTACGTAGAAGTTTTTTACCAAGAAACCCCTGATAAACTTGGGAAAAGTTTGGTGCGCAACCGCCTTAAGGTGTGTTTGGAGCTACTGCCGCCGGCACTCTTTTTTCATTGCCATAAAAGTTATGTAGTAAGTGGGGCTTTTATTACTGAGGTGAAAGGGAATGCACGCAATTTTGAGCTCAAACTGAAAGGACACAACATCACTATTCCGGTATCTCGCTCGCGCGCCGAAGCGCTGAAAGCCTTTTTGCAGCGTTGATTCGCCTGTGGCTTCTTCCCAATGATACCACCCCCCTCCATTTGATACCAGCTTGACGTAAAACAATAATTTTCGGGAAGAAAGCCTTCATTTTTGCCGCTGTGCCTCTTTGAGTACTCAATCAGTTTTCTACTGCATTCCTTCAATTTAATATCCTATCGTATGGAAAATCTTACACAATATGTTCTATACCTCCACGCATGTGCAGGGGGCTTCGCTTTAGTATTTGGTGCTATTGCCATTTTTACCACCAAAGGCAAAAAACAACACACAATTGCCGGCAGGGTATATTTTTGGGCGATGACATGCGTGTTTATTACAGGGATTTTTGTGGCGTCGTATCGTTTTAATCGGTTTTTGTTTCTCATTGCATTTCTGAGTTATTACAGTGTTTTTGCAGGAGTTCGTTTGCTTAAACTCAAAAAGCTGCACAAAGGGCAGAACCCTCGCTGGTACGATTGGGCCGCCGGTATGCTCAATGCCTTCGCTAACCTAGTATTTATTGCAATGGGGGTATATTATATGGTTGTAAAAGGAAACCTAAGTGCTGCGTTGCTATCCATTGGTTTTGGGGTAGGAGGGCTTGCGATTTCGTATACCAACCTGAAACCCTTTGTGGTACGCCCTACGAAGCCATATCATTGGTATATGGGGCATATGGGTAATATGATGGGGGGCTACATTGCCACAACTACTGCCTTTTTTTCTACGGTAGTTTCAAGAGTCGATTTTATTCCCTTGCCTCCTGCGTTGGTATTTGCCATTCCTCCGTTGGTGGGTGTCCCTGCATTATTATTTTGGTTAAACCGCGTAGAACGCTCTTTTCAGGCACCCAGATCAAAACTTAAAGCGTAGAATTTTTATTTCTTGCACGATTCTTTCTGATAAGTCGAAGGCAACAGATTTATAATTTGCAAAGGGAAAAATCTAGCATTCTTATAAATTAGCCATTCAATTATCTATTCAACCCAACAAAAACCAAAAATCCTATGGGAATCTGCAAGAAGATCCTTTTACCACTACTGCTCTCAGGCTTTGTATGGGGGCTATCCCCTGCCCAAACACTTGATAACGTTCAGGTAGAAGAACAAGAAGATGGTACCATTGCCATTTATTACGACATCTACGGAGGCCTTGAGTTCGATGTAAGTGTTTATTGTTCTACCGACTTGAAAAAGCCCCTTAAAATGGTAAGTGGCGATGTGGGTAAAGGGGTTACCGGTGGCAAACGAAAAAAAATCGTTTGGCGCATGCTCGATGAATATGGCGAGCTTCCGTTCGATGTATACTTTGAAGTGAAAGCAAAATTTAAGACAATCGAGCTAGAGATGGTGTACGTTACCGGAGGTACTTTTATGATGGGTAGCAACCGAGGTGTGGATGATGAAAAACCCTTGCACTCGGTAATACTCGATGATTTCTACCTAAGCAAATACGAAGTAACCGTGGGCGAATACCGACAGTTTGCAGAAGCAACCGGACGGCAAATGCCTGCTCGTACTCCAGAAGGAGGCTGGGTCGATGAACACCCCATGGTGTTTGTAACATGGTACGAAGCCCAAGAGTTTTGCGAATGGGCAGGCGGCTCGTTGCCCACAGAAGCCGAGTGGGAATTTGCAGCACGCGGCGGGATGATCAGCCAAAACTATTTGTATTCTGGCAGTAATATTTCTACGGCAACAGGTTGGCACGATATCAACTCTAAATACGAAGTACATCCGGTAGGCACAAAAAACCCTAACGAACTTGGATTACACGATATGAGTGGGAATGTTTCGGAGTGGTGCTACGATTGGTACGACCGGAACTACTACAAAAAATCGGAATCTGAAAACCCACAAGGGCCTAAAAAAGCCAAAAACAAAACGCTTCGAGGAGGTTCATATATTGACTTTGCCTTCCAAGTACGTTCTACAAAACGCGGAAGTTTACCCCCGGCATTCCGTGGGAAAAATATCGGTTTCCGCCTGAAAAAACCTGTTGAAAAAAATTAATACGTAATTTCCTATGAAACATCTCATTATATCCTTTGCGCTCCTATGTGTAGCAGTTTGCTATGCAAACGCACAAGAAGTATCGGGGCGTAGCGCTCCCTTTTCCTATACCTATGGCTTGAATAAGTATTTTTCTGCCGAGCAGTTTAAGGAAATGCATCCGCTGCTTGTACAGCGCTATCGGAAAGAAATCTTAGCAGATATTAAACAGCGTGAAGAGCTATTTGCGCCTCGCGGCGAATTCGAAACCGATTTGGACTATAAACGCCGCATGGCAAAAACGACTCGATTTAAATATGATGTGCTGAAAAAATATCGCAAGCAGGCATGGTATCATGGTTCGGTGGTGATGGTGTTGAAGGTAACCGAAGTGGCTAAGCAAAATTACTTATACATTTTAGAACGGATGTTTTCCAAATGATGCACACCACAAACCCCAATGAAAAAGCCCTTTTAACAACTAAGAAGGGCTTTTTTTGATGTGATTTTTCATTTATGGGTTAAGCAGCTCGTAGCGTTCACTTACCAAAATTAATCCTACTTGTACTAACCCAATGATAAACCCTAGTACGGCACCGGCTATTTCAATAAAGCGGAGTTCTTTACTAATTACCGACATTAATAAACCTTCAAATTTTTCATCGGAAAAGTTGATTACTTTTTCATATACGAGTTTTTCTACATCTACCTCGCCTAATTTGGCAGTGAGCGAGCCAAACAATTTAGGGATGAGGTCGTCGAGCATCGTTTCAACACGTTGCATTACCTGCGTAACTACAGAGTCGCTCATGAGCATGCCAAGCATTGGGTTCCCCGCTTTAAATTTATTGACGAGGTAATCTTCAAACTCCAATAAAATTGCTTTTTTCAATTCAGAACGGTTGGCTTCCGTATCGAGCTTATCTTGAATCATCTGCATAGAAAACAGGTCTTTCGCCACTACAATCCCCAAACGCTTTGCTAGCGTGCTTTTTCGCTTAGGAAATATGCCATGAAGTTTAAAAAGATAGAAGTTTTTTTCTTGGCGTGGGTGAAAGAGCATTTTGATGGCAATGTAGTTAGTAAACCACCCGATAGCCCCCGAAATGAAAGGAATTAGGTATAGTATCATCGTGATGTTTTCGGTTAGTACTCAAATGGCTGTAAGGCCCACAAACGCTAACAGCCTTGGTTATATGCAGCGCAATAATAACAGATTACCGAGAATCTTGCATGGTTTCTTTCTGCTAAGAAACCATTAAAAATTTTTGAGGTGTTGGTACAAGGCATGCAGAGGAAGCCCCATTACATTATAGAATGAGCCTTCGAGCTTCGAAACTCCTACCATTCCGATCCACTCTTGCACACCATAACTGCCTGCCTTGTCGAATGGTTGACATTCGGTAACATAGCTTTCAATCTCAACCTGAGTGAGGGGTAGAAAGTGTACGCTGGTCGTATCGTGAAATACTACTTCTTTAGCATTAGTATGTAAACAAACCCCGGTTACTACTTCGTGAGTATCCCCTGAAAGGGCTTGCAGCATGGCAATGGCTTCAGCTTTATCTGCGGGCTTTTCGAGTACGTTCCCTGCTTGGATTACAACCGTATCGGCTGTAATTACCAGTTCGTTGGGGGCAAGCTTGCCACGAAAACTTTGGGCTTTAAGCTGAGCAAGATACGGCGCTACTTGATAGACATCCAGCGTTTTTGGGTAGGTTTCTTCCACAGCGTTGAGCCGGATGGTAAACTTAAACCCTGCTTGTTGCATGAGCTGTTGGCGACGTGGAGAACCGGAGGCTAAAACAAGGTCGTAAGGAGGTTGAAACATACAAGGGCGTGCTTATGATAAAGAATGATTAAATTTTGGCATAGCGTTTTACAATGCGCACCGCAAGTTTGAGCGCTAAGCTTACTGCTTTATTTTTAAGCCACGGGCGGATAAGGATTGAAACGGCAATGCTACCAACGCTATATAGCACAGTTTCTACGGTAGTTTGATCGATGGAGTAGGCAGCGGGTCCTACATTGATGAATACCAAGCTGTAATCGACCAATTTTTCCCAGAACTTCTTGTTATTATCAAAAAGGGCAAAAACCTCTGCTACATTTTTCTGGTGTTTTTGGTACGCAGCCTTCGAGGTTTTCAGGTAAGCGGGGAGTTCTTTTGCTTTTTTGGGAAACGGCGGGAGATAGTTAAACATATCGGCATCGGCATGGATTACCGTTCGATACACCAACTCTTGGTTTTTGTACTGGAAAGGGGTAATCACCTCGAAACTTCCTTCTTTGAAAAGGGTCTTAAGGAACTGATACACTTTGCGAGTAGAGCGTAAAAGTTCGCTATTGGCTTCGATACGTTTTTTGAGTTCTTCCCAAAACTTCATGGTTTACTTTTTCGCTGGCGTTTTCTTTTTGGTAAATGCAGAACCTGCTAAGTTCGCCACTGTAAGGAACAACGATTTCCAAAAATTGGTGGCTGAGTTAATAGAGCTATTATGGACATCGAGCAGCATTTGGCGTGGGCCATCAGGGTATCGCATAAATTGGTTGGTGAGGTAACAGGTTACATCGCCATCAATTTGAATGACGGTTTGTAATAGCACCTTTTGCGTACCAATTTCCCATGTCTTGCGAATAAGTGTAGTTTGTTCGGGGGCGAGGTCAAGGTCTTCTATAGAATTTATATCGGAAATACTTAGGTCGTTATTCCAAATGTGCGATCCCATTTGCGAAGGAAAAGGCTCGTAGGCCGGCTGCTCTTCAGGGTCAGGGGTACAGAAACTATCATACCCTTCAAAACCTTCTTGCCCACTATTAATCGCGGTTTCGTAAGTCTTACGGCGAATTTTGAACATGCCAATCAGGTTAGAACTTTGGCGTTCAATTCGTGTAAGCATGGCAACGCGTTCTTCTAGTTTATTGCGGCGTTTTTCATCTTCGTACCCCTCATCATCGTCCATTTCCTTTAGTTTTCGGTTAAAGATTTGAATACCATATTGGGCGGTACGTCGGATTTCTTGGAAGGAAAACTCGCCAGCAAAATTCCAGCGGAGCACCATTAAAGGCGAGTAACCGGGGGGCGGTTCTGGCGGCGGAGTGCCATCAGCACGTTTGCAGATGCCGTACTCAATCATCCGTGCGCGATATCGATCGGCAATATCGAGCAATGCCATGCGGCGCATGGTAGGCATAGAGCTATTGGTCGTGTTTTCTTTTACGATTGTATTAATTTCTAGCGTAAGCAGGTCGCTCGCTAGGTTTTTAAAGAAATTCGCATCCATAGTAGTTAAAATTTTGCGGCAGTTGCAAAAGTATGAAGCAAAAAAGACAGATGAAGCTTCAGTTCACCTGTCTGCATTGTTGGGTTTCTATTGCGGCAAATACGTTGTGTTAACCGATTTCCTCGTCGGTTTCGTCGATATTTTCCTCGCTTACAGTCAGCCCTTTGGTGTCTTTAAAAAGCTCAAATAGCGATTTAATCGCCTCAATATTTTTCTGAATAATTTCGTGCCCTTTTTCTTCGCGGTTTGCATGGAAGTCGCGCAACCATGCGTACTTATCTTGAATCAAGTCGTTACTTAAAAGAGTAGTAACATCGCCATCGAGTAAGCCAATTTTGGTTTTAATGATTTTGAACTCCCCATCTTTCTTAGGAAGTACGGTTTCATCTTGTAATACTCTATAATCGCCTACTATGGTTTTAATTTCAAGGGTTACAAGGTCGCTTAGTTTCTCTTCAATATTGTTCACGAAGCTCATGAACAATGAACTATCTTGTTTTTCTTCTTCCATCGTATTTAAAGAATTTGAGGTTTGTTTTTCTTTTCAATTTGTAGGAAAGATGGATAAAAAACAAACTTTTTATTCACATTTTTAAGTCTATAAACTGTTTTTTGCTGAAAAACAAGAGGGTACCGCTTTTCGGGTGGAGCAATTATTTTATTCGTGTGTGGGTTTATCTCTTAATAATTCCCCTTTCAAAAAAAAAGAGGTTGCTATGGTAACAACCTCTTTTTGAATAAAGAAACAAAACCGATTACTCAAGTCCGCCTAACACCTTGATTTCGATACGTTGATTGAGCGCTCTTCCTTCGCGCGTACTATTATCGCGGATAGGGTTTTGCGGACCATAGCCCACGGCTTTTAATCGGGCGGGGTTCACACCTTTTTCAGCCATATAATCTACTATGGTCTGAGCGCGTTTGCGCGAGAGTAGAATGTTTACGTTGGCGTCGCCCTGGTTGCTGGTAAATGCCCCAATTTCTAGCTCTACTTTCGGATAGCGCAGCATAAATCCAATTACCTTTTCGAGTTCAGCGAGCCCTTCCGAAGGGATTTCTGTGGCATTGTTTGCATAGTTGATGCTATTGAGCACATACCCTTTTCCTTCGTATGTAGCTCGGTACGCTTCTTCGGGTACATTCAGTGCATTGTATGCATCTTCGGCAATGCCCGGCTCTGGTGCTTCAGTTGTGGGACTTGCTTCTTTCGGGGCATCAGTATCTGAGGTTTTCTGTTGAGCGGGAGGAGGCTCAGTAGGCTCTACGGGTTTTGCAGGCGTTTTTTCACCAAAGCGTACACGCAGCATTACTTCGTGCGAGTTGCGGGCGTAGGGACCAAATCCGCTGGTGCCATACTCGTAGCCATAGCCTATGTAAAATCGTTGGCTAATTTCCGCACCGGCGCTTACGACTAACCCAAAATCGGTACGGTAGCCCATAGCAAGTTTAAACTGATTGTTCCATTCGGCTTCTAAGATAGCATCGAGCTGCCCCGGCGAAACGGTGGCAAACCGATAGGTAAGAATAGGACGAATATTCAGTTTATCGCTGGCAGCAATTCGGTACGAAGTAATTAACGTGGAATGGCTAAAAGCGCGCGTTGTAAAGTTGTTTTCGCTACTTCCCCGAATGTCGTCGAATAGGTAGAGGGTAGAGAAAGCTGCTTCAAATGCTTCATAGCGGAATACAGCTCCAAAATTGGCATCGAACTCTGCTTTTCCATCTACTTGCGAGAGCAAGGGGTCGTCTTGGTCGGCAAGGGGCAAATCGCCAATTTCTATGTTATTCACGATCACTCCGGCAGAAAGCCCTAAGTTTAAACTGGCTTTTTGATTGAACCGCGCCGAATAAGCATATGCTGCACGCACGCCCGTTTGCGTTAGAATGCCGGTTCGATCTCTGAGAATCATTCCTCCAGTTGCCGAGTTTTTTAGTTCTAAAGGCATATGGAACGTGGCAATCATGGTTTCGGGGTGTCCCTCAAAGCCTGCCCATTGGCTTCGATAGTGCAAATGCGCTACAGGCATGCTATCGGTACCTGCATAGGCAGGGTTAATCAGAAATGGGTTTTCATATTGTTGATTAAAAAGTGAAAACTGTTGGGCAACTCCGGCACTACTCAGTACAATCAGCCACACAAATACTAGTATCTTTTTCATAATGCTATTATCTAAAATGAAGTAAGAGAAAGATTAACGGAATAGGTTGAATGTTCCGGTGATAGGATTAGAACCATCGCGTAGTTCGATTACAAAGTAGTACACACCTTCGGGCAATTGGTTGCCGTTTGAAGTAGTGCCTGCCCAGCCATTGTCATAGCCTATGCGGCGGAATACTTCGATGCCCCAGCGGTCGTATACAATTATCTCTGCGTTCGGGTAGCGTTGAATGTTCTGAATAGTCCAAGTATCGTTGCGTGTGTCACCATTTGGCGTAAGTACCCTGCCGGGGATGAGTTCAAACTCCTCAATTACCGTAATGGTGACAGATGCGGTTGCCTCACATCCGTTTGCATCGGTTCCAATAACCGTATAGGTTGTGGTTTGCGAAGGAGTTGCTGTAGGGGATGCCGAAGTAGGATTGTCCAATCCTTCTATGGGCGACCACTGATACGCGGTAGCTCCGCTTACTTCTAAAACGATGCTTTCTCCGAGTGCAATTTCCGAATCGGGTGTGATGGTTAAGTTTACACTTGGGAAATCCGGTACGGTGGCTTCTAAGGTAGTCTCACAACCGTCTGTAGCTTTCACCGTGATTTGGTAAGTCCCTGCGGCTAAGCCGGTAAATCGGCCATTGGCTTGGAAGTTACCGCTATCGCCTAGGCGGAACGTTGCACCTTGTTCGCTTGTAACAGTGATGATGCCTTCGCAGTTTTCGCCACTTACCGTAGCTTGGGCTTCAGGCTGTTGATTGGTGAAGGTTACACTATCTTTTGCTGAACATCCTGCTTGGTTGAGAGCAACAATGTAGTATTTGCCGCTTTGGCTTACGGTTACCGAAGCCGATTCATTGCCTACCGGTATTTCCCCTAAGAACCACTGATAAGTTACGCCCGCTTCTTCTCTTACAGAAAGTGTAGCATCGCCACAAAGGCTTACAATGCGTGCAGTATTTAAGAATAAGTTGGGAGCATTCTGTAAGGTAACTACTACGGTGTCGCCTACACCCGAATAACAAGCAGGTGGGTTGCGTAAGGTGGCTACGTAAGTGCCAGGTTCAATTACAGTAAGTGTATTCGATTGCTCCGACATGATGTTGCCGTTGCGTATCCAGAAGTAATCGAAATTGCCAGGTGTGCTTACAGTGGCAGTCAGAGTCCCTGTTTCGCAGAACGAAACCGAATCGCCTGCACCATCAATCGAAATGGTTATGGTTTCGGTAGGCGCAACCTCCGTTGGAGCCGAAATAGTACCATCGCCACACCCTGGCCGTGTTACTACTACACGATAGAAACCTGGTTGAGTGGCAGTATAGTCTAACTGGTTGGAAATGCCAGGAGCTATGGCAAACGGGCCGTTTGCATTGGTACTGAACTGCCATTGGTAGGTGGCGTTGCCTTGCGAGCGGACACGCAATGGGGCACTATCGCCTTCGCAAATCTCCACACGGCTTCCTTCGATGATTTCGGCAATTGGAGCTTCTCCAACAATTACCTCAATAACTTCAGACTCTACCGCGCTTACGGAGCAACTTGGGTTGGTTACTTGCAGCTTGTAAAACCCAGGAGTAGAGGTTGTGTAGAGGCTAGCTTGTGCTCCTGTGATAGGTTCATAGATCCCATCGCGTGTAGTAGCGAACACCCATTGGTATAAGTCTTGGTTACTGCCCGATTCGCCCCACAATGTTGCCGAGCCGCCTTCGCAGAATGCCAACGATGTTCCGCTGAGTAAGCGTACCGAAGGTTCTGAGATGAAGCGTATTTCTACAGTTGCCGACTCGTTAGAAGTGGGGGTACAATCATTATTAATAACCCGCACTTTATAAAAACCGGCTTGTGTGGCGGCATAGCTAGCAGCATTGAGTCCTACGGGGCTAAAAGTGCCATCGGCGGTGCTTGCATAAAGCCATTGGTAGGCGGCGTTTTCTACAGTAAGCGCCGTAAGCACTGTAGTGCCTCCTTGGCAAATAGACAAGGTTTGCCCTTGTTGCTCTAGTACGGCAGGAGGCCCTTGGATTTGGCGCACTTCAATCAGTTGCGATTGGCGGCTTGTAGTAGTACAAGCATTATTGGTCTCAATTACTCTGTAAAACCCGGGGAGGCTGGCTACATAACCAGGGTTTGTTCCTACGGTTTGGTAAACACCGTCGCGTGTTTCCGAATATTGCCAACGATACGTAGAGTTCCCCAAAATGGATTCGTCTACTTGGAGTGTAGTGAATCCTCCGGCACAAATATCCACTACGGAAGGATTGAGTACTCTAGCAGGAGGGCCATCAAACCCGATTACGGCAATAGGCTCTGAAATATTGGTGGCAGTGGGGCAATCAGGATTGGTTACCACTACGCGATAGAAGCCTTCTTGGTCGGTAGTTACCACGGTATACGTAACGCCTTGGGCTTCAAATGGGGTGTATTCCCCATCGATGGTAGGAGAGTATAGCCAAGAATAGCTGTTACCTACGTTGTATTCTGCCGAGAGAAATGCTTGCGAACCTATACAGAATAGTGCCGTATCGCCTTGCACAATTTCAGCACGTGGGAGTGCGCGCTGCTCAACATAAATGGCAATGGCGGTGTCTATCGGGGTCAGGTTAGGGCAATAGGTATTGGTAATTTCTACGCTGTAATATCCCGTGCGATTTACACGGATGGAGTCGGGGTTAGTCCCGATTACTTCGTAGGGAGCATCTTCAGTAGGGGCGTATAACCAACGGAACGAGTTGCTTATCGGAATACCTGAAAATGCATATAAAGTAACGCCTGCTCCGCTACAAAAATCGGTTTGTGGGTCAGGTTCAATGGCTGCTCGGATATCGCCTACTTCAAAAACTTGCAGTGGGTCTGATTCAGCCGCGACAGTACCACATGCTGTTGTGGTAACGCGTACTTTATAAAAACCGGTTCTTTTGGCATAATAGCTGGCATTATCGTTATCGCCTTCGGCGGGACTAAACCCTCCGGTAGGGCTTGTAGAGAATACCCACTGGTAGGTATTAGTCCCTACACCACCGGCAGCAAATGTGCTAGTGAGTAGTGTGCTATCTCCTGGGCATAAAAATCCATTTTCAAAATAATTGATTGTAACAATCGGCTCGTCTTGTTCTACTACCTCAATAGGGTCTGAAGTAGCAGTAGCTACTGCACAGCCGGCATTGGTGATAATCACTCGATAGAAGCCTACTTGACTTACGATTAACTCGTTATTGGTTTGTCCGGCAAGGTCGGTATAGGTTCCCGTAGAAGTTTCAGAAAATTGCCATTGGTAGGTATTTCCTGGGAGCTCTTCTACGGTGATGGTAGCGGTACCTCCTGGGCAAAATGCTGTGAGTGTACCTTCTTCAATGGTAGCATCAGGAGCATCTACGGCTTCGATAGTTACCGGGTCAGACGTAACCGAGCCTCCAGCGCAACCTGCATTGGATACTACCACTCGGTAAAATCCTGCTTGGCTTACTTGGTAGGTGGCCTCATCGTTCGTGCCTGAGGCAGCAGCATACGTGCCATCAATTGCATTGGCAAATTGCCATTGGTAGGTATTGCCTGCGACAGGGTTTACGCTCAAGGTTAGAGTTGACCCTGTACAAAACGAAAGGGTGTTGTCGGGAATATCCTCAACTTCGTTAATATCGGCTGTTGGCCCATCTGATATACTGATTTGAACAACTTCAGATGTAGTTTCCACGGTTGCACAATTGTTATTGGTTACAATTACTCGGTAGAAACCTGCCTCGGTTGCTGTGTAGGTATTGCTATTGGTGGCACCTGGCGCTGCGCTGAATGGTCCTCCGGCTGCAGGAGCTACTTGCCAAGTATAGGTATCAGCACCGGCAGGTACGGTTAAATCGAACGTTTGCCCAGCACAAGCAGAAATTACCCCTCCTATAATATCTGGGTTTGTAATGGTTGCATCAGGAGTATCTTCTACGCGGATTTCTACTTTATCCGAAACGGCGGTTGCCGTAGCACAGGCTGAATTGGTAACGCGTACGCGATAGAACCCTGCTGTACTTGTGGTGTAGCTATTGCTATTGGTAGCACCTGGGGCAGGGCTGTAATCGCCTAAGACATCGGAATCGGTGGCGGAGAACAGCCACTCGTAAGTGGTAGCGCCGGCAGGTACCGAAAGCGTAACGGTTTGCCCGGTACAAGCGGCAATTACCCCGCCAGTTAAGCCTGGAGTAGTATAGGTTACATCAGGTGTATCTAAGAATTGAACTTGCACTTCGCCTGAAACACTCGTAGCTGTGCTACAATTGTTGTCTGTAACACGCACGCGGTAAAAGCCTGCCTGACTTTGATTAACCGTGAGTGATTCGGTGGTAGCCCCAGCCACAGGGGTGTAGGCGGCAATATCGGTTTGTGAGGTAGGCGAGAAGAACCATTCGTATTGGTCAGCGCCCGGGGCTACACTCAGCGTGATAGTCCCCCCGATACACCCATTAATTATGCCGCCCCCGCTGATACCAGGGTTGGTAAAGCTAGCACTTGGAGCATCTTGAATAATTACTTCTACTTTATCGGAAACTGCTGTGGAAGTTGTACAGTCTGTATTGGTAACACGCACTTTATAGAATCCTGAAGTGGTAGGGTTGTAGCTTGGTAAATTTGGAGCGCCAGTTATAGGGGTATAGTCAGAGAGATTGTCAGAATCGGTTGCTGAGAAAAACCATTCATAGTTAGTTGCACCGGCAGCTACCGTAAGGGTTGCCGTTTGCCCGATACAAATGGTGAGCACATCGTCAATAATCTCAGGGTTGGTAAAGCTAGGGTCGGGAGCATCGAGGAATTGCACCTGTGCTTCAGGGGAAATAGCTGTTGTAACGGTACAGTTGTTATCAGTTACGCGCACGCGGTAGAAGCCTGCCTGACTTTGGTCGAGGGTAAGCGATTCGGTAGTAGCCCCAGCTACAGGGGTATAAGCGGCAATATCGGTTTGCGAGGTAGGGGAGAAGAACCATTCATATTGATCCGCACCTGAGGCTACGGTCAACGTAACGGTTCCGCCAATACATCCGTTGATTACACCACCACCGGCTAAACCAGGATTGGTGAAGGTGGGATTGGGGCCTTCAATAATTTCCACTTCTACTTTATCTCCAAGGGCGGTAGCCGTAGTACATTCGTTGTCTGTAACGCGTACTCGGTAAAATCCACTTTGCGTTACAGTATAGGTTGGCGAATTAGTAGCACCGGGAGCAGGGTTATAGTCGGCAAGGTCGTCGGAATCGATTGTAGAGAAGAACCATTCGTATTCATCGGCACCCGGAGCCACGGTTAGGTTGAATACCTCTCCACTACAGATTGTAACAGAACCTCCGGTAATTTCCGGGTTGGTAGGCGATGGGTCGGGCGCAGTTAACCGCTGTACTTCTACCGGATCCGATTGGTTAGAGGTAGGGTTACAATCGGGGTTGACCACTTCTACACGGTAGAACCCTGCATCAGTTACGGTGAATGTATTGCTGGTTTGAGGGCCTGCAACATTGGTATATGTGCCGGTTTCCGTCGCTGAAAAAAGAAGCTCGTAGGTAACATTATCCCCAGCATTGGTAATTGCGCTCAAAGTTGTACTTGTTCCACAGAATGGGATGGTGCTACCCCCTTGAATTTGGGCAAGAGGGCCTGAAAGGTTTTCAATCACTTGGGTAGGGGCAGAAGTAGCAGAAGCAACGCCGCAAGCCGTTACGGTAAGCGTTACACGGTACGTACCGGGTACATTCGTGCTATACTCCCGCTGGTTGTTAGGGCTAAGCCCGGTAGGGGCGGGTTCAAATGTTCCACTAGTTGTATTTAAAATTTCCCATTCGTATGTATCGGCACCAGCAGGCGATGCTGTTAAATCTGCTCCGCTAGAGCAATACACAACCGTGGAGCCTTCAATGATTGCTGCCGTAGGTTCAATCACTTCTTCTACAAATACCGTTTCTGAAGTAACCTCGCAAGTACCTTGGGTTACTTGTAAACGGTAATATCCTTCCGTGTTGATAGAAATGCTGGCATTGGTTTCCCCGGCAACCGGATTGAATGTGCCTACTGCACCACTTGCCGAAACAAACCACTGGTAGTTTTGTCCGACTTGTGCGTCAGTCTGGATAAGATCAACAGAACTCCCTTGGCAAAAGATGGTGTAAGGGGCTTTATCGATTGTAACGGTAGGAACAGGCTGGCGAATTAAGGTGATGTCGTCGGAAAGTTCGCAACTGCCTGCAGTAACTGTTACGCGATAGATGGTATTATCAACGGTTAAATCCGAACTACTTACATTTAGTACAGCGTTGGTTACACCGGCTACATTGGTGAAGTCGGTACCATTCGTAGAAAATGCCCATTGATATGAATAAGCCGGGTTACTTGGGGTACTCAATACTACGGTTGAAGAGCCATCATCACAAACGGCTACATCGGTAGCACTTGCATTAATATTTGCTTCAATATCAACTTTTGTTACAGTGAAAGCAGGCGAAATATTTTCGCAACCATTATTCACTATCACTCGGTAGTCTTTAATAGTAGTTACATCGGCGGGGGCGACCGTGATACTTGGACTAGTAGCACCGGCAATATCTACAAACGGGCGGGCACCAACGCGTTCTTGCCATTGGTAGGTAACTGGACCAATAGGGAGCACAGAAAGTACAGATGAAAGGGTAATATCTGAGCCGCCTTCACAAATCGTATCTGGGCCATCTACAGTTACGTCAAACTCATCGCGCAATCGCACTACTATGTCATCGGTTACCGAGCAAGTTCCACTGGTTACTTCAAGGCGATAGCGTGCGTCTATTATTAATCGAGTGGTGAACGTTTCGCCAGTAGCCACTTCGTTGTAAATGGGGTCGCCGGTGAAGGGGTCGAACGTAACGGATTGCCACGAATAACTAGCCCCAACACCTGAGTCGGCAGCGTTAAGGGTGAGTGCCTCACCGCGACAAACCGCAATTTCGTCGCCCGCATCAGCATTAGCGGCATCTAAAATTTGGGCAGTGGGAGAAGCGGCAGCATCAAGGGTAACTTGTACTTCGGTAGCACAACCCGGTACTGAAGCTCGCAAGATGTAAGTTGCAGCACTGCTTGCAGTAAAGTTCATGCCGGTACCTACAGGGGTAGCATTTCCCAACTCAAACCAGGTGAAGGTTACGTCGGGTGTTACAGAAAGCCCTGTTAAGGTGATAGATTCGCCAGCGCAAAAAGGGATAGTGGCTCCTGTAACATCGGTGCCGCTTTCGTCGAAAATGCGAGCATCGGGGGTGGCTACTTGGCTGATGGTTACTTCGTTAGAAACAGAAACACAAGCACCATCGGCAGAGGTTACCCGCACGCGGTACTCGGCAGGGTCAGAAGCTACTTCGGCTGTGGTTACAGTGTACGAATTGCCTGTGCCTACTACCGTAGTAGAACCGTTTTGTGTGCGTAACCACTCGTAAGTAACAGGGTCTGCATTGGGTACGGTAGTTAGGGTTGTGTTGCCTGTATCGGTACACGTAAACTCAAAGTTATCTTCATCAATTTGGGCAATAGGGGTATTATCTTCCCGTACTTCTACGGCGGGCGTTACTGCTACACATCCACCCGAATGGGTAACCCGAACACGATAAAACCCGGTTTCGGTTGCTGTGTAGATATCGG
>CAYMYI010000049.1:0-29045 GCA_964394585.1 uncultured Roseobacteraceae bacterium
GGATAACTTTATTTGAATTAATTCTAAACTTTAGGGACTTTTGCATGTTATTTTTTCAATGTTAACATGTTTAAATAAACTTCTCGTTGAAGACTGTTCATTCCCTGCCAATTGTTGTTGTTTGCTTAATGGCTATGCTATGCTCGCACTCACTGTTAGCACAAAGCAAACGCGATAGTTTGAGTCATTTATTAGAAATCCTCCCTAAGAACGAAAAACGCGTTGATGTTCTGAACGATTTGGCTAGCTTGATTGTATATGCACAACCAGAGTCTACCATTCAGTACTCCGAAGAAGCCGTACAACTTTCGAAAAAACTTCGGTATGCCGAAGGGCAAGCAGTTGCCCTAAACCGATTGGGAGGAGGATATTGGGCAATAGGGTCGCTCGAAAAAGCGTTCGTGCACTTCAACGAATCGCGCGAGCTATCCGAGCAAATCCGCAACGAGCAGCTTGTAGCACAAAACATTCTGAGTATTGGGAATATTTACACGGTAATGCGCAACCACAATGCTGCCCTAAACTACTATCGTAAAGCACTTTCATACTTCCAAGAAGCGGATAATTTTAATCGTGTAGCGGTGGTGTACAACAATTTTGGGAAAATTTTCCTAGAAGATGGCCATTACGATTCCGCATTGTTTTACTTAGAGAAACTGAAACCACTTGCCCAAAATCATGCACCGCGTGCACTCCCCATAGCTACGTTCAATCAAGCGGATGTATATTTCAAGTTGAAACAATACGATGCCAGTAAACAAATACTTTTCGAGTGCTTGGAACTGGCAACTGTTCACAGCGACCAACGCGCTACCATACGCGCTACGCAGTTACTAGCAGAAATCGCTTTTCAGCAAGGAAATGTTGAAGATGCAAACAGACTGAGCAGCATAGCTTTAGGTAAAGCCCTCACGACCGATGTGAGCGACCTTCTGATTGTAACCTACAAAACACGCGCCCGCGTTATGGCTGAGTTACAACAGTTTGACTCTGCCTATGTATACAAAACAGAGGCTTTGAGGCATCAAGAAAACCTTTGGGATAGAGACACCGAAAGCCGAGTCGATTTCTTTGAGTATGCCAAACAACAAAGCGACCTAAAGGTCTTAACTCAAGAAAATGCTAACAAAAAACTACAGATTACCCTAGTGATTGTAGCGGCAGGGTTACTCATAGCTTTAATACTGGTAGGTTCATTTTTCCGACTACAGCAGCACAAGCACAAAACGAATGTGAAACTTGCCAAACAAAATCGGGCGATTGCGAAACAAGCACGCGAACTTGCCAAGCTTAACGAAACTAAAGACAAGTTTTTCTCTATCATTTCTCACGATGTAAAAGCACCGGTAAATCAACTCGTAGGGCTTAGCCAAATTATGATAGCTGAACTCGAAAAAGGCACTTATGAAGATCTCCGATACATGACCGATATGATGCAAAAATCGGCAAAAAATGCCCAAGTGCTTATTGAAGATTTGCTCACATGGGCACGCACCCAAACAGAAAGCATCCCTTTTGAACCTAGGGTATTTCGCTTGGTAGAAGTGATTGAAAAAAATCTGCTATTGCACAAGCAAATGGCATTGCAGAAAGGCTTACAATTAAAGTACTCTATCGCAGAGGAGCACGTAGTATTTGCCGATGAACCCATGGTGAATACCGTATTGCGAAACCTAATCAACAATGCAATTAAGTTTACAGCACAAGGCACTATTACCATCACCATTACCGAGCACGCGCCCGATAAGGTGAAAGTTACCGTTGCCGATACAGGGCAAGGTATCCGAAACGAGCTAATTCCTGAGCTATTCCGAATTGATAGCACCTATTCCACTCAAGGCACACAGGGCGAAATGGGCACAGGGTTAGGGTTGGTTCTCTGCCGAGAGTTTATCGAGCGAAACGGCGGGGAGATTTGGGTAGAAAGCCAATATGGGCAAGGAAGTCAATTTATGTTTACGTTACCCAAGGGCACTACTCTCTCCACAGAAAAGGAAGTCTTGAAAGCTTTAGCCTAAAAAAAAATAAACACATTCGTGTGATGGAGGTAGTGGGCACGTCATTGTAAGCAAAAGCCCTTATAAAAAGGCTTTATTCACTAAAGACGTTACCCCAAACCTCTACAACTATGAAAAAACAGTTCATCGGTTGCCTGGCTATGTTATGCTTTTCTCAGATAGCCTTAGGGCAAGAACCTACCCACTTAACTCCACGCGATTTGCCATCTATGAAACCAGACTCGGCAACCACTTCGGCACCTCATAAAGTAGAAGCCAAATTAGGAAGTGCGGTGTGGAGTGCGCTACTCGCCTCAGAAGAAGTAACTGCCTATTGGCTCGATGCGCAACAGCCCGATTCTTCCAAAAGCGCAATAGGTGGCTACCGAGTCTTAGGAGGCGGTGTGCCGATTTCTGACATCCAAAAAGATACGCTTCTGCATTATTTGCAAGCTGAAACGAGCTACTATTTCGATAGTTTTTCAAAATCTTGCGATTATCACCCGAATATCGCATTCCAAGTAGGGGAAGAATTGCTCATTACCGCCTCGCTCACCTGCGATTTGTGGCAGTTTCAACTGAAAGGGACGCCTGCTAGCCCTCCTCACGATTTAGACAAAGCGCATGAGCCTATGCTGAACTTAGCGTTAGAATTATTCCCCGAAATGGGGGCGCAGTCACAAGAGGAAGCGACACGTAACAACGCAGACAGTGCTGTAATTGCTTATCTAGACCTAGAGCTAGCCCCGCGCGAATTGGGAAACGGCTCGACGCTTACTGAACAACTACCTCCAAAAATTCCTGCTGTAAAAACGCATACCGTATTGAAAGGAGAGAATTTGACCAAAATTGCTCGGAAATATGGCGTAACCGTGAAAAAATTGATGGAATGGAACGAAAAAACCTCTGATTTAATCCGAGTAGATGAAGAACTCATCGTAAAAAGAGAATAATAAAAATACAGCAGTTAAACCAAATATATTCTTTTTCAATCATCCCACTATAAGTGGTCTTACTCGCATTTCATTTTTCTCACCTAAATAAATTTTTGCTATGATGAACCTTGAAAATCCATTTCGCCCACGAGGGCAATGGGGCTTGATGTTGCTATTTGGCGTATTACTGCTGTTTTCTGTAGTGCATGCCGAGGCGCAAACCGTACACCTTTTTGTGTTTACCGAAAACGATCCTCGCATCGGTCCGGTAAAAGACCGAAGCAACCTTGAAGAACTTGTTGACGAGGTAGCGCGAACTACCCAAATGGAAGTTCGCAAGTACTTCTTTACCAAAGAAGATTTACCCACCGCCGAGGCATTTCGGGAGCAACTTCGCAATATAGCGTGTGGCCCAGAAGACGTAGCCTGGTTCCATTACAGCGGACACGGCGGCAATTACGATGGCTGGCCACGGTTTGCCCTGCAACACACAGAGCAAACCGTACCCATGACGATGGTACACGAAGCTATGAAACGAAAAGGAGCTCGCCTGTGCCTCACTACGTTCGATTGCTGCAACACCGGTGGCGAAATTGTACGCCCAAGGGTACTTACCGCCCGAACCGGTCCGGCTGTGGCTACCAATTATTTGCGCCTGTTTCGCCAAGCAAAAGGCGATATAAAAGCAAGTAGCAGCAAAGCCAACCAGCTTTCGTGGAGTAGCCCCGAAATAGGTGGGTTCTTTTCCCTAGCACTGATTGCCTCGTTGCGCTCAGTAGCAGCAAGCAACGAGCCGGCAAGTTGGGAAAAAGTACTACGCGAAGCACAAAAGCTCACGCAGGCAACCGCCCGCAACAACAACCGCGAGCAACAGCCTCAGTTTCTTGTAAATGTAAACGAGCGCCAAGAAGTCGACATCAATAACTTCCCCGATGAAAAGATGTCGGATAAAGTGATTGAGAAACTCTGGGAATAAATGAAACGGTATATAAAATGGCTTCGGCGATGCGCCAACATAGTAGGGTTTTTATTGTTTACCCACTTTTCGATGGGGCAACCTATGGTGCCTCGCTTGCATTTGCTACTCATTAGCGATACGCACGATGCCTACATTGGGCAAAGTTGCTTTGCTAATGCCAAACGGATACGCACCCTAGCCGAAGATGTGGCGCAAAACACCGGATTACAGTTGCAAGTGTATGCCTTACAAGGCGATAGTTTGCAGCAAGCGGTATTGCCACAATGGATTAGCCGTATACAGCCTGCTAAAAACGATGTGGTGTGGCTTTATTATTCGGGGCATGGGCTGAACCAGCGCCCCGATAGCCAGTGGCCTTCGCTATTGGCAGGGAAAAGCGGTGCAGTGTTTTTGCCTACTTTGCACGATTTGTTAGTGGAGAAAGGGGCACGGCTTACACTTACCACTGCCGATTGCTGCAATGTTACTGCTGGTTCGGCAGTGCCTTCTGTCCCTGTGATAAAACGGAACGAAGATGCCCCTAAAGCCGATAGCACCGAAATTGCTCAACGCTATCGCACCTTGTTTTGTAACCAAGAAGGCGAAGTGCTCTCCAGCGGGTGCTTAAAAGGGCAGCAATCGTATGCCTCTCCCCTTTTAGGTGGGTTTTTTACATGGGGGATTGCCGAAGCACTCTATCAGATTACGCATACCCCACAAGCTCCTTCGTGGGTTGCCATGTTGGAAGAGGCTCGTCGGCTTACACAAGCTACCGCGGCAGCGGAATGCCGCACACAAACTCCGCAATTTCAAGTGCGTTTAAAACCGCTCATTAATCCTTTTCGGAAAGGAGAAACGGTGATTTCACTCGATTAATTACTAAATCCTCATCTTTTTACTAAAACTAAAAAAACATGTATAGAAAAATTATACTAGCCATAGGGCTTTGCTTAGCCCTTGCTTCGATAGTGCAAGCGCAACGTGCTGGCAAAATTTGGTACGATGCCGGGCGTTTATACGTAAATGTGGTGGGTCGCGGAATTTTGGTGATTGACGATACCAATCCGGCAGCCCCACAGAAACTTGGGTTTCTTGCCATTCCCGGTAATGTAGATGTAGCCGTGCGCGGCAATACACTCTTTGCCAATAATTACGACGATTTGATTTCGGTAGACATTCGCAATTTGGAAAAACCGAAGGTGCTCGATCGGGTCGATGGAGTGTTTCCCCACCGAGGTAACAGCCAAGGACAAGAAACCGTGGCTTGGGAGGTGCGAGCACGTAGTTTTACGCCCGAAGAGCTGATGGCGCGTACCGATATCACCCTCAACTCGAGCGATATGCCCACCGTGGGTGGAGGAAATGGGGGCGGAAATATGGGAGGTTCGCAAGGAGGTTCTATGGCGTGCTTTGCGTTGCAAGGCGATTACCTCTACGCGGTGAATAACCGAGATTTACATGTGTTCGATGTGCGAAATGCCAAAAAGCTCAATAAGCTCAATAATCAAATTACCGTGGGCGATGATATCGAAACCGTGTTTGCCAACGATGGAAACTTGTACATAGGCTCACAAATGGGAATGTACATTTATAGCCTCGAAAACCCCGAAATGCCCGAAGGTTTAGGTACGTATGAACATGTGAGGGCGTGCGATCCGGTAATTGTTGATGGAAAATATGCTTACATTACCTTGCGAAACGGCACTATGTGCAACCGAGCGGTCAACCAACTCGATGTGGTGGATATCAGTAACCCGCGCAGCCCTCGTAAGGTGAAAAGCTATAACATGACCAACCCACATGGTTTGGGTAAAGATGGCAATCTACTGTTTGTATGCGATGGTAGGGCAGGGCTTAAAGTAGTGGATGCGAGCAATCCGTTTGCGATGCGTACCGTACAACGCTTTGAGGATATCAATCCCTACGATGTAATTCCCGTTCGCGAACGGAAACTGTTAATCATGGTAGGCAGCAACAAAATCGCTCAGTACGATTACCAAGACGCAAAAGACGTGATGCTCTTGAGCGAGATTGGGATTGATTAATAATCAAAACCTGTGAGGTTTTAAAGCCTCACAGGTTTAAAATCAAAGTAACAACAACAGCCATTCAGAGTCTGGTAGTGGCTCTGTCTTTTTTGCTCCTGTTTACATTGGATATATTGTCGCTAATTCCCAACTTGCCAAAGAAAACGAAGAACTTAAAAAGAGATTAAATGAGTTAGAGAAGAAGTTGGAAGAGGTTTTGAGTCGATTATAAGAGAAGAAACTATCCTATTTTTACAGATGTTTTCATACTTAAAGGCAAATACCCTATGGATATACAAAACATGAAAAATTCTTTTATAAAAGAGTTTTTAGCACTTCAAGACGAAAATATTGTAAAGAAGTTAATGGCTACAATGCAAGAAGAGAAAGAGAAAGTCTCTCGTGCTTCATTGAGTTCTTTTGCAGGTTCTCTTAGCAATGAAGAGGCGCAAATTTTTATGGAAGCTTCTCAAGACTGTAGAAAAATAGATGAATATGAATGGTAGTAGTATCTTTTTAGATACAAATATTATTGTCCCTTTCCTTAATGGAGATGCCTTAATTACTCAAAAAATAGAAAATTTAGGGGCTATCAATCTTCCCGTCATTGTAGTAGGTGAACTTTATTTTGGTGCAATGAAATCTGCTCGCCCTGAAAAAAATAGCACGCTAATACAACAATTGACACAACGATGTATTATTTATTCTATCAATGAAAAAACGACTACCATTTACGGTGAACTTAAAGCAACTTTAGCAAAACAAGGTACTCCTATCCCTGAAAATGATGTATGGATAGCAGCTTTATCTAAAACCTACAATTTTTCTTTAGTAACTAGAGATAAGCACTTTACAAAAGTGCCACAGTTAAACATCATCGAGTGGTAGTGCACCATCACTCAAAAAGAAATCAGATGAGTTAGGGTATAAGCGAAAAGAAGTTTGGTTATAAACTCTTTCATCAGATTAAGGAGATTGTAATTTCCGTGTGAAAATCTCATCTTCTACGTCTTAAAAGAAAAGTAATTCTTCAAATCGGATCAATCATGAAGGCCATAACCGTTTTCATCTTTATTTTTTGTGCCATTTGGCAGGGCAACAACAGCTTCGCTGAAGATTTTAGGTATCTGAAAACACTCAACGGACACGAAGGGAAAGTTACCTATGTGTGTTTTAATGGAGCCTCTAACCAAGTAATTAGCGGCGACGAACACGGTACAATTCTTTTATGGGATATTGCCTCTGGGCGTATCCTCAAACGGTTTGAGGGGCATACCGGCATGGTTACCGATTTACAGTTCGATGCTGCAGAGAATCGCCTGGCGAGCGCTGCGTACGATGGCACAGTCCGTCTGTGGGATGTAGCAACTACCGAAGAACTGCGCCGTTTTGTGAACCCGGCAATCCCGCCTTATAATGGTGTACAAGGAAATGAACCCACGTTTGTTCGCTTTTCGCCCAATGAGCAATTCCTATGGTTCGGTGGCTACAATATGAAAATCATGCGGGCTTCGTTGGAAAATGGAGTGGTAACAGAACTGTTCTCAGGCGATACGTATGGCATTACTTCGGCAGGCTTTACCCCCGACGGACGCTATTTTCTGTTTGGTAGCGGTGGTACGGTTACGTTCATCAATCGGGAAACTGGGTTGGTAGAACCTCAAAAAACGCTGGGCACGCACCAAAGCTACGAAGAGTTTGTTTGCGAATTTGCCTTTGCTCCTCGTTCGAATATTTTAGCAGTTTGGACGGTAAGTGGGCATGTACGCTATTGGAATATTACCACCGGGCAAATGCAACGCAAAATCCAAGCAGCTAACCGCCTTGGTTCTAGCTTAATCGCTTTTGGGGGAAATGGGGCATACATGCTCACCGGAAACCTCGATAGTAAAACGAGGCTGTGGCGCTTCCCTGAGCTTACCATTGCCCAAGAACTTGGAGAGCATACCAGCGCCGTGAAAACTTTTGCCTTTAGCCCCGATAGCCGCTACATCGCTACGGGAAGCGACGACCATACCGTGAAAATTTGGTATAAACCTGATGAGATGCCAATTGTGCCACCACCTACCGACGAAACCGTGCAAGTGGTAGATACCAATGGCCAAACGACTACTGAAGAAGAAGTTAATCACATAACAAACCATACACATGGTATTCTGCCTGTTGTGGATTACGTTGAAGGAGATTCTGATACAGAGGAAGGTGAAACGCTTGAAAAGGTTCCTGTTGAACGACCAAAGGAAAAATTTGTGTTAGAGAATGTGCATTTTGTACAGAGTACAACGGTTTTCCTCGATTCTGCTTTGGCAATGCGCGACCTCAACTATGTGGTAGAAGTGATGCAAACCTACCCGACGCTCATCATTGAACTACAAGGGCATACCGATAACCAAGGAAACGGCTACGCAAACCTGATTCTTTCTGAGCAACGTGTAGAGGTGGTAAAACAGTACTTAGTGGAAAAGGGCATTGCAGCAGAGCGCATCAGTACGTTTGGGCATGGCGAAAATCGTCCACGCGTTCCCAACAACTCAGAAGAAAACATGCAAAAAAACCGAAGGGTAGAAGTAAAAGTATTGCAGTATTAAACCAATGAACTACACGCTAGGGATGGTTTCTGCCGAAAGGCATGGCAACTTCAAGGTGAATATTGAACCTTCCCCTTCTTGAGAATGCACGTTGATTTCGCCCCCTAATTTGGCAACCATTTGCCGAACGATGTGCAGCCCTAACCCAACGCCTTTTTTGGCTTGGTTTACTTGATAGAACATTTCAAAAATCTGTTGAAGCTGTTCTTGAGCAATTCCCAGCCCGTTGTCGGTAATGGTTAGGGAGGCTTCTTGTTCTGTGCATCGTACTCCAATTTCAATCTTAGCTACAAACGGGAGCTCTTCTTCTTTTCGGTACTTTATGGCATTGGAGAGTAGATTGCGCAAAATGATGCGTAAACGTCGCGAATCGTTCCAGAATGTTCCCTTACTCTGTACCTCCACATTCCATTGGATTTTCTCGAAGCCTTCATTGCCTTCTTGTTCCTCGATACACTCTTGCAAAAATGACTTCCATGCAATGCGTTCATAATTTAATTGGCTTCTGGAGTTTTGGGCAAGATCGAGTAAGTCGTTGGTAATACTTCTGAGTTTATCAATACTCTTGTGCATATGTTCCTCTACTTCGGCGTTGGTAGGGTCTACTTTGAGTAGGGTGAGCAAACCTTGCGCTTGGTTGATAGGTGCTTTCAAATCGTGAGAAAGCGTTTTGAGAATCAAATCGAGCTCGTGGTTGAGCTGCTGCAGCGATTTATTTTTCTCTTCAATTTGTAATGCGCTGATTTTCCGCTGTGTAATATCCTGCATGCTTCCAAATAGTCGGACTACTTGTCCGTTCATTACTTCAGGAATCCCGATTACATGAAAATATTTTATTCCATATTTTGCAGGGTCTGCTTTCAATTCGATTTCATATGGTTCCCCGGTTTGCAATGTATGCCTTACCTTATCGCGAAGGTGCCGGAGCGATTCGGGCGTATAAAGGGTTGCCTGTTCTTCAAAGGACAGCGGCTCTGTAGTTTCAGGAATCTGGAAAAACTGATATAATTCTTTCGACCATACCACCTCTCCGGTTTGGGGTATCCATTCCCAATGTGCCAACTTGGCTAATTTATTAGCTTGTTGAAGCTTCTTTTCGCTATTTTCGAGACCTTTTTGTAAGTGCTTACGTTCAAACGCATTAGCAATAATTTCGGTAACGAGCGTAAGAAGTTCGATGTCAGATTTACGCCACTCGCGATGTTTTTGGCAGTCGTCAAAACCCACAAAGCCAAAAAACTGATCGAGTATAAAGAGGGGCAACACTAAGATAGATTTGATGCCCTGCGGTTCGAGAATTTCAAAAATTTCGGGCGAAAGCGTAGAAATATCGTTGGTCGCGATGATTCTTTTACGAATTAGGAGCTGCCGCCACGGTTTTATGGCACTGTAAGGCACATATTGTAAGTTTTCTTTTTGGGGTTCAATGCCTTTTGCGCACCATTCATACGTATTTTGGCAGGCTTTCCCTTTTTCAATATTTTCGAACACGTACACGCGGCTTACATCGGTATGTTCCCCTGCTAGGGCAAGCACCTCTTCGAGTACGGCGTCAAGGTGATATGCGGTGTTGAGCTTTTGGGCGATATTGGCAAGGATTGTCTGCTGGCGCAAATACAGCGATAGCTTATCCTCAGAGCGCTTAAGTTTAGAGATATCGGTAAAAGATACTACCACCGTATCGAGAGTTCCTTCAGAGTTGAATGTTGGGGCAGCGTTCATACTAATCCAAGTAACCCTTTCTGGTTGCTGGTATACGCCCATGATGATCCCTCGTTGAACCTTCTTTTTCTGTAGTGCTTGCACAATTGGATTGGTTTTAGGCTCGCGTAACATTTGTTCATCCACGGTTACGTGAAAGGGCAACTGGTAGATGCTCGCTCCTAATAACTTGTTGTAAGAAACGCCTAAAATTTGTGTGGCTGCTTCGTTGACTAAGTCGATAGTACCTTGAGAGGTTACAAGCAGCAGTCCTTCGCGCATGTTGGCAATTAGCGAGCGATATTTCTCTTCGCTTTCTTGTAGTTTTTGCTTGCTAATATTTTTGTCGAGTGCTATACCGGCTTGTTGCACTACCGTTTCAATTAGCGAAACTTGCTCTTCAGTTAAGCACTCAGAACATAAAAATGTAGCGATGCCATAAATTCGTTGGTCGCGTAAAATCCCAATGGTATAGGCATGTTCAATGCCTAATGCTTTAGGAATTTGCGTGGCGGCTTCCTTTGAAATAACTCCCCCTGAAAGCGTGTTGAATGCAGTACCAATAGAGTGTAATTTCCCTGTTTGCAACACCGGGCGTTGCTCGTCTACAATTTTGCCACAAAGACCCTTCAAAGGTTTTCCCATCCATTTTTCTGCAGTTTCTTGGGCTGTGTTATCAGAGGTATATGCTGCGAGCTGCCAATCGGATTGGTTTTCGTCTACTTGGCATACGGTTACAGAGCGTACTGGTTCTAGTACTTTTTTGGTTTCTTGGGCTACAAGTTGGAAAATCGCTTGGTTACTGCTAAGCTTGGTAAGCTGCGAAATGGTATCTACCAAAAAACGCATATCTATTTCGCGTTGGCGAAGCGCCTGTTCTATTTTCTTTTGTTGGGTAATTTCACGTACTACCAATATTCCATAAGCCTTGTTTTCAAAAGAAAGCGGTGCGCCTTGTAGCAGGTAGTCGGAAGTGCCCGTGGAGAGTTCTGTATAAAACGATTCTCCGGCTAATACTTGATCATAATACGGAATTGAAAAAGCAGCCCACTCAGCACCAAAGGCTTCGGTAACTGTTTTGCCTATGATAGCTTCGTTCGGTGGGCTCTCTTCAAAGCTGGGGCCCCGTACATCAACATAAGTGTAAGTTTCGTCGAATACATACACATTAGTACCGGGTAGGTTATCTAAGATCGTTTCGAGTTCGGCTCTGTTTTGGGCAAGTCGGATAGCATTGTTAACCTCCGATTGGATATCAATCGTGATGCCCAACCACTTAGTGATTTCTCCCCGCTCATTGCGCAGAGGGCGGGCATCGATTCGAAACCAATGATACATGCGTTGGTCGGCTAGGTACATGCGGTGTTTATTCTGATAAGGCATTTTAGATTCTACCGCACTTCTCCATGCTGTAAGTACTTCCGCCCGTTCCTCTGGGTGAATAATATCTACCCATGCGCCGCTGGTCATGTCGTCTACAGAAAGTTCTAAAGCGCGTAATCCGAACTGATTGCAATAATCAATGTGTCCATCAGGAGATGCCGACCAAACAATATGTGGGATGGCCTCTGCTAGTTCATGTAAGTTTTCAGTGTCAAGCATCAAAATAGCAGATAGTTAAAAGTCTTCTCTGTGTGATTTTAGTATGTATGAAATAAGCACAAACGTTAATTTTATCTAACGTTAATTAATATTCTCATACAGGATTCTCACTGAAAAGGTTAGGGTGAATAGAGAAAATTTCCGCAAATAATTTTTCCCAATATAAGAAATAATTACGTGCCAAATCGAAATTACTCACAAATGTATTTAAAAAACTGATTATCAAATATATAAAGTTAATATTGGAATTAAATATAAAGAATCAATTTTGGAAAATCTGTCCGAGTTAGCTTTGTTAAAGTCGTAAAAAAATTATCTTTTTTTAGAGGGTATCTTTTCTATGCTAGCTCCGATGTAGGAAATATCTTTTTTGTAGGAATTTCGTAGAGCTCACTCCACCCTATCATGGCATTAAACACACGTGCTTTTTGGAAGGTTTTTACAGAAAAGGGCTGGATTTTGGCCGGGCGAATAACTTTACAATGTAACAGCCACTGCCGCATGGTTCCTGCCAATAGAGGTTGGTCAGGGGTGAGCCAACGCGAGCCGTCCCAAAAAGCAATATTGGCATATGAAGTATCGGTGATTAGCCCTTTGCGGACAATGAGCACATCGTCGCAAGAATTTCGCATAGCAAATAGCGATTCTAGACGGTTGCGGTCTTCAAATTTATAAGTGTAGTTTAGGTTATCGCATACCACCATTTGGAGCGATCCGATACGGCGGGGCTGGTAGGGAAGCCACTCTACCACATGGATTTCCTTGCTGTATATCACTCTACATTTATAGGTGTTTTGTGTAAGATAAGAGGGAATCACTAGGTTTTTAGCCAGCGGTATATCTGGGAGGTTTTCGAAGAAGGCACGCCTTGTAGCTTCAAAGCGCTGTTGGTGTAACGGCAAGTTCCATAGCTTTTTTTCCGCCACCCGGATGGTCTCGATAAATCGGCACATAAATCTTATCAATCAGTTCTTGGTATTCGGTAGGTGCATGGCTCATAGCATGGATTCCCCCCCCACTTCGATAATAGAATCGGCCATTTATTTGTTCGATATACCGAATCATTACGGCGCTTTCGAGGGCGCATCCGTCAAAATACCCAAAAACGCCAGTATAATAGCCTCGGGGTTGCTTTTCAGTTGCTTGAATAATTTCGAGCGTTTTATATTTGGGTGCACCGCTGATGGAACCTGCCGGCAATAGGGCAAACAGTAAATCGCCGAGTTGTGCTGTAAAATCGGGAGGGAGTTGCCCGGTAATTTCAGAACTCATTTGCAGCAAGTCTTTCTGGTGTGTTTTCACATATTGTAAATACCGAAAGCGCGACACACGAACATTGCGCGCTACTTGGCTTAAATCGTTTCGAAGTAAATCGACAATAGTGGCATGTTCTGCCATTTCTTTTTGACTCTGCAGCAGTTGTTGGGCGGCATTGGGAAGGTTGGCATCGATAGTACCCTTCATAGGAAAGGTGGCAATGGTTCCCTCGGCTGAGATAGTTATAAAGGTTTCGGGCGAGAAGCACACAAATTGGTTAGCGAGCCATAGTTTGTAAGTGGCTTGGCTATGTAAATAGATTTGTTTTAGTGAAAGATTGGTCTGGATAGCTGTTGGGGCAGTTAAGTTTACCAAAAAGCTATCCCCTCGGTGTATAGCTTCGTGCACTTGGTAAAATTGCTTAGCGTAATCGGTAAAAGAGAGCGGTTGTTTTTCAAATGAAAAGGAAGGATACGAAAACGGAGGTGTTCCTTTGGAAGGGAATTGCGCGAAAGAACCACAGGTAAAATGCACTTTCTGCTCGGAAAGTGCCTCCTGTGGAATGACGATGGGTTTTTGTAGTTCAAAATCGATGATGAATAAAAAGGGCATGCGCTGCTTGCCGTATTCATTCATGGCGCGTTGAGCTTCGTGCATATGTTTTATTCACGCTATATCTAGCATATTAACTAGGGTTGTCTCGTGGGCAGAGATTTGGGACTTTTCCTAAGTTAATAGAAATAGCTTTCTGTTTTTTAGTAAAGATACATGCTGCCTAAACAAATCTTGAAATTTAGAGCATGCTCGCATTGTTTTAAGCACTAGGGACTTTGGAAGAGGTGAGGACGCTATTGGTAGCTATAGCATCTAGCCCATTAAGCTTGCGGTGTTCTGTTACGCTTCGCTGGTAGACTTCTTCGTACAATGGTAAAATATTATGCACCTCAAATTCTTTAGCACGTTTGAGGGCATTGGCTTTAAACTCTGGTAGGTTTTCATCGTGTAGAATGAATAAGGCGTGTTTTGCCATTTGTTCCACATCGCCTACATCGCTCATGAAGCCGGTAACACCTTGGATGTTCAATTCGGGTAGCCCACCGGTATTACTGGTAATAATGGGTACTTCGCATGCCATGGCTTCTAAGGCGGCTAGGCCAAAGCTTTCCTTTTCGGAAGGCATTAAAAATAGGTCGCAAACGGAGAGTACCTCTTCAATGGCTTCGAGCTTGCCCAAAAAGCGGACATCTTCAAAAATATCCATTTCTTGTGCGGCTATTTCCATTTTACGGCGTTCGGGGCCATCGCCTACTAGGAGTAGCTTGGCGGGCATATGCTTTTTTACCTTACAGAAAATTTCGAGTACGTCATCTACACGCTTTACTTTTCGGAAATTGGAGGTATGAATTAAGAGTTTTTCTCCGTTGGGGCAAATTGCTTTTTTAAAGTGGTCTTTTCGCTGTTTTCTGAAGCGCTCCATATCAATAAAATTGGGGATTACTTCAATGGGTTTTTGGGTGTCAAAATACTCGTAGGTTTCCCTGCGTAAATCGGCAGAAACGGCGGTAACGGCATTGGATTGGTCGATGCTGAACGATACCACCGGCTCGTAGCTTTCATCTTTTCCTACTAAGGTGATGTCGGTGCCATGCAAGGTGGTTACAAATGGAATTTCAACCCCTTTTTTACGCAAAATTTGTTGTGCCATAAAGGCTGCTGAAGCGTGCGGAATGGCATAGTGTACATGGAGTAAATCGAGTTGTTCGTTCTGTACCACTTTTACCATTTTGCTGGCAAGAGCAAGTTCATAAGGGGGAAATTCGAACAACGGATAGGTACGAATATCTACTTTATGATAAAATAAATTTTCGCTGATGTACTCTAACCTAGTGGGCTGTTGGTAGGTGATAAAGTGCACTTCGTGCCCATTTTGTGCAAGGGCTTTTCCAAGTTCGGTGGCTACTACGCCACTGCCTCCATAGGTTGGGTAACAAACTATACCAATTTTCATAGTGAGTGATTTTGAAGGGTGCTAGAATAAAAAAGGTAGCTTGGTGGAAATTCCCAGGCTACCTTACAATATCATTTATGTTGCTAAACAAAATAAGTGCATATAAAGGGTACAGAATGCATTTCCAAAAAGAAACCACTGTGCAGGAAATAACCTGACGTTGGGGCTATCTGTACGTTTACTATATTCCATAGGACTAAAAAATTCCATTTTCATTACAATGGAATGAGCGTTTTAGTTCGGTTCATATAGCATATACAACTTGTTGAACCATGTTTCGTTTCAAATTTTTTCAACTTAACGAAGCCTTAACAGCGGAAAAACTAATGGAGTACTTTCAAAGAATGCCAGCGCCCTTCGTACCATACCTTGAGTAAGAGGATTTGATGAGAACCGTCGGGCAGTTGCAACGCCCATGTATCTGCCGATTGTTGTGCTGAGCGCAAAGGAGTAATTGCTCGTCCTTCTACGGTGAACAACTGCACTGAGGGAATAGCGGTTAACTCTGTGGGAAAGCGAATGAGGAGGGTTTCCCCTTCCCAATGGGCAAAAGGAGTATTAGGTGGCGTTTCTGGCTCTACTGTTTGGTACGGATAGAGAAACACTCGGAAACGATTACGTTCTTGGGTAGCAGTAGGTAAAAAGCGGTAAGGCTGCTTAGGGGTTAGTGGTATGCTTTTTTTTGCTACGGAATCTTCGAGCCAAATAGCCGCAATTCCTTGCCATTCGGCAAGGAGTAGTGTAGCCGAATCGGTAGCAGAGTGTAAGGTAACACCTACGGATAAGGTGTCGCCATGAGGAGCAAACTCGTGAATGAGCCAGCTTTCTTTTTCTTGTTGTAGATAGATAGCTGGGACAAAATCGCTGAAGTGGGGTAGGGCGATAATGCCTTTCGGATCTGTATCGGCAGGAGCGCTTACTGCGAGCAGTTCGTGCCGTAGGTCTTGTTGCTCAATTTGAAGCCGCACCCACCGTTCAGGACGTTCCGTTGCCGTTCGGTAGAAAGAATGTGTTGTTTGAGTACGCATGGCACGGGTAAAATGGAGCGTGCCTATCCCTTCTTGGGTTTTGCGTACAAAAAAGGCTTGCCCTATGGCTAAAGATTCCAAGGGGACAAAGGAAGGTACAGACAAACCTGCAGCATTCACTACGGCATAAAAACCCCTTTGCGTGCCGGTAGAAATACGTACAAACAGGGCGTCATCAATTTCAGAAAGGTTTTCTTGCAGAAACAAACGCGAATTAAGCGGAGAAGGATAGGGGTTGCCCACTAAGTTCCAGCCTGCGTCTTCTGCCGTTCCTTTAGTGATGGGAAAGGAAAGGTTGCTGATATGAGGTGTCCCTTGAAAAGTAAGGGTAGTGCCGGCTTGTAGGCTGATGGCATATCCTCTGCCCGATTCTAGGAGGGCACTCTCAGAAGGAACGCGCCAGCCAAGCGAGCTATTGGAATTGTAGGGAGGCACGAACTGTTCGTCGTACAGAAAAACATTGGCAAGTTGCTCTGGGGTTACATTGCCATTTTGTGTATTCCATGCCGGATTCAGATTGAGCTCAAAACTCCCAGTGGTTACTTCGCGATCGAGTTGGGCGAGGGGCATCCCTTCTACAGGGCCGGCAAGGTAGTGGTAACGGATTCCGTTGAAAATGGGGACGCTATCGAGTTGGGCATTATTGGGTATATAGCGTTGAAATTTTGCATTTCCTCCTACAATGTTGCCATTGCCTCGATGCCATAAAGTGGCGTCGCCATTTGCGGAAGAATGCATCACCAATGCATGGTTTGAAGTGGTAACTAGGTTGCTTTCATGCAGTTCGAGGCTTTCGTATACGTGCAATGTAGTTTGCAAAGTCAGGTTGCCTCCTTCGGTAATTAATTTTTGCAAGCGGATAGGCACATTACCCCGAAGTGCTTGAGGGGCGGTATTTTGGAAAACCAACGAAGCAAACTCCCCTGAATAAGTGAGTAGCGTTCCGTTATCTTCTACTACTAAATCTTTTTTTAAAACGATACGGGCATCTTCTGCAGTTAAGAGCGTACCGCGTACAATCAGGTTGCCTGCCACTAGCAAGGTGGCGCTTGAGGGCACTTTTAACGTTGCTCCTTCTTTAATGATAAGATCGTTGGTAAGTTGTTGAAACGGAGTATTGGTTTGGGTAGTGGTGCCTTCCGGCAAGTAGATGGGCAAAGGAGAAGAAGGTAACGTACTTTCCGTCGCTCGGATTGCATTGGCTAGTACGGTAACTGTTTGCGCCGATTGTACTTGGCATCCGCTGGCGTCGGTGGCGGTAAGCGTAACGGTATAGTTGCCTTCGTGCTCAAACCCATGCTCTATACGGTCTACCCCACTTATGGTATTTCCATCGCCAAAGGTCCACTGGAATTCCCACCCGGCTTGTACAGCATCAAAAGTTACATATACCCTGCCACTCGCGTCTTTTTGCTGTATTGGGTCAACGGTAAAATCAGCACGAATCGGTTTTACAGGAATTTCCACTTCTTTTGGAACACTCTGAATTGCCGAATCTTGATTTACTATAAATATAGAAGTGGAAACCGTTACGCTAGGGTCTGTGTATGTACTGCCTGTTTGTAACAAAGTAGAGAGGGAACTTTCGGCATAAAATGCAAACTGACTGCCATTGGTAGGTGCAAGGGTTACGCTGCTGCCTGGGCATTGGGGCGCAATTTCACCGATATGCGGGGTTGGGCTTTCACTCTGTATGGTAATGTTTTTTTGAATGGATGACGTGCAGCCGTTAGCGTTGGTTACGCGAAGGGTAACCCCAAAAACGCCTTCTCGGTAGAATGTATGCGTAGGATTTTGATCAAATACAGAGGGGGCACCATCGCCAAAATTCCATTCCCAAGCCGTAGCGTCGCCGCTGCTGGTATCGATGAATGCCACATTGGGTTGCTGAGAGCGGTTCACCAAGGAGGGGGCGTTAAAATCAGCCGAAGGCTTTCCTAACACCGAAATAGTTACTGCGGTAGGCAAGCTTTCACTCCCACCTTCTACCCGTGTAACGTAGATAGTACTGTTACTAGTGATAGGATCGGTAGTGTACGTATGCCCCTCTGCGAGTTGTGTGCTTACCGAAATGGGCAAACTGCTGTAAAATCGAAAAATGCCGTTTGGTGTGGGGGAAAGGGTTGTAGATGTGCCTTCGCACACATAAAAATCAGGAATGATAGGAGGAGCAATATCGGGGATAATTACGAGTGTTTCGGTTTGGGTATTAGAGCAGCCGTTGGTATTCGTAGCGGTGAGCGACACCGTGTAAGTCCCGATAGAGGTATATGCATGGGTTGGGTTAGGAAGGTTGCTGCTAGTACCATCGCCAAAACTCCACTGAGTGACAGTTAGCCCGCTTTCCACTGTGCTAAACCCAATGTTTTTTCCTGCTCTTCTTTCCGCCGTTACCGAAAAAGCTGCGGTAGGCTGTGCGTTTACTATAATTTGAACGGGGAGAGAGGGGCTTTCCAAGGCGGAATCCACATTGGTGAGGTACACCGTAGTGGGGGTGGTTACGGAAGTAAGTGTGTAGCTACTCCCGGTATTTAGCAACGAACCGGCAGGAGGGGGGGCATCATAAAAACGGAAGGTAGTCCCCCCCGAAGGAGTTATGACGGCATTTGAGCCGAGGCACACGGCAATTGGGGAGGTAATCACCGGTACAGGGCTTTCGCTTTGTATGGTAATGGTTTTTGTAATAGAAGCTTCGCAAGGCGTTCCTTTATTGATAGTGAGCTTTACATCATATACTCCTTCTGCTTTGAAATTATGCGAAGGAGATTCGGCGTTCGTAATAGCTGAACCATCGCCGAAGTCCCATTCCCATGTACTGGCAGCGGTGCTGGTATTGGTGAAATTTACGATGGGATTTAGGGTACGGTTTACTGTGCTTGGAGCTGTAAAGTTGGCAACGGCAGAAGCCACAAAAGTCGTAGCGGTGTTTACCACAGTAGGCGCGCTTTCTCGAGTGGCGTTGAGTGCTGTTACATGGAAGGTTTCGCCTATATCTGCGGGGGCAACGGTGTATTCTCTGCCTGTGAAAATGGGCGTAATCAAGTTTGGAGCTTTGTAAAAATTGTAATATCCATCAGATTGGGGACGTAACAAAAGCGTATTGGCAGGGCAGTTTGGGGTGAGGTTTACCACAGGCGTAGTGGCTTGAGTATAGTTTGTGGCAACGCGCAATAATGCTTGGTTTTTTACAGCATTAAGTCCTGTTTCAGTTGTAGAAAAAAGGAAAAGAAAAGCGACTTTCCGCTCGCTGTTATTAGGTAGCTGATAGATCGTAGTTCCTACTACTTGGGCAACGTCGGCACCTGAGCCACCTCCTGCTTCTTGCTTTGCAACGCGGTGAGCCATGGTTTGGTATTTTTCTACTTTGGAGAACCCTCCGACAATAGGGTCAAGGTCTACTCCGTTGCCATTATCGCCGGTATTTGTGCCAAAATCGAGTGCATAATATGAAGGATTCGCGTTCAGTACGTGTATGCCCATATACTGTCCTGCACTCGTGTTATACACATAGCCAATTTCATTGTTGGTATCCCACGCCGCACGATTAGGCTGATACGGTAGCGGTGAGTTAAGGAACGGAGAGGGGTTGGCAAAGCCATGCAAGTCCCAATCGGCATATATCCCCAAATGAAGCGAATCGAAATCGACACCACTTTTATTTTTAACGTTGTATTCTACTACGAGGTAATTCAAATCGGTGGCATCGGAGTACCCTATGATTTTATGGTCGATTTCTAACCCGATAGAACTACTCGGAGCGGTAAATCCTAAGTCGTCAAAAGCTCCTTGGAAGGAAATTACATTTTCGCCATCGGTGCTGCTATCGTACAAGCGCATGCTTTTTAGTGTGGTGAAGTCGCTGTTTTCAGCCGTATAGGTTACTGGCGTTCCGGCCGTTATGCCTGTGGGGGCGGCATCCACTACTGTTGAACCGTCTTGATTTGCCACCATTAAGGCGAGTTTTTTCACCATCGGGGCACGGAACTGATTGGGGTTACCAAGGGGATTGCTCAGTTCATCGTAAAACAAACCGGGGGTAACCGGGTCGGTAATTGTTCCAGTAGTTCCAATGCGTCCATCTGTATCCATCCCTACGCTAAATCGATTGATTTTTGTAAAGAAGTTAGGACGAATCACCACATCAAAGTATTGATAGTCGGTGTACCCTGTGCCAGTATCGGTAAAAGTGAGTTTAAACTGAACACGTTTCCAATATTCATTTCCAATAGTTACGATAAAATTGCCTGTCTTTGTTTCTAGCGTATTCATCGTACCTAAGTTTACTGTATTTGAAACAATGGTAACATCATTGGTGCATTGATAAGGAGGGTTCGTCCCATTGCAATTCGGGGTGTCTTCCGAAAGAGAGAGCGTTACTTGTAAGTTGGCGCTAGAAGGTGTTAGGTAATTGGTGAAGTCGCAAGCGAGCGTTAGGTTGTTACCGCCATATAAAATATAACGACCTGCGGTGGACGCAAAGTTGAAATTGCTCATGCGGACGGCAGGGCGTGCGTTTACTCCGGTAATGGCTCGCTCGGCATTCACTCTCCCTTTCCCCAATTTGAATGGAACGGTATTGTTCGGAGCAATGGCGTACACATCGTCGGCTGTGGTACGAATCAATTCTGCGATTTGTTGCCCAGTAAGCGACGGGAATTTCTCAATAAGCAGAGCGGCAATGCCAGAAACTAAAGGGGCTGCATACGAAGATCCTGTAATGGAATTATTGAAACCGCCACCAGTATTGATAACCGATATGCCTACACCCGGAGCGAGTACGTCGTTGAAATAACTGAATGTGGTGGGGCTGCTTCCGGTGTGCCGTTGGTCTGAAGAGTTGGAGTGCCCTACGGAGAGGACATTCTGATACGATGCCGGATAATAGGCATTATTGCCGCCGTCGTTACCTGATGAAGCCACAAAAACTATGTTATAGGTTTCTGTAAGGTAGTTGATCATATCTTGTTCGTACCAAGAAGGCGCACCCACCCTTCCCCACGACATATTGATGACACGCGCCCCTTCTTGGGCAGCATATAAAATAGCTGGAACCATATCGATGTATGAATTTTGGGAAGGGTTCCATGTGTTTACAGTGAGTAATTTACTGCCGGGAGCTGCTCCAAAAGCAAAACTGCCTGAAGGTAAATCGTTTGCCGCTACGATACAGCCAGCTACTTGTGTGCCATGCCCTAAGCTGCCCGCATCTACATTGGCTGTATTACTTCCAAAATTATAGCCATAGATGTCGTCGATGTAGCCATTTCCATCGTCGTCAACGCCGGGGATTCCCCCAACCTCCATTGGGTTTTCATACAACTTACCAGCTAAAGCAGGATGGTCAAGGTCTGTTCCTTGGTCAATCACCGCGACAATCACTCCTGAACCGTCCAAGCCTTCAGTCCCCCAAGCATAATCGACTCTTGCTTTTGTATACGCCCACGAAAAAGCTAGTGGCTTGTGCTTAGAAAATGTGCTAGTGGGGAACGTGGCTTCATGATGTGGAGCATTTTTATACAAGGGTTCAGCATATTCTACCCAAGGTTGCTGTTGCAACCAAGTCAGCACTTCTTCCAGGTTTTCATGTGTGGCTACAGGCACTTCGTACATTCGGTGCAATCCAAACTTTCGATAGTTTGCGCGCCATGCTTGCATGCTTACCGAGCGTTTCCCCTTTTTCATTTGACTTTCGGGGTATAAGGCTGTAGCATTACCTAAGTTAAAAGGAAGACGGCTGCGTTGCGTCGCATTTAGGGGAAATCCCTTAATATCTTCTTGGACTTTTACAATGATTTTCCCTTTAATTACCGCATGGTCGGGGACATAGATAGGACGTTGCTGTGCCTGTGTTCTTGGCACGATTGCAAGCCACAATAGAAGAAGACATAATCGTTTCATTGACTACTTGAAGTATTGTTGCACTGCCTTTTGTAAAGCTTTGGGCTGTTGAGTGCCGAGGCAAAGTTTATTGCCATTTTTTAAAATGATAAATAATCCTTGATTTCCTGAAGTATTATACACAATGCCATATTTCCCACTAAAACGAATGCCCCAACCTCCTACAAATCCATAATTAATGATTTCGGCAGTTTCGATTTCATCCCATGATATACTACGGTTGACAAACGGCGAAAAGCGGATCTTAATTCTTTGAGCATCGATGGTGGTTTTCAATTGCATATTCCAAAAAAACAATAGCATCCCAACCATCGCAATGGCGAAGATGATAAGCCCGAGATTGCTCATGGGGTTATTCCCAAAAGGCGTTCCTACTATGATTTGCTGGTAAATTCCGTAAAAAGGAATGCAGGTAATCAATACTAGCATCAACCAAAGCCACCATTGGGTAAATCGCTGTTGTTCTTGAAAAGAAGTTGCCATATCTACAAAATTTAGATGATTCTAGGACTCCTCTAATTCGATGTTGAACGCTTATAGTGTGATAAAACCTCGACACGCTTCGTAATATCCTCAAAGGTAAGAACTATGGCATAAAAAAAGGCTGCCCAAATAGACAGCCTTTGTGTTTTGTTATATTGATTTGAATTAACCTCCGAAGTCGTCAAAAGCAACATTTTCGTCAGGTACACCAAAATCTTCACACATTTTGATTACCGCTGCGTTCATCAAAGGAGGACCGCAAAAGTAAAATTCGATTTCATCTGGTTCGGGGTGGTCTTTTAAGTAATTATCAATGAGTACTTGATGGATAAAACCAACATATCCTTCTCCTTCTTTATCGTTGATATCTTTCTTTACTGTCCAATTGTCTTCGGGTAACGGTTCAGAAAGCGCAACATGATAGCTGAAATTCGGAAACTCTTTCTCGATTTTGCGGAAGTGATCGGTGTAGAACAACTCTCTTCTTGAACGACCACCGTACCAATACGAAACTTTACGATCCGTTGTTTTCAAAGTATGGAACAAATGGAAAATATGAGAACGTAGAGGAGCCATTCCTGCACCACCACCTACATAAATCATTTCTTTCTTGGTGTCTTTGATAAAGAACTCTCCATAAGGTCCGGAAATGGTAACTTTATCGCCTGGTTTTCTTGAGAAAACGAACGATGAACAAATACCAGGATTCACATCCATCCAAGTGTTTTTCGCTCTATCCCATGGTGGTGTAGCAATACGAATATTCAGCATGATGATATTCCCTTCCGCCGGGTGGTTTGCCATAGAATAAGCACGGAAGATTGGTTCATCATTCTTCATCTTTAAATCCCAAAGACCAAACTTATCCCATTCGGGCTTAAATTTTTCAGCTCCGGCAGGGTCATCAGGGTGTGGTGCAATGTCAATGGTCTTGAAATCTACCTCACACTCGGGAACGTCAATCTGGATGTATCCTCCTGACTCGAAGTCGAGTGTTTCGCCTTCTGGTAATCTTACTACAAACTCTTTAATAAACGTAGCTACGTTGTAATTGGATACCACTTCGCACTCCCACTTTTTGATACCGAAAATCTCTTCCGGAATCTGGATGCGCATATCGTTTTTCACTTTCACTTGGCAAGAAAGGCGTACTTTTTCTTGCTGTTCTTGGCGCGAAAGATGCCCTACTTCAGTAGGCAATACATCGCCTCCCCCTTCCATGATTTGGCATTTACACATGGCGCAGGTTCCTCCACCTCCACAAGCCGAAGGAAGAAAGATTTTCTGAGACGATAGGGTAGTGAGCAAGGTGGAACCCGCCGATGCGATTACTGGGTTTTCTTCATCGCCATTGATAATGATTTTTACATCGCCACTTTGCACCAATTTAGACTGAGCAAAAAGCAACACAAGAACCAATAGGAGAATGATAACCAGGAAGGCAACAATCGCTGCAGGTACTACTAATGAAAATTCTGACATTGTTAAGCAAATTGTTAGGTTAACTCTTTCAAAAATCTTTACAAATATACTTGTCTTTACCTGAATAAAAACAGATTAGGGTGAGAAGCTGTAAATCAAGCAAGCTTCATTTTATGAAAATCGCTGTCATACCTTTTTGTTAAGAAAAAACTGTTTTTTTTTATTCGAATGGTTCATGCAATGGTGTGCCGTATGCATTGAGGTACAAGCGCTCAATTTCTGCTTGAAAAACCTCTTTCAATCCAAAAAAAGTGTAATCGTCCTCTTCTTCGAACATTTCGATAATTCGCTTGCGAAATGCTGGGCGTTTTAGGGCTGCAATTACCCCTTTTGAGTAGAACTCTCGCCAAAGTACGCCTAATTCGTCGGGGCTGATGATTTGGCAAACATGGAATTCGTCAAATACTAAAAAGAAATAGAGTGTGATGTGCCGAATGATGAGTTCTTCGTTTGTGTCAAAGTTTTCGTCGCTGATGGTATGAGGAAATGTTTTTTGCAACTCGCGGATGCGCCCTTGAAATTCAATATGGACATTACTTTGTGCTAAACTGAGTTGAATACGTACCGGACGCATTTGCATGTAGCGCTTTTTGTAAGCCTCCCAACTGGTGTATCCTGTAAAAACGGCAAAGCAATCGCGGGTGGCTTTTTCCCGCTTTTTTTCAGGGTGGCGGTAACAACGTTCAATGGTTTCAACTCCGGGAACGCCGGCAATTTTCTTAGGGTGTTTTGCTCGGAAAGCTTCTAGGCATATTTGCATATCGACAAAATGTGGGCGCTTGAGCTTTTTGAAATCGTTCGGCCATTCGATGTTAGGGTCAGAGGCTTGTACCTCTGCCTTGATTTTTTGGTTCATTTCTTTGAGTAAAGAGCTCCAGATTTCGTCGTTGCTGAAAAACTCTTGTGGATCGTGTTCCATAGATTCAGTTGCTTAGTGAGAGATTCGATGCGCAAAGATATGACCTACAATCCGTTCCGATTCCACAAAAATACTATTTAAAATTCCCGTATATGCTGTGTTGAACCCAATGAAGTACAATCCGTTCCATGCGGGTGAGTTGTACCATGCTTGTGTAGGGGTGCCTTTTTGTGTGAGCCACTCGGTGGGAAGGCGAACAAAGTTCTGGAGGTTTGCTGTATAGCCAGTAGCTAAAATTACGGCATCAAACATGCGTTGTTTCGAATCGGTGAACTCTATTGTATCGTGCTGAAAGGCAACAATATCGGGTACTATGTGGATAGTACCTTGTTTAATATGCGCTACTGTGCCAAGATCAATTACAGGGATTTTACCATATTTCCTCACTTGAGCATTCGGGGCCTCTTTGGGGCGTTTAATACCATATTTCTTTAAATTTCCTACTGTGATTTCGCGAAGTAATAGCCCAACACGATCGGCTAGCCAAGGAGGTAGTTTGCGGAGTTGCATGGCAGTGAGTTGGGTGGGCCTACCGAAGAAATCGCGAGGTACAATATTAATGGGGCTACGTAGGCTGATGGAAACTTGTACGCCATGTTCGGCTAGGTCGAGTGCAATTTCTGCACCGGTATTCCCCATGCCTACAACCAATACGTTTTTCCCGATAAACGGCTGGGCATTGCGGTAATGGCGGCTATGGGTAATGGGCCTTGCAAACTCTTCCATTCCTTCCCAATGCGGCACAACGGGCACTCGGTTGTACCCCGTAGCAACAATCACATTGCTACTTTTGAACGTTTCGCCTGCTTGCGTGGTAGCCTGCCAATGGTCGCCTAGCTTTTCGATGTGCGCGATGGTTTTGCCAAATTGCGGCGCAATCGACCACTCGGAACAGTAATGTTCCAAATAGCGGACGAAATCGGCTTTGGAAACATATTGAGGATACTGGGCAGGGAACGGAGTATGCGGTAGGTGAGAGAATTTTTTTATAGTATGAAGGTGTAGGCGGTCGTAATGATTCCGCCAACTATGCCCGACTTCTCTGCTACTTTCTAGTATCGTAAAAGGGATGTTTAGTTTACGGAGTCTTCCGGCGATTGCCAACCCTGCCGGACCCGCTCCAATGATAAGATTTTTGTAGTTCATATGTGTAATAACAAAGAGTAGTGATAGAAAAACAGCGATAGAGCTTGTTTTCTTTTTTATCGATTGGTGATTCCCCAAACAAGCAGGAAAAGGAAAAAGTTGTAAACAAAAACCTTTGATAGGGTTCGGTAAAGTGCGCTAATGAATGCAAAGCAAGAGGGAAGTCGTTTAAAACTTGATACAAATATTTTTTTCTTCGGTGAAAAATCGCAGTGCCTCAAAGCCTCCTTCGCGCCCTACTCCCGATTGTTTTACACCGCCAAACGGGGTGCGCAAATCGCGAAGCATCCAGCAGTTTATCCACACAATGCCGCTTTCTAAAGCATGTGCTACGCGATGAGCTTTACCTAAGTGGGTAGTCCATACTGAAGCGGCAAGCCCATAGGCTGTCGCATTGGCTAGTTCGATGGCTTCGGCTTCATTTTCAAACGGAATGAGCGTAGCTACCGGACCAAAAATTTCCTCTTGGTTGGTAGCACAATAGGCATCGAGCCCTTCGATGAGTGTTGGCTGGAGAAAATACCCTTGAGCGCAGCGACCCGTAAGGTGTACGGGATTCCCGCCGGTGAGTAGGCGCCCTCCGTCGGTTTTTGCTTGGGAAATAAGGCGGCAGACCTTCTCGAAGTGATCCTTCGATACTAATGCCCCCATGTCGGTAGTAGATTCTAGTGGGTCGCCAATGCGTATTTGCTGTACAGCGTTTACCAGTGCGGCTTTAAACGTTTTGTACAATGATGCCTCGATGAGAATCCGCGAACCACACAAGCAAATTTGCCCTTGGTTACGAAAAGAGGCGTTTACTACATTTTTCACTGTTTCTTCGAGGTCGCAATCGGCAAAAACAATGGTTGGGTTTTTACCACCAAGCTCTAGCGATAGTTTCTTGAACATAGGCGCAGCAGTAGCAGCAATGCGTTTGCCAGTTGCTGTTCCTCCGGTAAACGAGATGGCAGGGATATCAGGATGCGCTACGATGGCTTGCCCTACTTTGGCGCCATATCCGTGTACGATATTGAGAACACCCTTGGGAAAGCTGATTTTTTGGCAAAGCTCCGCAAGTAAATAAGCCGTGAGCGGAGTAACTTCTGAAGGCTTTGCCACCACCGTATTCCCGGCTGCAAGGGCAGGGGCTATTTTCCATGTAAAAAGATATAGTGGGAGGTTCCAAGGGGAAATGCAGCCGACTACTCCTAATGGCTTACGCGAAGTGTAATTAATAGCGGGGGTTGCCATTTCGTGTGCTTCGGTAGCAAAATGAAGGATGCCCGTTCCATAGAAATGAAAATTTGCCGCTGCACGAGGAATATCTACTGTTGTAGCTAATGAAAGTGGTTTACCGTTATCGTCAGATTCGGCACGAGCAAGCGCAGGAAGGTGCGCTTCAATAGCGGTAGCTAGTTTCAGCAACCACCGAGAGCGTTCTTGGGCAGAAAGCCCAGCCCATTGTGGTAAGGCGTTGCGGGCAGCTTGGTGAGCGGCTTCTACGTCGGTAGCGTCCGAATCGGGAACCAGCGCATGGGGCTGCGCCGTCGCCGGATTGATGCTTTCAAAATAAGTGCCCGAAGTAGGGGGGCATAGTTCTCCTCCAATATAGTTCTGTATCGTTTTCATTTATTAAAATCGTGATTTTAGTGGATTGTACAGAAAAGATACAAAAAGCCAAAGAGTGCGAAGGAGTTTGTAAATCTGCGAATAAAAAAATCCTACTCTCCGGTAGAGAATAGGATTTTTAGGATGGAGCTTTTTAACGCTTTATTCTTTTACCGAAATGCCCGGTAAATTTTCAGGTTTTTGTGTTTGCCACCAAAAGGTTTCTGCCTTTTTCTGTTCTGGGTATACCTCATCGAGCGTATTTCCATCGTAGAGTCTTCCGTTTTTCATTACATGGGTAATGGTATTGGTGTGGCGGATGTTTTCGAGGGGGTTTTGTTCCATAATCACTAAGTCGGCGAGTTTGCCTACTTCGATAGACCCTAAATCGGCATCAAGCCCGATGGCCTCAGCCCCAAGGATGGTTGCTACTTTTAACGCATCGTGTTCGCTCATACCGCCTGCTTGCATTGCCCACAATTCCCAATGGTATCCTAAGCCTTGAAGCTGCCCGTGGCTGCCCACTCCGGAAAGCCCCCCTTCTTCCACTAAATCTTTAACAAATTCAGCGTGGCGAGCGAAAATGTGTTCTTCTTCCATAAACCAGCTCCCTCTTCGGCGCGACTTTGCCGCAAGCTCTTCGTATGGTGTAAAGTACTGTAGCTTTTCATCGTGGTAGGGTTTTTCGGTTGCGTAGAAGTAATTTTCTGCCCACGGGCCACCATAGGCCACTAGCAAGGTAGGCGTTACTGTCATTTTCGATTCTGCAATGGTTTTTACCACATCTTTATAAATAGGATAAATCGGGAGAGCGTGTTCGTGTCCGGGGTATCCATCGAGTAGTTGGGTCATATTGAGCTTGAAATCGAGCCCACCTTCGGTAGTAGGCATTAGTTCTTGTTCTTTTGCCGCCATGATAATCCACTGGCGTTGTTGGCGGTTGCCTGTTAGGTACATTTTAATGGTTTTGGTGTTGTAAAAACGGCTGTACTGCTCTAGCACTTTGCGGGCGTGGTCTAAATCTTTGATGTTATATGCCCAAAAGCCTACGCCGGGGCCGGTGGAGTATACGCGCGGGCCATGTATCATGCCGGCATCTACCATATCAGCATAGGTGAGCACATCGGTAGTGGCGGTTTGGGGGTCGCGGGTAGTGGTAACACCGTATGCTAGGTTTGCTGAGTAAATCCACACTTGTGTTTTATGGATTCCCCACGTAGGCCACATGTGTGCGTGGGTATCTACAAAGCCTGGCACAATCGTTTTCCCTTCCATTTCAATCGTTTCAGTACCTGAAGGAACGTTCAGCGTGCCGGTAGCCCCTACTGCTTTAATACGAGCATTTTCAATTAGAACATCACCATTTTCAATTACCTGGTTGCCTTTCATGGTAATAATCCGCGCTCCTTTTAATAGCACCGTTCCT